>NZ_JBSHFH010000014.1:62111-170403 GCF_053617235.1 Streptomyces sp. NPDC055749 | reverse complement strand
GGCCGCGGGGAGTCGCGCGGCCCGCTCCTTCTCGTACTCGTACGCAGGTGTGGTCGTGCCGTTACGCGGCGCTGCGGGAGCGGCGGTAGAGCACCGTGCCCGCGCCCGCGAGCAGCAGGCCCGCGCTCGCCGGGATCAGCAGGTCGAGGCCTCCCGCGCCGGTCTGGGCGAGCTGCTCGTCCGAGACGATCTGGGTCTCCGGAGCGTTGGGCTCGGAGGGCCCGTACACGGGCGGGTGCGCCGGATCGACCGGTTCGGCCGGCTTGCCCGGGGTGCCGGGAGTCTCCGGCTGCTCGGCCGGCGGGCCGACCTCGGAGTCGTTGGCGCAGTCGTTGCCGAAGACCGGGTTGAGCAGTCCACCGATGGTGACGCTGTTGCCGCAGACGTTCACGGGGATGTTGACCGGGATCGCGACGTGGTTCCCGGAGCCGATGCCCGGCGAGCCCTTGGCCTCTCCGCCGGCCGTGGCCTCGGGGGCGCGGTGCTTGCCCGTACCGGGGGCGCTCCCCGCGGCCTGGCCGTTCTCGTGGGCGGTGGATCCACCCGACGCGGGGCCGCCGGGGGCACTGCCGTGCGCTCCGGACCCGGAGTCCTGCCGCGTGTCGGCCGATCCGTTGCCGCAGTCGTTTCCGGTTGCCGGGTTGAGCAGTCCGACGACGCTGACCGAGTTGCCGCACACATTGACCGGTACGTCGATCGGGACCTGGACGGAATTCCCTGACAACACCCCCGGAGAATTCGACGCGGAGCCGGCCGCTCCCGCGTCGGCGTGTGCGTAACCGCCACTCAGCGCGAGCACTCCGCCCGCCGCTGCCATGGTGATCAGGCCCTTACGTGTGACCTGTCGCATAGGTTCGTTTCCTGCCTTTTGCCTTCCGAAATACCCCCGGACGCGACCGCGCGAGGGCCGAATGCCCAGCGGCCCCGGAGTGCATGGCGCGCACTCCGGGGCCGACCGAGCTCAAACCCTTACGGGTTGACGATCAACGTCACGCGTTGACGCAGGTGTTGCCGAAGGCGGGGTTCAGCAGCCCGATCACGGAGACGGTGTTTCCACACACGTTCACCGGGACGTGGACGGGGACCTGAACGACGTTGCCCGAGAGCACGCCGGGGCTGCCGATGGCAGCACCCTGGGCGCCCGAGTCAGCCGTGGCCATGCCCGCACCAGCGAGCACGAGTCCACCGGTAGCAGCCGCGATGGCGGCAACCTTCTTGATCATTATTCCTCCTAGTTGGCAATGCGGTCCCAGCCGCGGACCGCATCACTTGTAACGAGGAGTGGGTGGTGGGGCTACGAGCGACCGACCGCTTTCACTCTTTCTGGTTATGTACGCACACGCGGGCGAATCTCCGGTCGGATCTTCAGGAGTTGTCGATGAAACGGTCGAGCACGCGCACGCCGAACTTCAGGCCGTCGACCGGAACGCGCTCGTCCACGCCGTGGAACATCCCCGCGAAGTCGAGCTCAGGCGGCAGCTTCAGCGGAGCGAACCCGAAGCCCCGGATGCCCAGGTCGTCGAAGGACTTCGCGTCGGTTCCCGCCGAGAGCATGTACGGCACGGCGCGAGCGATCGGGTCCTCCGCCACCAGCGCCGTCTGCATCGCGTCGACGAGGGCGCCGTCGAAGGTGGTCTCCAGCGCCTTGTCCGCGTGCACGTCCTCGCGCTTCACGTTGGGGCCGAGGATCCGGTCCAGGTCGGCGAGGAACTCCTCCTCGTACCCCGGCAGGTACCGCCCGTCCACATGCGCGGTCGCCTGTCCCGGAATGACGTTGACCTTGTAGCCCGCACCGAGCTGGGTCGGGTTGGCGGTGTTCTGGAGCGAAGCCCCGATGAGCTTGGAGATGCCGCCCAGCTTGGCGAGCGTCTCGTCCATGTTCTCGGGGTCGAGCTCGGTGCCCAGTGCGTCCGAGAGCTCGTCCAGGAAGTGCCGCAGGGTCTTGGTCACCCGCACGGGGAACTTGTGCCGGCCGAGGCGTCCGACGGCCTCGCAGAGCTCTGTGATGGCGTTGTCCTTGTGGATCATCGAACCGTGGCCGGCGGTGCCGTCCACGGTCAGCTTCATCCAGTGCATGCCCTTCTGTGCCGTCTCCACGAGGTAGAGCCGCAGATTCTCGTTGACGGTGAACGAGAACCCGCCGACCTCGCTGATGGCCTCCGTGACGCCCTCGAACAGCCCGGGGTGCTTGTCGACCAGGAACCGGGCCCCGTAGGTGCCGCCCGCCTCCTCGTCCGCGAGGAAGGCGAGCACGATGTCCCGCGGCGGCTTGCGGCCACTGCGCATGCGGTCACGGACGACCGCGAGGGTCATCGCGTCCATGTCCTTCATGTCGACCGCGCCGCGGCCCCATACGCAGCCGTCCGCGATCTCGCCGGAGAACGGGTCGTGCGTCCAGTCGGCCGCGTTGGCCGGGACCACATCAGTGTGCCCGTGGATCAGCAGCGCGGGCCTGGACCGGTCCTCGCCCGCGATCCGGGCCACGGTGGAGGCGCGGCCCTTGTGGGATTCGAAGATCTGCGGTTCGAGCCCGACCTCGGCGAGCTTCTCCGCGACGTACTCGGCGGCGAGCCGCTCCCCCGGTCCCGAGTGGTCCCCGTAGTTGCTGGTGTCGATCCGGATCAGGTCACGGCAGAGGTCCACGACCTCGTCCTCGCCGGAGACGGTCCGCGCCGTGTTGGTCTCGCTCACGCTGCTTCCTTCCACTGTCGCTGTGGTGCTCCCCCTCATCCTCCCGCGCCCGCGCCGCGTGCCCAAGGGCGCCCGCCTCCTGTCATCCACCCTTCACACCGCACCTGGCGTGATCGAGCACCCCCGAATGTTTGCTATGGTTTTCCACGTCGGAACGGGCCGGGCCCGCGAGACAGACACCTTGTCCGGGTGGCGGAATGGCAGACGCGCTAGCTTGAGGTGCTAGTGCCCTTTATCGGGCGTGGGGGTTCAAGTCCCCCCTCGGACACCAGCAAGGACCCCAGTTCAACTGGGGTCCTTTTGTTTTACGGCTGTGGCTACTGGTAGCTGATGTCCGAGGCCGTGAAGCGGCAGTAGGTGCCATCGGGGCCGGTGCCCGTCTTCGGCGGCTCGGCGCCCGTGCTGTTGCCGGTGAACCGGTCACAGGTGGCGATCTTCCTGCCGCTGTCCCCGTGGACGCGGATGTTGCGCAGCGCGGCGGTGTCACCGTAGTTGGTGTTGATGCCGACGATCGACTTGCCGGGTGCGGTGATGTCGACGTCGTTCACGATGATCGTCCGCTTGTACTGCGTCGAGCAGTTCCCGCAGGAGCGGACGAGCTTGCCGAAGTCGGACACCTGGAACTTGGTGACGACGAGCTTGCCGGCTCCGTTGAACTGGAAGACCTTGTCGGACGCCTTCCTGGCGCCGCCGCCGTACACCGTGTAGACGGAGCCGGCGGACTTGCCCTTGAAGGTCGCGGCGTCCTCGCCGACGTCCTCCCACCAGACGTTCTGGAGCGTGCAGCTGCCCGCGCAGTGGATACCGTCCGCGGCCGGGGAGCCGAGGACGACGTTCTTCAGGACCGCGCCGTCCTTCAGCCGGAACACCGGGTCCTGGCCCTCGTCCTGGCCGTCGCCGCCCAGCTCTCCGCTGCCGTAGAAGCGCTTGAGGCCGCCGTCGTAGGTGCCGGACACCTCGATCGTGGCGGGCACCGCCTGCCGGCCCTCGGGGGTCGGCCAGGCGGTGGCCGCGCCGGCCGGCGACAGCATGATGTTGGTGGCGAGCGCGGCGCCGGTCATTGCGACCGCGGCGGTCAGCGCGGCGATGCCACGGCGGCGCGTCCGGCGCCTGTTGTTCGACTTGCGCAGTTCGGATCGTCGACTCGGTTGACTCATGGGGTCCGTTCCTCGGGTGTGGGGGTGAGCTCTCCTTCACTGGTCGCCGCCGCCGCGCACAAGGTTGCCGCCGGGATTGAGATGATGGGCCGAAGTCACACCCCGCCCACGAGAGGGACCGACCAGTGCGTTCGAAGCCGCCCGCAGCCCCGCTGCCTCAGCGGGACGGCATCGATCCGGTGCGGATCCGGCTGCCGGAGGACCGCGAGGCCGGCCGGGGCACGGTCCGGGATCATCTGCTGGTGCGGTTCGGGGCCGCGATCGGGGCGGAGCGGGTGGACGCGATGTTCGCCGAGGGGCGGTTCGTCGGTGCAGACGGCGTCGCGGTGGGACCCGACGAGCCGTACACGACCGGCCGTTTCATCTGGTTCCACCGGGACTTCGCGGCGGAGCAGCCGGTGCCGTTCCCCGTGGGCGTGGTGTACCGGGACGCTCATCTCGTCGTCGCCGACAAGCCGCACTTCCTCGCCACCACCCCGCGCGGGCGCCACGTCACCGAGACGGCGGTCGCCCGGCTGCGCCGCGAGCTGGGCATCGAGCGCCTGCAGCCCGCGCACCGGCTGGACCGGCTGACCGCTGGCCTCGTCCTGTTCGTCGTACGGCCCGAGGAGCGGGGCGCGTACCAGACGCTGTTCCGGGACCGGCTCGTGCGCAAGGAGTACGAGGCGGTGGCCCCGTACGACCCGCTTCTGGACTTCCCCCGCACCGTGCGCAGCCGGATCGTGAAGGAACGGGGAGTGATGGCCGCCCGTGAGGAGCCGGGTGAGGCGAACAGTGAGAGCCGCATCGAGCTGCTGGAGCACCGGGAGGGGTTCGGGCGCTACCGGCTGCTGCCCGCGACCGGGCGGACCCATCAGCTGCGGGTCCATATGAACGCCCTGGGGCTGCCGCTCGTCCACGACCCGGTCTATCCGGTGGTGGTGGACGAGGAGAGCGGTGGCGACGACTACGCGCGGCCTCTCCAACTGCTGGCCCGGGTGCTGGAGTTCACCGATCCGGTCACGGGAGAGCCGCGCCGCTTCGAGAGCGGGCTGCGGCTTTCCGAGTGGCCGGACCGGTGAGCCTCAGTGGCCGCGGGTGATCCACTCCTGGAGGTGCGGGGCCTCCGTGCCGATGGTGGTGGGGTCGCCGTGTCCGGTGCGGACGGTGGTCTCCCCGGGCAGGGAGAGCAGCCGGTCCCGGATCAAGGCGACGATCGTCGGGAAGTCGGAGAACGAACGGCCGGTGGCGCCGGGACCGCCCTGGAAGAGCGTGTCACCTGTGAAGACGGTACCCAGCTCGGGGGCGTAGAGGCAGACCGCGCCCGGCGCGTGGCCGGGGGTGTGCAGGATCTGGAGGCGGATGCCCGCGATCTCCAGCTCCTGGCCGTCGGCGAGTTCGCCGTCGGGTGCGCGGTCCGGGTGGGTCTGCTTCCACAGCGGCAGGTCGTCGGGGTGCAGCAGGATCGGTGCGCCGGTGGCGGCGGCGAGGGCCGGGGCCGCGTCGATGTGGTCGTTGTGGGCGTGGGTGCAGATGATCGCCCGCAGCGTACGGCCGTCGAGTGCCGCCTCGATGGCCGCCGCGTCGTGGGCGGCGTCGATGACGACGGCCTCGGTGTCGTCGCCGACGATCCAGACGTTGTTGTCGACGTCCCACTCGCCGCCGTCGAGCGCGAAGGTGCCGGAGGTGACCAGGTGGTCGATGCGCGCGGTCATCAGAAGACCACCACCGAGCGGAGGACGTCGCCGTCGTGCATCCGGGCGAACGCCTCCTCGATGTCACCGAGGCCGATGGTCTCGGTGACGAACGCGCCGAGGTCGATGCGGCCCTGCTGGTGCAGGTCGATGAGCATCGGGAAGTCGCGTGAGGGCAGGCAGTCCCCGTACCAGGAGGACTTGAGCGAACCGCCGCGGCCGAACACATCGATGAGCGGGAGTTCGAGCTGCATCTCGGGGGTGGGGACGCCGACGAGGACGACCGTGCCGGCGAGGTCGCGGGCGTAGAACGCCTGCTTGTACGTCTCCGGGCGGCCGACCGCCTCGATGACGACGTCCGCGCCGTTGCCACCGGTCAGGGCGCGGATCGCCTCGACCGGGTCGGTGGAGCGGGAGTTGACGGTGTGCGTGGCGCCCATCGTCTTCGCCGTCTCCAGCTTCCGGTCGTCGATGTCGACCGCGATGATCTTCGCCGCGCCCGCGAGCCGCGCACCGGCGATCGCCGCGTCACCGACACCGCCGCAGCCGATCACGGCGACCGAGTCGCCGCGGCCGACCTGGCCGGTGTTGATCGCCGCGCCGATGCCCGCCATGACGCCGCAGCCGAGGAGCCCGGCGACGGCCGGGGAGACCTTCGGGTCGACCTTGGTGCACTGCCCGGCGGCGACGAGCGTCTTCTCGGCGAACGCGCCGATACCGAGCGCGGGCGACAGCTCCGTACCGTCGAGCAGCGTCATCTTCTGTGTGGCGTTGTGGGTGTCGAAGCAGTACCAGGGCCTGCCGCGCAGACAGGCACGGCACTGGCCGCACACGGCCCGCCAGTTGAGGACGACGAAGTCACCGGGCTCGACGTCCGTGACGCCCTCGCCGACGGACTCGACGATCCCGGCCGCCTCGTGGCCGAGCAGGAACGGGAAGTCGTCGTTGATGCCGCCCTGCTTGTAGTGCAGGTCGGTGTGGCAGACGCCGCACGCCTGGATCTTCACCACGGCCTCGCCGGGACCGGGGTCCGGGATCACGATGGTCTCGACCCGTACCGGCTCGTTCTTCCCCGGTGCGATGACCCCTTGCACCTGCTGCGCCATACCGTGGTCTCCCTGTCTCCGACGTTGTGAAGATCGATCACGGACAACCGTACGCCCAGGGGAATGTACCGCCGGCCCCCGCGGTGTGCGCCGTTCCGCGGGGGCCGCGCGTCGTGCTCAGTCCTCGGAGTCGTGGACCTTCCGGCCGCCCACGTAGGTCCGCAGGACACGCGTGGCGCCGATCTCCCCGGCCGGGCCCGCGTACGGGTCACGGTCCAGGACCACCAGGTCGGCGAGGGCCCCGGCGCGCAGGGAGCCGGTGTCGTCGAGGTGGTTCACATAGGCCGAGCCCGCCGTGTACGCGGCGATGGCGGCGGTCAGCGAGATCCGCTCCGCGGGCAGGAAGACCGGGCCGTCCCCATCGGAATCGGGCGCGGTCCGGTTGACCGCCGTGTGGATGCCGTGCAGTGGGTCGGCGCTGCTGACCGGCCAGTCGCTGCCCGCGGCGACGGTGGCGCCCGACCGCAGGAGTGCGCCGAACGGATATTGCAGGGCGGCCCGCTCGGCGCCGAGGAAGGGGATGGTCAGCTCGTCCATCTGCGGTTCGTGGGCGGCCCACAGCGGCTGGATGTTGGCCGTGGCACCCAGCTCGCGGAACCGGGGGATGTCGTCGGGGTGGACGACCTGGAGGTGGGCGAGGTGGGGGCGGGTGTCGGTACGGCCGTTGGCGGTGCGTGCGGCCTGGATGGCGTCCAGGGCCTCGCGGACCGCGCGGTCGCCGAGTGCGTGGAAGTGGGCCTGGAAGCCGAGGGCGTCCAGTTCGGTGACGTACCCGCGCAGTGCCACCGGGTCGACGAAGCTGGTGCCGGTGTTCGTGGTGGCGCAGCCGCAGGCATCGAGGTACGGGGTGAGGAGTGCGGCGGTGCCGGTTTCGGCGACGCCGTCCTGCATGATCTTCACGGACCCGGCCCGGAAGGGTCCTGTGCTCAGCTCGGCCCGCCTGGCGACCAGTTCGGGTATCTGCTCGGCACCCCGGTCGCGGTCCCACCAGAGGGCGCCGACTACCCGGGCGGTGAGCGAACCGTCGCGGGCGGCGGCGAGATAGGCGTCGGCGGGATCGTCCATGGCGCCGAAGGAGCCCACGAGGGCGTCCTGCCAGGCGGTGATGCCGTACGCGTGGAGAATCCGCTGGGCGCGCAGCAGGGCGGCGAGGCGGTCGGCGGGGGTGGACCGGGGGGTGAGGCGGGCGACCAGGTCCATGGCGCCCTCCTGGAGGAGGCCGGTGGGCTCGCCCCGGTCGTCGCGCTCGATGCGTCCGTCGGCGGGTTCGGGGGTGTCCCGGGCGATGCCGGCGAGTTCCAGGGCCCGGGTGTTGACCCAGGCGCCGTGGTGGTCGCGGTTGACCAGGTAGACGGGGCGGTCGGGTACGACGGTGTCGAGGAGGTCCCGGGTGGGTGCGCCGCCCTCGAAGGCCTCCATGGACCAGCCGCCGCCGGTGATCCATTCCTGGTCGGGGTGGGCGGTGGCGTAGGTGTGCACGGCGGCGAGGGTGGCCGCTGCCGTAAGGCATTCCGTCAGGTCGCACTGGGCGAGTTCGAGACCGGCGACGACCGGGTGGATGTGAGCGTCCTGGAAGCCCGGGACGAGCAGCCGTCCGGCGAGATCGACGACCTCGGTCTTCGGGCCGATGAGCTCGCGGACCTCGTCGTGGCCGACGGCGGTGATGCGGTCGCCGGTGACGGCGAGGGTGGTGGCGCAGGTGCGGGCCGCGTCCATGGTGAGGACGGGGCCGCCGGTGAGGACGAGGTCGGCGGGTGCGTGGTGCATGGCTGGTTGCGTTCCGTTCCTTGCGAGGGTGGTGGTGTGGGGACAGGCCCTGACCGTCAGGCCGCTTCGGCCATATGCGGGTCGGCCGGTGCGATGGAGCGCCCCGTGATGAAGTACGGAGACTTTCTTACCCACTTGGCCCAGGCCGCAGCGACCACGCCGGTCAGCACCATGGCGGCCGGGCAGAAGAGCATGAACCAGCCGTTGTCCGGGCTGATTTCGAAGTGGTCGGCGGATGTGTAGAAGGTCCAGCACAGGTAGCCGCCGAGGCCGAGCAGGAAGAGCGCGCTGAGGACGGGGAGGACCACGGCCCGCAGAGCCTCGGACCAGCTTTCTCGCAGCGCGCCGCGGAAGCGGGTGGCGGCTGCCAGGGCGGTCAGCGCGTAGTAGAGGGAGACGACGACGCCGATCGCGTTGACCGAGGCGAGGATGACGTCGCCGACCTTCGGGATGACCAGGGAGAGGACGGCCAGCGCGGCGGCGACGCAGCCGATGGCGACGGTCCCGGCCGCCGGAGTCCCGTAACGGGGGCTGACCTTGGTCCAGAGCGGGCCGAGCGTACGGTCGCGGCCCATCGCGAACATGCCGCGGACGGTGGGGATCACTCCCGACTGGAGGGAGGCGACGGCGGAGAGCGTGAGGGCGATCAGCGGGAGCGCGGCGAGGGGCTGGTCCGCGAGCCGGTCGCCGAAGTAGGTGAGGCCCTGGGCGCCGTGGGCGGACAACTCGTCGAGCGAGAGCACGCGCTGGAAGGCGAAGGAGCCGAGCAGGAAGAGGCCGAGCATGGTGAAGAGGGTGATGAATCCGGCCCGGGAGGCGTCCTCGGGGTCGCGGACCTCCTCGGTGACGCTGAACGTGGACTCGAAGCCCCAGTAACAGAAGACGGAGAGCAGGAGTCCCTGGGCGAGCTGCTGTCCCGACGGGATGGTGAAGGGGTTGAGCCAGTCGAGGCTGAAGGGGTGCGGGCCGAAGAGGAGTCCGTAACCGCAGAAGCCGAGGAGTACGACGTACTCGAAGACCAGCAGGTACTTCTGGAAGTTGGCGGCGGACCGGAGGCCGGTGACCGCGGTGAAGGTGACCGCCACCAGGACGACGATACCGAGGGCGGTCGCCTGGGCCGTGGAGTCGGGGTCGAGGCGGAGGCCGGCGAGCTCGTGCAGGCCTGCCTCGCCCGCGAGTTGGAGGAGGGCGGAGCCGGTGACGGTCGTGGTGTACGAGAGGAAGACGACCGTGGCGACGATGCCGATCCAGCCGACGAGGAAGCCCAGCCAGGGGCTGAGGGAGCGGCCCACCCAGACGTAAAACCGCTGCCCATGTTCGGCTCGACCCTGTTGAGCCGGGAGTACGCGCTCGCGATGGCAAGGATCGGCAGGAACCCTAGGAGCATGATGATCGGCAGATGCAGGCCGACGACGCCCGCGGTGACACCGAGGCCGATGCCGATGCTGGTGGTGGCCGCCGTGGAGGAGGCGGCGATGGCCACACCGTCGACGACACCGAGGCTCCGCTTCAGGGCCGGTGGGGCCTGCGGGGCCGGTGGGTCGCTGCCGTACGAGGTTCTTGAGGCGGTCACAGTCGCTCCTTCGCCGTGGGGCGCCGTGCGGGCCCCGATGGCGGCATATCGAACTCCGCGACGGGTTCACACGTCAACGCTGTTGTCATAAGGTGCGGGCCATGAGCGCGAGTGAGCGGGTGGTGCCGGAGGGAGCGCGGCGGCGCAGGCGTCCCACCAAGCAGGGGACGGTGCTGTCGGAGCAGCTCATCGTGGAGACGACGCTGCGGCTGATCGGCGAGCACGGGGCGGCGGCGCTGACGGTACGCCGGCTCGGCGCGGCGCTGGGGTGTGATCCGAGCGCCGTGTACCGGTACTTCAGGGACACGGACGAGCTGTTGCTGGCGGTGGCCGACGAGTTGATCGGCCGTACGTTGAACAGGTGGCGTCCCACCGGGGACTGGCGTGCCGATCTCCGGGCGCTGGGGCTGAGCATGCACGCGGAATACATGGCGCATCCGCAGGCGGCGATGCTGGCCTGTGCACGGGTGACCGGGCGGACGCACGAGATGCGGTCGGTGGACGCGATTCTCGGGGTGCTGCGCGGGGCGGGATTCCCGGATGCGGAGGCGGTGCGGATCTACCACGTGTTCGTCGACCAGACGCTGTCGTTCGCCGCGCTGGACGCGTCGACTCTGGTGCTGCCGGTGCGGGCCCAGGAGCTGGAGGTACGGACGTGGCGTGAGACGTACGCGCAGGCGCCGGCGGAGACGCATCCGCATATCGCGGCGACGGCGGGGGTGCTGGTGGCCGAGATGGACCGCAGCGGGTATCCGGCGGCGCTGGAGATGGTGCTGGCGGCGGCTGCGGGGCGGTTGGCGCATGTGCGTGAACGATCGAACCTGCCGAGGGGGCCCCTCCCATGCCCTTAAGGCTATGGGGGCGACTGAGGGCAGGAGGTCAGGGCGCGAGTACGTCCAGCTCGTGGAGTGCGCCCACCGCGATCTCCTTCGTCAGGCGTTCCGCGGCCTCCGGGTCGCCCTCGCGGACCGCTTCGGCCAGGCGTACGTGGAGGGTGACGGCGGCCGGGTCGGGGTCCTCGAACATCACCTGGTGGTGGGTGCGGCCCGCCAGGACCTCGGCCACGACGTCGCCGAGCCGCGCGAACATCTCGTTGCCCGAGGCGTTGAGCACGATCCGGTGGAACGCGATGTCGTGCCGCAGATAGCCCTCGAGCTGCTGGCCGCGCGAGGTGGCGACCATGCCGAGGGCGCACTCCGTGAGGGCCGCGCACTGTTCCGGGGTGGCGTGGGTCGCGGCCAGGCCCGCGGCGACCGGTTCGATCGCCGAGCGCAGGACGGTGAGTGAGCGCAGCTGGCGCGGGCGGTCGGAGCCCGCCAGCCGCCAACGGATGACCTGCGGGTCGTAGACGTTCCACGCCTCGGTGGGCCGTACGGTCACACCGACGCGGCGCCGGGACTCGACGAGGTGCATGGATTCGAGGACGCGGACCACTTCGCGTACGACCGTGCGGGAGACCTCGAAGCGCTGGGCCAGCTCGTCCGTGCGCAGCACGCTGCCGGGCGGGAACTCCCCTGCGGCGATCTCCAGACCCAGGGTGTCCAGCACGTGTGTATGCAGCCCCTGGCCCTGTGTGGTCATGGCCACAAGCCTACGGGGCACAGTTCGGGAACAAAAAGTACGACGTTTATGTCACAGCATCTTGAATAAGTCGTACGTATAGGTTTCAGTAGCGCGACGGACCGATGTCGAAGAAGACAGCGAGGCACCAATGAGCACCCCCCACGTCGTCGTGGTGATGGGCGTAGCAGGGACCGGCAAGACCACGATCGGACCTCTGCTCGCCGCCGAACTCGGCGTTCCGTACGCCGAGGGCGACGACTTCCATCCCGCTGCGAACATCGCCAAGATGTCGGCCGGTACCCCGCTGGACGACGCGGACCGTTGGCCCTGGCTCGACGCGATCGGGCAGTGGGCGCACAGCCGGGCCGGTCTCGGCGGAGTCGTCAGCAGCTCGGCGCTCAAGCGCTCCTACCGCGACCGCCTGCGGGCGGAGGCTCCCGGTGCCGTCTTCCTCCACCTGACCGGCGACCGGGACCTCATCGAGCGCCGGATGGCGGACCGCAAGGGCCACTTCATGCCGACCGCGCTGCTCGATTCGCAGTTCACCACCCTGCAGCCCTTGCAGGAGGACGAAGTGGGCGTCTCTGTCGACGTGTCCGGCACCCCCGAAGAAATATCCGACCGAGCCGTCGCCGCGTTGCGCCGGCTCGATAGCTAAGGATCCTCACCGTGACCAGTCTCAGCGTCGAGATGCTGGCAGCGGACGCCGTCGAACCGATCACTTCGGCAGGCAACGCGCAGTTGGGCATCGCAGTCCTGGCGGGCATCGCGCTCATCGTTCTGCTCATCACCAAGTTCAAGGTGCACGCATTCCTGGCGCTGACCATCGGCTCGCTGGCGCTCGGCGCCTTCGCCGGGGCTCCGCTGGACAAGACGATCACCAGCTTCTCCACCGGCCTCGGCTCGACCGTGGCCAGTGTCGGTGTGCTCATCGCGCTCGGCGCGATCCTGGGCAAGCTGCTCGCCGATTCCGGCGGCGCCGACCAGATCGTCGACACGATCCTCGCGAAGGCGAGCGGGCGTGCCATGCCCTGGGCGATGGTGCTGATCGCCTCGATCATCGGGCTGCCGCTGTTCTTCGAGGTCGGCATCGTGCTGCTGATCCCGGTGGTGCTGCTGGTCGCCAAGCGCGGCAACTACTCCCTGATGCGGATCGGTATCCCGGCGCTCGCCGGACTCTCCGTGATGCACGGGCTGATTCCGCCGCACCCCGGTCCGCTGGTCGCCATCGACGCCCTTGACGCCAACCTGGGTGTCACCCTGGCTCTCGGCGTGCTCGTCGCGATCCCCACGGTGATCATCGCGGGCCCGCTCTTCTCCCGTTACGCGGCCCGCTGGGTCGACATCCAGGCCCCCGAGAAGATGATCCCCCAGCGCCCCTCCGAGGACCTGGAGCGCCGTCCCGGCTTCGGTGCCACGCTGGCGACCGTGCTCCTGCCCGTCGTGCTGATGCTGGTCAAGGCCTTCGTCGACATCGTCGTGGACAACCCGGAGAACAACGTCCAGCGGGTCACCGACGTGATCGGTTCGCCGCTCATCGCGCTGCTCGCCGCCGTGATCCTCGGAATGTTCACGCTGGGCCGGGCCGCCGGATTCACCAAGGCGCGCCTCTCCACCACCGTCGAGAAGTCCCTCGCGCCGATCGCCGGTGTGCTGCTGATCGTCGGTGCGGGCGGCGGCTTCAAGACCACGCTCATCGACGCCGGTGTCGGCCAGATGATCCTGGAGTTCTCCGAGAACTGGTCGATCCCCGCCCTGCTGCTCGGCTGGCTGATCGCCGTCGCCATCCGCCTCGCGACGGGTTCGGCCACGGTGGCCACGATCTCGGCGGCCGGTCTGGTCGCCCCGCTGGCAGCCGACATGTCGACCTCCCACGCGGCGCTGCTCGTCCTCGCCATCGGCGCGGGTTCGCTCTTCTTCAGCCACGTCAACGACGCCGGGTTCTGGCTGGTGAAGGAGTACTTCGGTATGGACGTCGGCCAGACGATCAAGACCTGGTCGGTGATGGAGACGATCATCTCCGTCGTCGGGCTCGGCTTCATCCTGCTGCTGTCGCTCGTGTTGTAGCTACGGCCTGTCTTCGGGGTCCCGCCAGTGCGGGTGCTCCCGGTCGGCCCACTGGCGCTCGACCGACCCGGTACGCATGCCACGGCGTGCCTCCGGGTCGGCGAGCGCCTTCGCCATGTGCCCGGCCAGCACGATGCCGATCGCCAGTGCCAGCCAGTCGTGCACGAACGTCGCGCTCGTACGCCACACCAGCGGAGCGAGGCCGGTGAACCACATCAGCAGCCCGGTGCCGAGCATCACGAGCACGGCGCCCGCGATCCAGGCGGCGTAGAGCTTCTGGCCCGCGTTGAACTTCCCGGCGGGCCGGGAGGCGGCCCGGTGGTCGCGGCGCAGGGCCGCGCGCAGCCACTGCCTGTCGTACGGCGCGAAGCGGTTGAGCCGGGAGAGATCGGCACGCAGCGCCCGTGAGGCGAGGCCGGCGAGCAGCGGTACGGGGATGAGCAGCCCGGACCACTCGTGGACGGTGACCACGAGGTGGCGGCGTCCGACGAGTTCGGCGAGCTGGGGCACGTACAGACAGGCGGCCGTCGCCACGCACAGGAGCGTCAGCCAGGCCGTGGTGCGGTGCGTCCAGCGCTGCGCCGGGGTGAACCGGGCGACGCGCGCGGAGGGTTCAGACGGTGGGTGCGTCGTCGCGGCCGTTGGACCGGCCGACCCAGGCGTCGATGTCATATCCGAGCTCCTCCCAGTATCCGGGGCGCACGGAATCGGTAACGGTGATCCCCGAGAGCCATTTCGCCGACTTGTAGAAGTACATGGGGGCCACGTACAGCCGGACCGGCCCGCCGTGGGAGTGGCTGAGCGGCCGGTCCTGCATCCGGAGCGCGACCAGTACGTCGTCGCGCCTCGCCTGCTCCAGCGTGAGGCTTTCGCTGTAGGCGCCGTCGAAGCAGGTGAAGCGGATGGCTTTCGCGCCGGGCCGTACACCGGCCGCGTCCAGCAGGGCCGAGAGCCGTACGCCCTCGAAGGGGGTCTCGGGGACCCGCCAGCCGGTCACGCACTGGACGTCGCGGACCATGCGGGTCTGCGGCAGCGCCTTGAGGGAGTCCAGTGTGTACGTGGCCGGGCGGTCGACCAGGCCGTCCACGGTGAGGCGGTAGTCGGCGGCGCTCTTCTTCGGTACGGACGAGGCCACGGAGTAGTAGCGGAACCCACCGCCGTTGGGCAGCAGTCCGGTCAGACCGGTGGGGTCCTTGTCCGCGACCGCGCCGAGGCCGGTCTCCATGGCCCGCTGGAGCGCGGGCGCGGCCACCACCGCCGCCGCGCCCGCGCCGAGCACGGCAAGGATCAGACGGCGGCCGACGGGCGGGCCTTCGGCATCGGGAGGGCGAGTGTTCACGCCCCCAATAGAACACCCGCGGCCTGCTGTCACCAGGGGCCGCGGGTGTCCGTCACTGTTCGGTAAGAACGTCCTCAGCGCTCGGAGTCGGCCTCGGCGGCCTTCTCCAGCTGGAACGCCTCGTTGCCGAGGCCGATCCTGGCGTGCACCTCCGGCTTGGTGGAGCGCAGCACCGCGCCGTACACCAGGCCGCCTGCGAGCGCGACGCCGATGATGCCGGGCAGCACCCAGTTGAGGACCGATCCGGGACCCGAGCCGACCAGCACGTCGAAGTCCTTGACGGTGAGGAAGGCGATGGCCAGCAGGGCGAGGCCGGCCAGTCCTGAGGCCACCAGGCGGGGCGCCTGCGCCCGGCCGGCGCCCCGCTTCACGAAGAAGGCGATGACGGCGAAGGAGGCGGCGGCCATCAGCAGGATGACGCCGAGCGCGCCGACGTTGCCCATCCAGGTGAACAGGTTCAGCACCGGTGCGGTGGGGTCGCCGACCGGGTTGTCGTCGGTGAGGGCGAAGGCCAGCACGACGACGAAGGAGAGGACGGACTGGAGCAGCGAGCCGGTGGCCGGGGCGCCGCTGGCCTTGTTCGTACGGCCGAAGGCGCCGGGCAGCAGGCCCTCGCGGCCCATCGCGAACGCGTAGCGGGCGACGACGTTGTGGAAGCTGAGGAGCGCGGCGAACATGCCGGTGACGAAGAGGACGTGGAGTACGTCGGTGAATGTGGAGCCGAGACGCGCCTCGGTCAGACCGAAGAGCATCCCCGGGCCCTCCTTGAGCGAGGTGTCCGCGATGAAGCCGGGACCGGTCGCGACGGTCAGCGCCCAGGAGCTGACGGCGAGGAACAGGGCGGCGTACCCGACGGCCATGAACATCACACGGGACACGACGATCTGCGGGCGGCTGGTCTCCTCGGCGTAGACGGGGGCCTGTTCGAAGCCGACGAACGCCGCGATGCAGAAGCAGAGCGCGGTGCCGAGTCCCGCGCCGGTGAGGGTGTCGGGGTTGAACGCCTGGAAGGACAGGCCCTCGGGGCCCGGCTGGCTGACGGCGGCGATGTCGAAGATCACGACGAGGGCGCATTCGACGACCAGGAGTACGCCGAGCACCTTGGCGTTGAGGTCGATCTTGAGCCAGCCGAGGGCGCCGACGACCACGACGGCGACGAGGGCCGGTATCCACCAGCTCATCTCGATGTCCAGATAGGTGGCGAAGAGCCCGGAGACCTCGAAGCCGAGGATGCCGTAGATGCCGACCTGCATGGCGCTGTACGCGACCAGGGCGACGAGCGAGGCGCCGGCACCGGCCGTCGGGCCGAGCCCGCGCGCGATGTACGCGTAGAAGGCACCGGCGTTGTGCACATGCCGGCTCATCTCCGCGTAGCCGACGCTGAACAGCATGAGGACGATGCCGAGGATGACGTAGAGCAGGGGCTGGCCGACGATCCCCATCACGCCGAAGACCGTGGGCATCACACCGGCGACGACCATCAGCGGGGCGCTGGCGGCGAGGACCGAGAGCAGCAGCCCCGGGGTGCCGAGCCGGTCGGCGCGCAGTGCGCGCTCCTCGCCCTTGTAGGTGTTGATCCCGCCGGTGTCGCCGGTCACCGTTGCGGTGCCGGCCCGTCTCGTATCTGAACTGCCCGTCGACATGGCGGGGTTGGTCCCTTCGTTGAGTGCGAAGCGGGTCACGGGGCGCCGAGCGCGAAGCGGCGCGCGGCGAGAAACTCGGTGTACGGATCGCGGCCGGAGTACGACCAGGGAGCCGCGGTGACGTGCGGGCCGATGCGGTGGAAGAGGGCGGCGGCCTCGGCGGGCCGGCCTTCGCACACCTTGGCGTGGGCGAGGAAGTTGAGGTCGGCGCGGTGGCGGGGGTGGTCCTCGCGCTCCCACTCCAGCCACCAGTCGAAGGCGGCCTTCATGACCTGTCTGGCCCGCCGTCCGGACCAGTGCCCGGAGCCTGCCGGGTCGCCGGACTCGCTGCCCGCTGCGACGAGGACGCGGTAGCGCTCGGCGTGCGCGACGACGGGGAGCACGGCGAGCGGTGAGTCCGCGGGGGCCTGTTCGGCGGCCCAGGCGGCGAAGTCGTAGACCTCGTGCAGGGGGTCCTGGCCGCTTTCGGGGTGGTATTCGGCGAGCTGGGCGGTCATCAGGTGGTGTGCCTGGTGGTGTTCGGGGTGGCGGGCGCGGATCTCCTCGAAGTGCCGGGCGGCCTCCTCGCGCGCCCCGTCCGCTCCCAGCGAGCCGCGTGCGCCGTCGAGCATGAGGAGGGCCAGCCAGGGGGTCGGGTCGGCGGGGTCGAGCCGGGTGGCGGTCAGGCATGCCTCGCGGGCCCGGTCGAAGGCATCGGCGGGGGCCTTGGGGCGCAGGGCGCGGGCGACCGCGGCACAGGCGAGGAGCGTGGTGGCGTCGGTGCTGTCGGGTTCGGCGATGAGCCAGTCACCGGCCCAGCCGAGGGCGGTGGGTGCATCGGCGAGAGCGACGACGCGGTGGCCCCTGCGGTCCCAGTCGGTGCCGGTCGCGGCGAGGAGGGTCCGCACCCTGGTCCACCGGCCCTGCTCGAACTGACCTCGCACTTCAACGAGTTCGCTGTCGTCGAGAGCCGGGTCGAAGGGGTGGTCCGAGCGACCGCCCCTTCGACGGGAGCGGCCCAGGGGCGGCGGAGGCGGGGACATCCGCAGGCTTCTTTCGACGCGATGTGCGAGCAAATGATCGCGCACAGCAAAGCGGCAGGGAACGCTCCGAGTCAAGGGCGGACCTTCTCCAACTCCTCTCACTTCCGCCACAGTTGGCTGGGGGCGTCCGGGTCGGGGGAGGTTTGCGCAGCTCACCGAGGGTGCCGGGGGTGCGCGGAGTGACGCGTGCCACACTGGCTCGATGGAGAATCGTGAAGCTCTCAAACCGCTCCTCTTCGTCTTCCCGGGGCCGCTGCGCGATCAGTTGGTCGCCGCGGTGCTCGCCGGTGCGAAGGTGTCCACGTCCGGTCTGCTGGCCGAATACGAGGTGGAGAAGGAGGAGCTGCCGCCGGTGGGTGAGCGCTCCGCCCTGATCGACTCGGACGGCCGGGAGGTCGCGGTGGTCGAGGTGACGGATGTCCGTGTGGTGCGGCTCGGCGATGTCGGACTCCAGCACGCGGTGGACGAGGGCGAGGGCTACACGACGGTCGCGGAGTGGCGGGCCTCGCACGAGCGGTTCTGGCACAGCGACGAGATGCGGGAGGCGCTGGGCGACCCGGAGTTCACCGTCTCCGACGACACGATGATCGTGGCCGAACGGTTTCGGGTGGTGGAGGTTCGGGGTCCGGTGGGGTGAGCGGGGGGGGTGGGGGGGGGGGGGTGCGGGGCCTGTTCCCCTACCCGCCCCTTCCCGAAACCGGGGCTCCGCCCCGGACCCCGCTCCTCAAACGCCGGAGGGGCTGGAAGGGGTAGCTGCTGAGGGGCTGAGTGGGGCGGAGAGGCTGAAGGTGCTCTCCCCTAGCCCACCGCCTCCGCCGCCGCCCGGCCCGCCGCACGGCCCGAGAAGATGCAGCCGCCGAGGAACGTCCCTTCGAGTGAGCGGTAGCCGTGGACCCCGCCGCCGCCGAAGCCAGCCGCCTCCCCCGCCGCGTACACCCCGGGCAGCGGGGTGCCGTCCGTGGTGAGTACGCGCGAGGACAGGTCCGTCTCAAGGCCGCCCAGCGACTTGCGGGTGAGGATGTTGAGGCGCACCGCGATCAGCGGGCCCGCCTTGGGGTCCAGGATGCGGTGCGGCTTCGCCGTACGGATCAGTTTGTCGCCGAGGTAGGCGCGGGCCCCGTGGATCGCCGTGACCTGGAGGTCCTTGGTGAAGGGGTTGGCGATCTCCCGGTCGCGCGCGGTGATCTCGCGGCGCAGTTCGTCCTCGTCGATGAGGGTGTCGCCGGTCAGGGCGTTCATCCCGCGTACGAGGGCGCCGAGATCGTTCTCGACGACGAAGTCCACGCCGTTGTCCATGAACGCCTTGACGGGCGCCGGCACATCGGCGCGCGCCCGGCCGATCACGTCGCGGATCGACTTGCCGGTGAGGTCCGGGTTCTGCTCGGAGCCGGAGAGCGCGAACTCCTTGCCGATGATCCGCTGGTCGAGGACGAACCAGGTGTAGCCGTATCCCGACTTCATGATGTGGTCGAGGGTGCCTAGCGTGTCGAAGCCGGGGAAGAGGGGCACGGGGAGCCGCTTGCCGCGGGCGTCCAGCCAGAGGGACGAGGGGCCGGGGAGGATCCGGATGCCGTGCCTGGCCCAGATCGGGTTCCAGTTCTCGATGCCTTCGGTGTAGTGCCACATCCGGTCGCGGTTGATGTGGTGCGCGCCCGCGTCCTCCGCGATGCCGAGCATCAGGCCGTCGACGTGGGCGGGGACCCCGGAGAGCATCTTCTCGGGCGGGGTGCCGAGCCGCTCGGGCCACTGCGACCGTACGAGATCGTGGTTGCCGCCGATGCCGCCTGAGGTGACGATCACCGCCTGGGCCTTCAGTTCGAAGGTGCCGGTGGCCTCGCGGCTGCTCGCGGTGCCTCGTTCGGCGCTGCTCGGTTCGAGGATCTCGCCGGTGACCGTGTCGACCGTCCCCGTCGAGCGGCCGAGACCGGTGACCCGGTGGCGGAAGGCGAAGCGGACGAGGCCCTTGGCGACGCCTTCGCGCACCCGGCGCTCGAAGGGGGCGACGACACCGGGGCCCGTACCCCAGGTGATGTGGAAGCGGGGGACGGAATTGCCGTGGCCCGTGGCGTCGTATCCGCCGCGTTCCGCCCAGCCCACGACGGGGAAGAACCGCATGCCCTGGGCGTGCAGCCAGGACCGCTTCTCGCCGGCCGCGAAGTCGACGTACGCCTCGGCCCACTTCCGTGGCCAGTCGTCCTCCTTGCGGTCGAAGCCCGCCGTGCCGTACCAGTCCTGGAGGGCCAGCTCGTGGCTGTCCTTGATCCGCATCCGGCGCTGCTCGGGCGAGTCGACTAGGAAGAGGCCACCGAAGGACCAGTGCGCCTGACCGCCGATGGACTGCTCGGGTTCCTGGTCGAGCAGGATCACCGAACGTCCCGCGTCGACGAGCTCGGCGGTGGCCACCAGACCCGCGAGCCCTGCCCCGATCACGATCACATCAGCGTCGTACGCCATGGGTTCCGTCCTTGTCACGAAGTTACTCGTGCGTCAGATCTTGGGTACGGGCCGCTGCCACGTCAACCGTCCGGCACCTTCCGTCCCACAGTGCTGGATTATTAATAATGGGCAGCATTACATTGGAGTCGTGGCGAGAACGTCAGGAACCGACACCAGGGACAAACTGCTCCGCGCCGCCGAGGAGCTCTTCGCGGCTCAGGGGATCGACGGTGCCCAGATACGGGACATCGTGCGGCTGGCCGGACAGAGCAACCCGTCCGCCGTGCAGTACCACTTCGGCTCACGCGCCGGGCTGCTCGACGCCGTGATGGCGGGCCGGCAGGAGCGCGCCGAACAGGTGCTGGCCCCGCTCCTGGCGGAGCTGGCCGAGGACGCCGGCGTACGGGAGCTGCTGACCGCGCTGGTGACCTCCGAGGCCGGTCTGCTGTCCGACGACCGGGGCCGGCGCTGTCTGCGCGTCTCGGCTCAGCTCACTCATGAGACAGGGCTGCGTACGGGAGTCCCGCACCCGGCGCTGGACGCCACCGCCTACGGGCGGCTGATAGGCCGGATAGGCGACTGCCTGGACGCCCTCCCCCGGCCCGTACGGCTCGAGCGGCTCGATCTGGCGCTCACCCTGATCGGCGCGGCGATGGCCGACCGTGCCCGCCAGTACCTCGACGGCACCGAGCCGCTGACCGGCGAGGGACTCTTCCGCGCCGATCTCGTCGAGACCACCACCGCGTTTCTGCTCGCCCCCGTGGGCCGCGACACCTGATCCACTTACATACGTAAGGACATATTCATGAGCGACAAGACCGACCTCACCGGCAAGACCGTCGTCATCACCGGCGGCGCCCGCGGCCTCGGCGCCGAGGCCGCCCGCCTCGCCGTCGCGGGCGGCGCCAACGTGGTGATCACCGATGTGCTCGACGAGGAGGGCGCGGCCACCGCGGCGGCGCTCGGCGCGAAGGCCCGCTTCCAGCACCACGACGTGACGTCCGAGGAGGACTGGCAGCGCGTCGCCGAGTTCACGCTCGCCGAGTTCGGCCGGATCGACGGACTGGTGAACAACGCGGGGATATCGACCGGTCAGCCGCTGGAGACCGAGACCGTGGAGCACTTCCGCAAGGTCATCGACATCAACCTCACAGCGGTCTTCATCGGCATGAAGACCGTGATCCCGGTGATGAAGGCGAACGGCGGCGGTTCGATCGTCAACATCTCCTCGGCCGCCGGTCTCATGGGCCTCGGCCTGACCTCCAGCTACGGCGCCTCCAAGTGGGGCGTACGCGGGCTGACCAAGATCGGAGCGGTGGAGCTCGGCACGGACAGGGTCCGGGTGAACTCCGTCCACCCCGGCATGATCTACACCCCGATGACCGCCGCCCTCGGCATCCAGCAGGGCGAGGGCGGCTACCCGAACACCCCGATGGGCCGGGTCGGCGAGGCCCCGGAGATCGGGGAGGCCGTGGTCTTCCTGCTCTCGGACGCCGCTTCGTACATCACGGGCGCCGAACTCGCCGTCGACGGCGGCTGGACCACCGGCCCGACCGTCAAGTACGTCATGGGCCAGTAGTCGCAGCCCGTCGGTGACCGGTGTCCGTGGCGTGATGTTGGATGGGCGGCATGACTGCTGCTGACGAGATCCTGGACATCGTCGACGAGAACGACGAGGTCGTCGGGCAGGCCCCGCGCGGCGACGCGACCGCGCGGGGCCTGCGTCACCGCTGCGTCTTCATCGAGGCGCGGGACGCGGACGGCCGGCTGTTCGTGCACCGCAGGACCGCCACCAAGCTGGTCTTCCCCTCGCACTACGACATGTTCGTCGGCGGGGTCGTGGGCGCGGGCGAGTCCTACGACGAAGCGGCACTGCGCGAGGCCGAGGAGGAGCTGGGGGTCGGCGGACTCCCCCGCCCCGAACCGCTCTTCAAGTTCCTGTACGAGGGCGGCCACCACACCTGGTGGTCGTACGTCTACCAGGTACGGTGCGAGCTGCCGGTGCGTCCGCAGGTGGAGGAGGTCGCCTGGCACACCTTCCTCACGGACGCCGAGCTGGAACAGCGGCTCGGCGACTGGACGTGGGTGCCTGACGGGCTGGAGACGTACCGGCGGCTGAGGGACTTCCGGGCGCGCTGAGTCCGACCGGCAGAACGCCGCATACCGGCAGATAGGGTTCTCGACGTGAACGACTTTGTGCAGGGTCTTCGACTGTGGTTCGCGCCGCAGCGGATCCGCGAAGAGGGCGACACCCCCGACTACCGCTTCTCCCTCGCCAACGAGCGCACCTTCCTCGCCTGGCTCCGTACGGCTCTCGCGCTGATCGGCGGAGGTTTCGCCGTCGACCAGTTCCTCCCGGATCTGGCCTGGGGCGTGCGGACGTTTCTGGCGCTCGCCCTGCTCGCCTCGGGTGTGCTGTGCGCGCTGCGCGCGGTGAACCACTGGGTCCGGTGCGAGCGGGCCATGCGCCGCGGCGAGGATCTGCCGGTGTCCCGCTTCCCGACCCTGCTGAGTCTCGCGGTCGCCGCCGTCGCCCTGGCGATGGTGGTGGTGGTCCTGTTCGGCTGGGACTCCTGATGTCCGACGCCGAGCGCGACCCCGGCCTCCAGCCGGAACGGACCAGGCTGGCCTGGCGCCGCACCACCCTGTCCTGCACGGTGGTGGCCGTCCTGGCGGGACGCCAGGCGCTGCACGAAGGGACGAGCCCGGCGGCGGTGATCGCCGTGGCGCTGAGCGTGCTGGCCTGGCTGGGCTTTCTGCGGGTGGCTCATCTGCGGGTGACGGCCCTGGTCACGGCCAGACCGCAGGCGATGTCGTCGCGCAGCGCGCTGATGTCGGCGGCGTGCACGGTCGCGCTGGCGGTGTTCGCCGCGGCGATGCTGTTCTGAAGGCAGGGGCAAGCGGGCGCGCTCAGGTCTCCCATTCCACGGCGACGACGATCTTGCCGCGGGTGCGGCCCTCCTCGTTGAGCCGGTAGGCGTCCGCGGCCAGTTCCAGCGGGAACACCCGGTCCACATGGACCCTGACTATGCCCTGCTCGGCCAGCTCGGCGAGGTGCGTCAGGTCCGTGGCGTCGGGCCGTACGAAGGCGTACTTGCCGCCGTACGCGAGGACCTCGGCGTCCGCGATGGAGGCGAGCCTGCCGTCGGGTTTGAGCGTGTCGGCCGAGGCCGGCAGGGCTTCGCCGCCGATGGTGTCGAAGGCCGCGTCGAAGCCCTCGGGCACCAGGGCCCGCAGCCGGTCCGCGAGCCCTTCGCCGTACTCGACGGGTTCCGCGCCCAGCTGCCGCACATGGTCGTGGTTGTGGGGGCCGGCCGTGCCGATGACCCGGCAGCCCAGGTGCCGGGCGAGCTGCACCGCCATCGAGCCGACGCCGCCGGCCGCCGCGTGGACGAGCACGGTCTCCCCGCCGCGGACCTTGAGCGTGCGGTGCAGCACCTGGTAGGCGGTGAGGCCGGTCAGCGGCAGTCCCGCCGCCTCCTCGAAGCTCAGACTGAGCGGCTTGCGGGCCAGGGTGCGCACGGGTGCGGCGACGTACTCGGCGAACGTACCGCGGGAGAGGAAGTCCTCCCGTACGTATCCGATGACCTCGTCGCCGACCGCGAACTCGTCGACGGCGACGCCGGGTTGGACGACCACTCCGGAGACGTCCCAGCCGGGAATCACCGGGAAGACGGCCTCGATCCCGCCCTGGAGGTAGCCTTCGCGGGCCTTCCAGTCGACGGGGTTGACGGACGCGGCGCGCACCTTGACCAGCACCGAGTCGGGGCCGACCTTGGGGTCCGGCAGCTCGCCGTACTCCATGACGTCGGCCGAGCCGTACCTGCTGTAGCTGATCGCCTTCATCCTCCGACCATCGGTGCAGGTCAGGGTCGCCGCAACTCGGGCCGGGCAGCGGTCCGCGCGCCGCTCTCACCAGCGTGGGAACGACGGCCGGGTCCACTCCGGCTCGGCCTTCCGCATGGCCGCCGCGTCGTCGCGCTCACGCATCGTGCCGTCGTCGTCGAGCCAGCGCCTGTGCAGTACGCCGAGGCGCTCGCGGTCCAGTTCGACGCCGAGCCCCGGGGCATCGGAAACCGTCAGCCGTCCGTCCTCGAAGACATGGCGGGTGGTGACGACGTCCTCGGTCTGCCACGGGTAGTGGCTGTCGCAGGCGTAGTCGAGGTTGGGGACGGTGGCCGCGACGTGGGTCATCGCGGCGAGGCTGATGCCCAGGTGGGTGTTGGAGTGCATGGAGAGTCCGACGCCGAAGGTGCGGCAGATCGCGGCGAGCTCCCGGGTGCGGTGCAGCCCGCCCCAGTAGTGGTGGTCGGACAGGACTACCTGGACGGCGTCAGGGGCGAAGGCCCCGGGAAGTTCGGCGAGGGTCGTCACACACATGTTCGTGGCCAGCGGCACATCCGTACCGGCGGATACGGCGGCCATGGCGTCCGTACCGCTCGCCGGGTCCTCCAGATATTCGAGTACGCCCTTCAGCTGGTCCGCGACGTACAGCGAGGTCTCGACGGACCAGGCCCCGTTGGGGTCCAGGCGCAGCGGCTGTCCGGGGAACGCGTCGGCGAGCGCCCGGATCGCGGCGATCTCCTGGTCCGGTTCGAAGACGCCGCCCTTGAGCTTGAAGGAGGAGAAGCCGTGCTCGCGGGCGAAGCGCCGAGCCTGGGCGACGACTCCGGCCGGGTCCAGGGCCGCGCCCCAGTCGTCCGTCTCCCCTTCCCCGGGGTGGGCGGCCCAGCGGTAGAAGAGATAGGCGCTGTACTCGACGGTGTCGCGGACCTTGCCGCCGAGCAGAGCGTGCACGGGCAGGCCGAGGGTCTTGCCGAGCGCGTCGAGGCAGGCGACCTCGAAGCCGGCGACGACGGAGAGCCGCAGCTTGTCCGCGGTCTGGACCCCGCGCAGACCGCCCGCGTCGACCCGCTCGTCGGCGGACCGTGAATCGCCGCACACCTCGTCGGCGAGGGCGAACAGCCCGTTCACATCGCTGACCGGGCGGCCGGGCAGGGCCTGGGCGAGCGGCCGGGCCAGATCCAGGTACGTGCCGTCGCCGTAGGTCTCCCCGATGCCGGTCACGCCGCCGCGCGTGACGACTTCCACGACGAGGCGCGGGGTGTACGGCTGGTGGACGCCCTGGGTGTTGAGCAGTGGCGGGTCGGCTATCAGGATCGGAGTGAGGCGGACTTCGTCGATCAGCAGCGCTGTATCCATACGTGAACCATATTCATGGATGGGACTCGACGCCAGAGTCCGGCCGTAGTTCGCACAGCCCGATTCCGGGAGTTCACTGGACGACATACCGACTGGTCGGCATCATGGTCACCGATCGTCCTACCGCCCCGGAGGTGCGCACCATGAGCTCAGTCCACCCGCCAGGTCTCGACCCCGACCTGCTGCGCGGCTTTCTCGACCGCGAGCGGCCGGGGCTGGTGAGCGGACCGCTCGAAGCCCGGCTGATCGAGGGCGGGCGCTCGAACCTCACGTACATCGTCAGCGACGGCACCCACCGGTGGGTCGTCCGCAGACCGCCGCTCGGCCATGTCCTGGCCACCGCGCACGACATGAAGCGTGAGCACCGGGTGATCAGCGCCCTGCACCCGACCGCCGTGCCGGTCCCGGAGCCGGTGCTCCTCTGCGAGGACGACTCGGTCATCGGCTCACCCTTCTACGTCATGGAGTACGTCGAGGGGACCCCGTTCCGCACGGCCGACCAGCTCGCTCCGCTCGGCGCCGCACGCACCCGGGCCGCGGTCCTCGGTCTCGTCGACACCCTGGTGGACCTCCACGCCGTGGACCCCGAGTCCGTCGGGCTCGGCGACTTCGGCCGTCCGGAGGGCTTCCTCGACCGGCAGCTGCGCCGCTGGGGCAAGCAGCTGGACGCCTCCCGCAACCGCGAACTCGCCGGGATCGACGAGCTGCACGCCGCGCTCGGCCGCGCGCTGCCCGTCTCCCCCGCGGCGACCGTCGTGCACGGCGACTACCGCCTGGACAACGTCCTGATCGGCCCGGACGACGAGATCAAGGCCGTCCTGGACTGGGAGATGTCGACGCTTGGCGACCCGCTGACCGACCTCGGTCTGCTGGTGATGTACAGCTCCGACCTCGGCCTGCCCGAGTCCCCGGTGTCCACCACGAGCGGCGCCGCCGGTCACCCCACGCCCGCGGAGCTGATCGAGCGCTACGCCGCCCGCTCCGGCCGGGACACCTCCGCCATCTCCTGGTACACGGCGTTCGCCTGGTTCAAGCTCGCCGTGATCCTGGAGGGCATCCACTACCGCTACACCCTGGGCCAGACCGTCGGCGCCGGCTTCGACGCCATCGGCGATCTCGTCCCCGTCTTCATCGCGCACGGTCTCACCACCCTCCAGGAAGGCTGAGTTACCCCATGGACTTCGCATTCGACGCCCGTACCGAAGAGCTGCGCGCCAAGCTGCTCACCTTCATGGACGAGCATGTGTACCCGGCCGAGAAGACCGCGGAGGAGCAGCGCGAGCACCTCGCGTCGCCGTGGGACACCCCGCGGATCGTCGAGGACCTGAAGGCCGAGGCGCGCAGGCAGGGCCTGTGGAACCTCTTCCTTCCCGATGCCGGGTACGGGGCCGGGCTGACCAACCTCCAGTACGCCCCGCTCGCCGAGATCCTGGGCCGCAGCCCGCAGCTGGCGCCGACCGCGCTGAACTGCGCGGCGCCGGACACCGGGAACATGGAGGTGCTCTTCCAGTTCGGCACGGACGAGCAGAAGAAGCAGTGGCTGGAGCCGCTGCTCGCCGGGGAGATCCGCTCGGCGTTCGCGATGACCGAGCCCGAGGTGGCGTCGTCGGACGCGACCAACATCGAGACCCGGATCACGCGGGACGGCGATGACTACGTCATCAACGGGCGCAAGTGGTACATCTCCGGGGCGATGAACCCGGACTGCAAGATCTTCATCGTGATGGGCAAGAGCGACCCGGACGGCGCCGACATCCGCCGCCAGCAGTCGCAGATCCTCGTCCCGCGCGACACCCCGGGGCTCGAAGTGCGCCGCGCCATGCAGGTGTACGGCTACGAGGACCACTACCACGGCGGTCACGCCGAGGTCGTGTTCAACGATGTCCGGGTACCCGCGACGAACCTCGTCGGCGAGGAGGGCGGCGGCTTCGCCATCGCCCAGGCGCGGCTGGGCCCGGGCCGGATCCACCACTGCATGCGGCTGATCGGCATGGCCGAGCGGGCCATCGAGCTGATGTGCAGGCGGGCCGTGTCCCGTACGGCCTTCGGCAAGCCGCTCGCCCAGCAGGGCGTCGTACAGAACTGGATCGCGGACGCCCGGGTCACGGTGGAGCAGCTGCGGCTGCTGGTCCTGAAGACGGCCTGGCTGATGGACACCGTGGGCAACCGCGGGGCGCACACCGAGATCCAGTCCATCAAGATCGCCACCCCGCGCGCGGTCGTCGGCATCCTCGACCAGGCGGTGCAGCTGCACGGCGCGGGCGGGGTCAGCCAGGACTTCCCGCTCGCCGAACTGTGGGCGGCGGCACGGACGCTGCGCCTGGCGGACGGGCCGGACGAGGTGCACCAGCGCTCGCTGGCGCGGCGCGAGATCAAGAAGTACCTGTAGGCGCGAATGCTCGGGGAGGCGCGCGGTGCGCGCCTCCCCGGACGGCTCAGAAGGCTGGAAGGCTCAGAAAGTGAGCTTCCAGCTGTCGATGTAGCCGGTGTCCTGTGCGGCCACGTCCTGCGCCCGGAGCTTCCAGGTGCCGTTCGCCGCCTCGGCCGAGGCGTTGACCGTGTAGGTCGTGATCACGTTGTCGGCCGAGTCGCTGCTGCTGGAGTTCTTCAACCGGTACGCCGTGCCGTCGGGGGCGACCAGGTCGACCACCAGATCGCCGCGCCAGGTGTGCTTGATGTCCACGCCCACCTGGAGGGCGGCGGGGGCGTTGCCGGTGCGTCCGGAGACCACGAGCGAGGAGGTCACGGCTGCCCCGTTGTCGGGCACGCTCACATCGGTGGTGGTCGAGTAGACGTCACCGGCCGGCGGGGTCACCGTACCGGCGGAGAGGGTCCAGACCGCGTGGGCGACGGCGTCGCTGTTGCGGTCCAGGGCGGTGTCGTTGATGTTGGCCGTGGTGTCGCACGAGGAGTGGTAGCAGCGGTCGAAGGACTGCCCCGCGGTGCCGCCCCACTTCTGGGCCTGAGCGGCGCTCTTCGTGTTGCTCGCTCCGGTGAACAGACCGCCGACCGGCACGCCCGCGCTCTTGAACGGGGCGTGGTCGGACCGGCCGTCACCCTCGGTCTCTATCTCGGTGGGTACCGACAGGCCGGCGAAGTAGTTCTTGAAGGTCTGCTCGATGACCGGGTCGTCGTCGTAGACGAAGTAGCCGGGGTTCGGCGAGCCGATCATGTCGAAGTTGAGATAGCCGGTGAGCTTTGAACGCTCGGCCGTCGGCAGGTTGTTGACGTAGTACTTGGACCCGATGAGCCCCAGCTCCTCGGCGCCCCACCAGGCGAACCGGAGGTGCTTGTCCGGTGCGAGCTGGGCGCGGGACACGGCGAGCGCGGTTTCGAGTACGGCGGCCGAGCCCGACCCGTTGTCGTTGATGCCTGCGCCCGAGGACACGGAATCGAGGTGCGAGCCGGCCATCAGGACCTGGTTCGGATCTCCGCCGGGCCAGTCGGCGATCAGGTTGTAGCCGGTGGCGCCGCCCGAGGTGAACTGCTGGAGTGCCGTGGTGTAGCCGGCCGCGTCGAGCTTGGCCTTCACGTAGTCGATGGACGCCTTGTAACCCGCCCTGCCGTGCGCCCTGTTGCCGCCGTTGGCGGTGGCGATCGACTGCAACTGGGTCAGGTGGGCCTTGACGTTGGCGAGCGGGATGTCGGGGGCTGCGGCGGCCAGCGGGGCCGGGGCCCCGCTCCCGTCGGCGGCCTGCGCCGCGGGGGCGGCGGTCGCGAGGAGGGCGACGAAGGCGAGTGCGGCGGCTGCCCGGGATCTGCGCAGCGCAAAGCGGTTGGGGATCATTTCGGTGCTCCGGATTCCGTTCGGGGACTGACGGAAAGTGCGGGGGGTGACCCGGCCGCGCCGTGCCCGACCGGGTCCTGGAGCTGCTGGTGCGACGTGCGAAGAGCTGCTGGTGCGACGTGCGAGACCGATGGTCAATGAGATGACCGTGCACCGTCAAGAGCGGGAACCGGACATGCGCGTTCGGTATACGGACGACGCGGCATCCCCGGCCGTCGGCCCGGGCCGTGGCCCGGCTCGTACGATCATGGAGCCGTAGGATGGACGGGGCGCGAACGGATCAACGAGGGGGAATCCGCCCGTGGTTAATGTCCGCAACAGAGCCCGGTCCGAATCGGCCGACCACGCGCTCGCCCTGTATCAGGAGCTGCGGGCGCGGGGCGCCTCCAGCGTCGACGCCGTCCTCACGGACGCGGGCCTGACTCCGGAGGAACGCGCGCGGTACCGCGACGAGTTGCTGGCCCTGGGCCTCATCGTCGAGACGGACAACAAGCACGACGACCGCAGCGCGCTCAAGGCCGGCGGCCGGCCGGAGGCGGAGACCGACGACGTCGCCGTGATCGCCCCCGAGATCGCCCTGCTCAGGCTGCTGGAGAAGGAACGGGCCAGGCTGAGCGACCATCTGCGCCGGGCCGACGAGGCGTACGGCACGCTCGAAGCGCTCGCAGGCCGCTTCCTGAAGGCCGGGGCGCTATCCGAGGCCGAGGTCGAGTTCGAGGTGATCACCGACTACCGCCGTATCCAGCAGGCGCTGGAGGACATCACCGACGTCGTCCAGCACGATCTGTGCTCGATGCACCCCACCTCGCTGATCCGGGAGATCTCGGAGCGCTCGCTGAGCCGGGACGAACGCCAGCTGGAGCGCGGCATACGGGTCCGCTCGGTCTACAACCAGCAGCTCGCCTCGTCGCCCGGGGTCGCCGAGCATCTGCGCAGGAAGGCCGAACTGGGCGTGGAGGTACGCCTGTCGGCGGTGGTGCCGATGAACATGATCGTCGCGGACGAGCGGTACGCGGTGCTGCCCGTCGACCCCGACGACCCGCTCGCGGGCGCCGTCCTCGCCCGCGGCCCGGCGCTGGTGCGTTCCTATCGGGCGCTGTACGACTACTGCTGGCAGACGGCTGCCCCGTACGGTGCGCAGCAGTCCCCCGCGCCGGGCGCCGACGGACTGACGGACCAGCAGCGGGCGGCGCTGCGGATGCTCGCATCAGGCATGAAGGACGAGAAGATCGCCCGCGGCCTCGGGGTTTCGCTGCGGACCGTGAGCCGGCTGCTGTCCGAGGTGATGCACGAACTGGGCGCGTCGAGCCGGTTCGAGGCCGGGGTCCGCGCGACCCGGCTCGGCCTGCTGGACTGAACGGGCGCGCGGTCCGGCCCTCTTCAAAAGCCGAATACCGGCCCGGTCAGCGAGGCCAGCGGGGTTCCGGCCTGCGGTGCGGCGAGCGCGTCCAGGGTCACCGGGCCGCCCGGCGGGATTCCGAGCACGGCGGCGAGCCGGTCGGCGCCCTCCGGCATCACCGGCCGCGCCCAAGCGGTGAGCGCCGCCGCCACGCTCAGCTGGGCCGTGAGCACACCGAGGTACGCGTCGCCGCGCCCCGGCCGCGAGCGCTCGTACGCCGCCTCCTCCCCGAAGCCCGCGACCGACCTGACGACCTCGTCGAGCACGGCCACCGCCCGGCGCGGGTCGAAGGCATCGGGGCCGTACGCCTGTCTCAGGTCACCGACGGCTCCGGTCAGCCTGCGCAGCTGGACGTCCCAGCCGGCGCCGCCCGGCACCGCGGCAGGGACCCGGCCGCCGCTCTCGGCGCGTACGGCGCCGAACAGGCCGGTCAGCCAGGTGTTCCAGGTCTCGTCGAGGACCTGGCGGCTGCGCGTCAGGCGGTCGCGGCGGAACCCCGCGCGGCGCTCGGCGGCCCGGGTCTCCAGGACATGGCGGCGCAGCGTGTCGGAGCCGAACTCGTTGAGCAGGTCCAGCGCCCACAGGCCCGTGCCGTCCTCGTCGGGCAGGCGGTACGTCTCGCCGACGACGTGCACGTGTGCGGGTTTCACTCCCTGTTCCAGCAGGAGCGCGGGCAGGAGTACGGCGTCGTGGAACGCGTGCCCTGCGCCGCTGAACCGGACCGCGCTGCCGGGCAGCGCGTCGGAGCCCGAGCCGGGTCCGGACAGTTGAAGCGCGACGGCCTCGAAGGCGGCGTCGACGACGTGGTCGTCGAAGCCCTCCACCCGCACTGGCACACCCCAGCGGCCGGGCTGGGACACCGCCACGTCGGGCAGCCCGTCCTCGGCCAGGCTCTCGCACAGCGCGGCGATCCTGGGCGGCATTCCGGCGGTCGCCCAGTAGGAGACGAGGTCGTCGCGGAAGGGCTCCAGCGGCAGATACAGACGGCGCAGCCGACGGGGGTGTGCGGCCGTCCCGCACAGGACGCACCGCGGTCCGGCCAGGTCTCCGCCGTCGTTGGGGCGCCCGCAGGTGCGGCAGCTGCCCGCGGATGTGGGGGCCGCGCAGTGCGGGCACCCGCCGGTGACATGGGCGCCGTGGAGCCAGCGCCCGCAGGGCTCGCAGTACGGCAGGGGACGTACGCGCGGCACGACGATGCCCTCGGCGTGCAGCCTGCAGACGACGTCCTGGACCCAGCGGCGGTATCCGGCCGAGCGCCGGGGCCGCGCGATGTGGTCGAACTCGACCCCGGCCCGGCGCAGATCGGCCTCCATCGCGGCGCGGTTCCCCTCGGCCACCGCCGCCGGTGGCCTTCCGGTGCGCAGCGCCCGCAGCTCGACCGAGGCGGCGTGGTCGGCGGTACCGGTCGTGAACAGCACGCTTTCGCCGTCGGCGCGCAGGAAGCGGGTGAGGGTGTCGGCGGCGACGTAGGGGCCCGCCAGATGTCCGAGGTGGAGTTCGCCGTGGGTGGCGATCGGTGTCGTGGTGATCCACAGGGACGCTGTGGTTCGCATGGGTGTCCGTTCTGCCGGGTCGTGTGAGGGGCGCGCGAACGCCCGGATACCCGCCGTGTGTTGGCGGTCATCCGTTCTCATCAGCGTGGCAGGGGAATCGCGTACGGACGTGTGGCGGAGGCTGCGGACTCACGCCGTGACGTGGATACGCCACGGGCCGCCGGCGCCCGCTTCAGTAGCCGAAGGGCTGGTGGTCCGCGAGGGCCAGTTCCCTGAGAAACGCCCGCAGGCGCAGCAGCAGCCGGGCGCAGAGGCGGACGGCCGCCGCGTGGTGCGATCCGTACGCCGCGTTCCAGAGGGCGGGTACGTGTGCCATATATCCAGCTTCGGCCATGTCACGACGGCCGGCACCCGGTGGCCCTAGGGGCGCAGTGCGCGCAGCAGCAGGTCCGCCAGGTGGTCGGCGACCTCCTGGCGGCCGAGCGGGCCGTCCGGGCGGTACCAGGTGGACAGGTGGTGGACCGAGCCGAAGTGGTAGTCGACCACGAGGTCCGCCGGGGTGGCCGTCGAGAACACCCCGGTCTTCTGGCCCTCCTCGATCAGCGCCCGGAAGCGCTCGTGGTAGCGGCGCCGCTCCACTCGTACCTGCTTGTTCTTCTCGGGGCTCAGGTGGTGCATCGAGCGGAAGAAGATGGAGGCGTCGTCGAGGTTCTCGATGGTCGTCACGACCACGTCGGCCGCCGCGTCGCGCAGTCTTCGCTCGATGGGCGCGTCGGCGTTCGCGTAGGCGTCGAGCCGCTCCTGCTGGAGCCGCAGCACCCGGGCGTACACCTCGTGCAGGAGATCTTCCTTGGAGCCGAAGTAGTGGTAGAGGGCGCCCTTGGTGACGCCCGCCGCCTCGACGATCTCCTGGACCGAGGTGCGGTCGTAGCCGCGCTCGGCGAAGAGCCGGGTGGCGGCGGCCAGCAGCCTCTGAGGGACGGGAGTTCCGTTGCCCTCCGTCGCCTTGGCCATTGCCGCCACCTTGCCTTTCGTACGATGCGTGAACTGTTCTAACGGGGGGAACGCAGTTCCCGCCTGAGGATCTTCCCACTTGCGGTCTTGGGGAGCTCCGTCAGGATCTCCACCTCGCGCGGGTACTTGTACGCGGCGAGGCGCTCCTTGCAGTACGCGCCCAGTTCGCCGGGCTCGACCGCGGCACCGGGCCGCAGGCTGACGTAGGCCCGGACGGTCTCGCCGCGGTACGGATCGGGGACGCCCACGACGGCCGCCTCGCGGACCGCCGGATGGGTGTAGAGCACGTCCTCGACCTCGCGCGGCCACACCTTGAAGCCGGAGGCGTTGATCATGTCCTTCTTGCGGTCGACGACGTACAGCCAGCCCGCCGCGTCCATGAAGCCGATGTCCCCGGTGCGCAGCTCGCCGTCCGGGAAGGCGGCGGCCGTGGCCTCGGGGAGGTTCCAGTAGCCCCGGACGACCTGGGGCCCGCGTACGACGATCTCGCCCTGCTCCCCGAAGGGCACCTCCTGGCCGTTCTCGTCGACGATCCGGACGACCGTGTCCGGGCCGGGGACGCCCACCGAGAGCGTGCCGGAGACCGGGTCGACGGGGGCTTCGCGCTCCGGCGGTACGGAGGCGCAGGGGGCCGTGCACTCGGTGAGTCCGTAGCCGTTGCGGATGTACGGGCCGAAGCCCGCGCGGAACTTCTCGACCAGTGCGGGCGGCAGCGGTGCGCCGCCCGAGGAGATCACCTGGAAGGAGGCGAAGTGGTCCGGTGTGACGTCGGGGTGGGCGGCGAGTGCCATGAAGGCGGTCGACGGGCCGACGGTGTAGGCGGGGCGGTGCTCGGCGAAGGCTTCGAGGACGACGCTCGGCTCGAAGCGGTAGGCGAGGACGAGGGTGCCCGCGTTGGTGAGGCACGCGGCGAGCTGGCACACCATGCCGGTGATGTGGAAGAGCGGGGCGAGCGCGAAGTAGGCGGAGCCCTCGGCGATGGGGTGGCCGGTGCGCTGCCGCTCGGCGTTGACCATGATGTTGCCGTGGGAGTTCATGGCTCCCTTGGGGGTGCCGCTGGTCCCCGAGGTGTAGCTGATCAGCGCCACGTCGGCGGAACTGAGCTCTCGGCCGGCCGGGGCGTCGAGGCCCTGGCGGGCGACGGTCACGAGGTCGTCGGCCCAGTCGTCGGTGCCCGGCGCGGGGAGGCGCTCGAAGCCCAGGACGCGGGGGTCGTTCTTCGACTGGAGGTCCAGCTCGCAGGCGGTGACGGCGATCCGTACGCTCGGGGCCGCCTCCGCTGTCGCCCGCAGGTAGGAGCCCCAGGCCCGGTCCGAACAGACCAGCGCAGTCACCTCCGCGTCCTTCAGTACGTGGCCGACCTCGCCGGACTTGTACATCGGGTTGAGGGGGACGACGGTGGCGCCGGCCTTCCAGGCGCCGAGCAGCGCGACGACGAACTGCGGGCTGTTCTGGAGCATGATCGCGACCCGGTCGCCGCGCTTGAGGCCCTTGGCCGCGAGGTGCCCGGCCATGGAGTCCGAGAGTTCGTCCGTCTCGCGGTAGCCGAGGCGCCCGTCGAAGTAGGCGAGGGCCGTGTGCTCCGGGGCGCGGGCCACGGATGCGCGGAACGCGTGCACCAGCGTCTCGGCCGGCGCTATGGGGGCGAGCTGGGCCTCGCTGAGCAGGGCGAGCCAGGGCTTGGCCGCGTAGATGGACTCGGTCATGCGCCGGTCTCCTCCCACTTCTGCTGGAGGTGGTTCATATTGCCGAGCCAGTGGTCGGGGTCCTTGGTGCGGGCCCGGTAGTACCCGGCGACCTCGGGGTGCGGCAGGACGAGGAAGCGGTCCTCGGCCATGGCGTCGAAGAGCGCGTCCGCGACGGCCTCCGGCTCGATCGCGCTGGGGGCGAGCACGAGCTCGCCCGCGGAGCCCGCCGCCGTGAGCATGTCCGTACGGACGCCCTGGGGGCAGATCGCGTGGACCTTCACACCGCGGTGCCGGTAGGTCAGCGAGAGCCACTCGGCGAACGCGACCGCGCCGTGCTTGGTGACGCTGTACGGCGCCGCGCCGATCATCGTCAGCAGTCCGGCGGCCGACGCCGTGGCCACGAACCGGCCGCTGCCGCGCTCCAGCCAGTCCGGGAGCAGCGCCTTCGCCGCGCGTACGTGGGCCATGACGTTGACGTCCCAGGCCGCCGCCCAGACCTCCTCGTCCGCGAAGACGTCACCGGGCGAGGCCAGACCCGCGTTGGCACAATAGACGTCCACCCTGCCGTCGAGCGCGTCGCGGGCTGCGTCGACGATCTGCGAGGCGTCGCCCGCGATCGCGGTGCCGCCGATCTCCTCGGCGAGCGCCTTGATGCGGACGGTGTCGAGGTCGTTGACGACGACCCGCGCACCCTCCGCGGCGAACCTGCGGGCCAGGGCGGCCCCGATGCCCCCTCCGGCTCCTGTGACCACTACGCCAGCGCCCTGCACCGTACTCATCGGATCCCGCCTCTCTCAGCCGACTGCACCGGCAGACTAACCAGTCGGTATGTGATCGGGGAAGGGGTACGCGGCAGGACGGAGAATCTACGCGGGTCCGGGTCGTTCCGTGCGGCCCGCCCTCGCGCTAGCGTGCGTGACCATGACAGTCGGCGCGATCATGGAGGTTGACGAATGAGCCTGTCCAGACGTGGATTGCTTCACGCCGGCGGTGCGGTGGGAGCCCTCGCGGTCACAGCGGCCGGGACCGGGAGCGCGGCTGCCCTCACGGGACACGGCTCCGGGCGCGGCAGTGTCCGTACCGGTTTCGACCGGCTGGCCGCTGACGGCTACCGGCTGCTGAAGGGGCAGAAGGTCGGCATCGTCACCAATCCGACCGGGATCACCTCCGACGTACGCCACATCGTCGATGTGATGCACCCCGACGAGCGGGTGAACCTGACGGCGGTCTTCGGCCCCGAGCACGGTTTCCGCGGCACCGCGCAGGCGGGCGGCTCCGAGGGCCGTTACGACGACCCGGCGACCGGGCTGCCGGTCTACGACACGTATCTGAAGAGCGGTCAGGCACTCGCCGACATTTTCACGGCGTCGGGTGTGGACACGGTCGTCTTCGACATCCAGGACGCGGGCGCCCGCTTCTACACGTACATCTGGACGCTGTACGACTGCATGCAGTCGGCGGCGCTCGCGGGCAAGCGCTTCGTCGTGCTGGACCGGCCGAACCCGGTGACCGGCCGGGCCGCGCTCGGACCGGTCCTGGAACCGGCGTTCGCGACGTTCGTGGGCCGCAGGGAGATCTCCCAGGCGCACGGCATGACGGTCACCGAGCTGGCCCTGCTCTTCAACGCGGAGTTCCTGGCGGAGAGGCCGGTGGAGCTGGACATCGTCACGATGTCGGGGTGGCGGCGCTCGGACTTCTTCGACGAGACCGGGCTGCCGTGGGTGCCGCCGAGCCCCAACATGCCGACGCCCGAGACGGCGCTCGTCTACTCGGGGACGTGTCTCTTCGAGGGCACGAACCTCTCCGAGGGGCGGGGCACGACCCGGCCGTTCGAGCTGCTGGGCGCCGAGGGCGTCGACCGCAAGTGGGCGGCGGCGGCCAACGCGCTGGAGCTGCCCGGGGTGGCGTTCCGTGAGGCGTACTTCGCTCCGACCTTCTCCAAGTTCGCGGGGAAGACGGTCGGCGGCGTGCAGGTGCACGTCCAGGACCGGGCGGTCTACGACCCGGTCCGTACGGGCATCGCACTGCTCGTGACGGCGAAGCAGTCCTGGAGCGGTTTCGCGTGGCGCGCGGACAACTGGATCGACAAGCTGACCGGCAACACCCGGGTCCGCACGATGATCGACGCGGGCGCCGGTACGGATGAGGTCGTGGGCGCCTGGCAGGCGGACCTGGCGAAGTTCCGGGCGACCCGGAAGCAGTACCTCCAGTACCGCTGAGCCGGGCCGGTGCGCGCGGGCCCGTCTGCCGGGTCCGCGCGCACCGCTCCGTGTGCGTCGTCTCACGTTCTGGACGCGTCACTTTTGAATGGATCCGATCGGGGCAGCCGTACGTCCCATTACGTGACGCCGAAGTACGAGCGACGGAGGTGGCAGTTCATGGCCGGTTTCCGGAGTCTTGCGAGACAGGTCCGCGATCCGCGGGGCGATCTGGCATTGCGGAGATATTCGCTCCGTAAGTGCCTCGAACGATTCGCCCCTTACGGTCACCGGGCGACCTGGGACCATCTGTGCGCCCGGCACGGGATCGAGCCCGAGGACAGGGCCCCCGACCCGGCACGCCTGGTGGGCGCGCTGAAGGAACTGGAAGAGGGGCGGGCCGTCTGGCTCGCCTACGAGTCGGGATTCGCCGAGCGACGGCGGCGGGAGAAGCGCGACGGGCTGCGCCACCCGGCCTCCTTCGACGACTGGCACCGCCGCACCTGGGGCGGCAACGGGATCGCGCGCTGCGAGGACCCGGGCGTACATCCTTCCGAGCCGCTCGCCGAGGTGCTGGGGCGGCTGATCTCGGCCCTGGGATCGGCGCCGGGGACGGCCTGTCCCGTCTGTACGGAGAAGGGAATCGCCTGGCTGCAGGAGCTGGAGCAGGAACCGTGGTCGGGCCCGGTGTGCACAGGCTGCGGGATCGTGGTCCCGCAGCACGTACTGACGCCGGGGGCACTGGCGAAGGCCCGGCGGATACGGCTGCGGGATCTGGCGTCGGCGGCCTGAGCCGCACGGGGGCGGCGCCGCCCGCGGGCGGCGCGACCCTCTACGCGCACTCCTCCCCCGCGTCCTTCGCGCCCTTCGCGCGCTGGGGCTTCCGGGCCTCGGACATCAGGCGCGAGCCGGTCATCCGCTCGCCGGAGATGTCGTTCGGGTTGGAGAGCACGCAGGTGTCCAGCGACAGGCAGCCGCAGCCGATGCAGTCGGTGAGATGGTCGCGCAGGCGGGCCAATTGCGTGATGCGCTCGTCCAGTTCGGTGCGCCACGCCTCGGAGAGCCGCGCCCAGTCGTCACGGTTGGGGGTGCGCTCCTCGGGCAGCTCGGCGAGCGCGTCCCGGATGGTGGCCAGTGGAATACCGACCCGCTGGGCGGCGCGCACGAAGGCGACGCGGCGCAGCGCGTCCCTGTCGTAGCGGCGCTGGTTGCCGCTGGTGCGCCGGCTGCTGATCAGGCCCTTGGACTCGTAGAAGTGCAGGGCCGAGACGGCGGCGCCGCTTCGCGCGGAGAGCTGGCCCACCGTGAGTTCGTGGAGTGTCTGCGGGATCTGTGGCACCCCTCGAACCCTACTGGTCCTCCGTTGACAGGAGAGCACTCACCCAAGGATGCTGAGCAAGCGCTTAGACATCAGGCGGCCCGTCAAGGGCGGAGAGCCGGAAGGCAGGGACCAGGAACATGGCAGAGCCGAAGATCTTCACGTCCGCACAGGAGCTGCGCGACGGAGTGGGTGAGCAGCTGGGTCACAGCGAGTGGCTGGAGATCGAGCAGAAGCGGATCGACCAGTTCGCCGAGGCCACGGGCGACCACCAGTGGATCCACGTGGACCCCGAGCGGGCCGCCGCCGGGCCCTTCGGTACGACGATCGCGCACGGCTATCTGACGCTCTCGCTCCTGCCCGCGCTCGTACCGCAGGTCATGCGGGTCGAGGGTATGAAGATGGGCATCAACTACGGCAGCAACAAGGTCCGTTTCCCCTCGACCGTGCCGGTGGGCTCGCGCCTGCGCGCCACCGCCGTGCTCAAGAGCGTCGAGGAGGCGGGCGGCGGCGTACAGGTCACCGCGGTGGTCACCGTCGAGCGCGAGGGCAGCGACAAGCCCGCCTGCGTCGCCGAGTCGGTGTCGCGCTACTACTTCTGAGCCGCGACCATCCGCAGGACGAGGTCGGCGTAGAGTGCGCCGACCTCGTCGGGTGTCCGGCTGCCCTGGGCGTTGAACCAGCGCGCCACGTCGATGCAGAGGGACAGTACGGCGAGCGTGGTGCCCGGGACGTCGGGGACGTCGAACTCCCCCGCGGCCACGCCTTCGCTGATGATCCTGCGCACCACGGCGTCGCTCTGCCTGCGCAGCTCGATGATCTCGGTGCGGTGCTCGTCGGCGAGCGCGTCGAGCTCGTACTGCACGACGCGCGCCGTGGTGTGCCGCTCGGCGTGCCAGCGGACGAAGGACCGTACCGCGTCGGCGAGCCGCTCGGCCGATGAGCCGTCCCTGCCGGCCGCTGCCTCCAGGACAGCGAGGGCCCGGTCGTGACCGATCCTGCTGATCCGGTGGAGCAGCTCTTCCTTCGTCTTGTAGTGGATGTAGAGGGCTGCCGGGCTCATTCCCGCCCGGCCCGCGATGTCACGGGTGGTCGTCGCGTGGTAACCGCGCTCGGCAAAGGCCTCGACGGCGGCGACGAGAAGCCGCCGCGCCGCCTCGGGCGTGACCTCGTCCCACGGCATGTCGTCGCCGGTGTCCTCCGCCGTGCTCATCGTCACTCGCCCCTTCGATCGGCAGGACGCACACCATACCCCGATCCTGAGCAAGCGCTTAGGGTCTGGTGGGTCAGAGCTTCTGGAAGGGGTCGTGCTCGGCGAGGATCTTCTCCAGCCTGGCCTGGTCGACACGGCTGACGATCTGCCCCGCCTCCTGGCGGTCCCTGATGACCTTGGCCAGGGTGAAGCACGACGTGACGAGGTAGAGGACGCCGATGGCGAGGAAGCCGCGCACCCAGGCGTCCGCGTCGAGGTAGATGATGCCCAGGGCCACCGCGCCCATCGCCACCCCGAAGGAGGCGACGGCCTGGCCGTAGAAGGCCGCGGTGCTCTGCTGCTTGACCGAAGTTGTCTCACTCATGTGCCCCAGTTTCAGGGGCGGTGACGCGGACCACATCGGTCCGGATACTCAGCCCCGTACTCAGACGGCCGTTCGAGTGGCGCGCCGGAGTACGCGGCGCTCAGAAGGCGGAGACCCCCGTCAGAGCGCGGCCGATGATCAGCTTCTGGATCTGACTGGTGCCCTCGTAGAGCGTCATGACGCGGGCGTCCCGGACCAGCTTGCCGACCGGGTACTCGTCGATGTAGCCGTAGCCGCCGAAGACCTGGAGGGCGTTGTTGGCGGCCCTGACGGCCGCCTCGGATGCGAACAGCTTGGCGGTGGACGCGGCGGTGGCGAAGTCCTGGCCGCGGTCGACGAGGTCGGCGACCCGCCAGGTCAGCATGCGGGCCGCGTCGACATCCACGGAGATGTCGCTGATCAGCTCCTGGACCAGCTGGTAGCCCGCGATGGGCCTGCCGAACTGCTCACGCTCGCCCGCGTAGCGCACGGCCGCGTCCAGGGCGGCCTGGGCGATACCCACACAGCCGGCCGCGACCGACATCCGGCCCTTGGCCAGCGCCGACATGGCGATGGAGAAACCCTTGCCCTCGGGGCCCATGAGCGCGGACGCGGGAACGCGGACGTCCTCAAGGATCACCTCGGCGGTGGCCTGGCCGCGCAGGCCGAGCTTGCCGTGGATGGTGCGGCGGGTCAGGCCGGGGGTGTCGGTGGGCACCAGGAAGGCGGAGACGCCCTTGTGGCCGGGGGTGTCGTTGGTGCGGGCGAAGAGCAGCACCACATCGGCCCAGGTGCCGTTGGTGATGAACATCTTGGTTCCGTTGATGACGAAGTCATCGCCCTCGCGCACTGCCTTCGTCGCCAGGTTCCCGGCGTCGGAGCCCGTGCCCGGCTCGGTCAGGCCGAAGCAGCCGATCGCCTCGCCCGAGGTCAGCTTCGGCAGCCACTGCCGCTTCTGCTCCTCGTCGCCCCAGGAGGCGATCGTCTTGGCGACCAGGCCGAGCGATACGGAGACGATGCCGCGCACCGAGGAGTCGCCGCGTCCGAGCTCCTCGGTGACCAGGCAGTACGCCAGATGGTCGCCGCCGGAGCCGCCGTACTCCTCCGGGACGGTCAGCCCGAGGAAGCCGAGGGCGCCCAGCTTCTTCACGATCGACCTGTCGACACTCTCGGCCCGGTCCCACTCGATGACGTGCGGGGTGATCTCGCGCGCCACGAAGTCCACGGCAAGCTGCCTGACCGCTTCCTGCTCCTCGCTCAGCTCCAGGTTCATCCCGCACCACTCCACTTTAAATTAGCACTGCTAGTTTCTTGCTGGCAGGCCCTACTATGTGCCGCATGGCCCGACCGCGCAAGCCCCTCCTCAGCAGAGAACGCATCGTCGAAGCGGCGAGCGCTCTCGTGGACTCCGAGGGGCTCGGCGCCGTCTCGACCCGTCGCCTCGCCGCCGAACTCGGGGTGAGCGGGCCCTCGCTCTACAACCACTTCCGCAACAAGGACGAGATCCTCGACGCGGTGGCCGACAGCGTCTCGGCGCAGGTCGATCTGTCGATGTTCGACGAGTCCGACCCCCGGGACTGGTCCGCCGCACTGCACGACTGGGCGGTCTCCTACCGCGCGGCCCTCGCGGCGCATCCGCACATCGTTCCGGTCCTCGCCCAGGGCCCCGGCCGCCGCCCGGCCGGTCTCCGGGTCGCCGACGCGGCCTTCGGCGGCATGGTCCGCGCGGGCTGGCCGCCCGCCCAGGCGACGTACATCGGCGCCCTGACGCGGTATTTCGTGACCGGCTCGGCGCTCGGTTCGTTCGCCCGCGGCTTCGTCGACGACGAGACGGCGTACGACCCCACCGACTATCCGCACCTTGGCCAGGCCCACCTGCTGGCCGACCGCCGCCAGCAGGTCGACGAGGGCGCCTTCGAGACCGGGCTGCGGGCGCTGCTCGACGGCCTCGCCCTCCAGTACGAGCAGATGGTGCGGGGCGGAACGGTTCGGCAGTCACCGAAGCGTGACTGACGCATCCCGGTCCGCTCCGCACAGTGCGGCGACTATTCGGTAGGTGCCTGAGCTTCCTGGCCTTACCGTCGAGCTCATGACAACGACACCGACCGCGCCGCCTGCCGCGGGGACCACGCCGGCACGCGACTGGCGTGCCCCCGCCGCGGCCTGCACCACCGTGCTGCTCTGGGCCTCCGCCTTCGTCTCCATCCGCAGCGCGGGCGAGGCGTACTCCCCCGGCGCGCTGGCGCTGGGACGGCTGCTCGCGGGCACGCTGGTGCTCGGCGCGATCTGTCTCGTACGCCGCGAGGGACTGCCCTCCCGGGCCGCCTGGCCCGGGATCATCGGGTCGGGGCTGCTCTGGTTCGGTCTCTACATGGTGGTGCTCAACTGGGGCGAGCAGGAGGTCGACGCCGGGACGGCCGCGATGGTGGTCAATATCGGGCCGATCCTGATCGCGCTGCTCGGTGCACGGCTGCTCGGCGAGGGACTGCCGCGCCGGCTGCTGGCGGGCATGGGCGTGTCGTTCGCGGGGGCCGCGGTCGTCGGGCTCTCCATGTCGGGGCACGGTGGTTCGTCGGTGCTCGGGGTGCTGCTGTGCCTGCTGGCCGCCGTGGCGTACGCGGGCGGTGTGGTCGCACAGAAGCCCGCGCTGCGGCACGGCTCCGCCCTCCAGATCACCACGTTCGGCTGTCTGATCGGCACGGTCGCGTGTCTGCCGTTCACCGGGGTCCTGGTCTCCGAGGCCGCCGACGCTCCCCTCTCGGCGACCCTGAACATGGTGTATCTGGGCGTCTTCCCCACCGCCCTGGCCTTCACCACCTGGGCCTACGCGCTGGCCCGCACCACCGCGGGCCGGATGGGCGCGACGACCTACGCGGTGCCCGCGCTGGTGGTTCTCATGTCGTGGCTGTTCCTGGACGAGGTGCCCGCACTGCTCACCGTCGGCGGCGGCCTGCTCTGCCTGGCCGGGGTGGCGGTCTCCCGGCGGCGTCCCCAGACTGGCGTCAAGCCGTCGAATCCGGCCCGGCCGGTGGAGGGACCTCGTCATGACGCGGAGCAAGAGCGGGCCGAGCGGCCGTAGCGCGGCGAAAGCGGTCGTACCGGTGACGCCCGGGGTGCAGCCCGGGGAAGCCTGGCGCGAGAACTACCCGTACGACCGCAAGCTCCCCCGGCGCGACTACGAGCTGGCCAAACGCGCTCTGCAGATCGAGCTGCTCAAGCTCCAGCACTGGGTGAAGGAACGCGACGAACGGCTCGTCATCCTCTTCGAGGGGCGTGACGCGGCGGGCAAGGGCGGCACGATCAAGCGGTTCACCGAGCACCTCAACCCGCGTGGTGCGCGCGTGGTGGCGCTGGAGAAGCCCACGGAGCGCGAGCGGACCCAGTGGTACTTCCAGCGTTATGTGGCCCATCTGCCGAGCGCCGGGGAGATCGTGCTGTTCGACCGCTCCTGGTACAACCGGGCCGGTGTGGAGCGGGTGCTGGGGTTCTGCACCACCCGCGAGTACCTGGAGTTCATGCACCAGGCACCGGGCTTCGAGCGCATGCTCGCACGCGACGGCATCCACCTGGTGAAGTTCTGGTTCTCGGTCTCCCGCAACGAGCAGCGCAAGCGGTTCATGGTCCGCCAGAGCGATCCGGTACGGCGGTGGAAGCTGAGCCCGGTCGACCTCGCCTCGCTGGACAAGTGGGACGCGTACACCGAGGCGAAGGAGCTGATGCTCTTCCACACGGACACGGCGGACTCCCCGTGGACCGTGGTGAAGAGCAACGACAAGAAGCGCGCCCGGCTCGAAGCGATGCGGCACGTCCTGGCCCGTTTCGACTACCCGGGCAGGGACGAGTCCGTGGTCGGGGTGCCGGACCCGCTGATCGTGGGTCCGGCCTCCCGGCTCTTCGAGCAGGGCGAGATGGACGCCCGGCTGCTCACGCCCGGCCTGGCCGCGGTGCAGCAGGGGTCGTAGGCCCTCGGCCGTGCTGGTCTAGAACACCACCAGGGCCCGGCCGCCCTTGCCCGCGATCATGTTGTCGAAGGCCGCCGGGATGCCGTCCAGGGCGATCCGTTCGGTGACCATCATGGAGAGGTCGAACCGGCCCGCGCGGATGTGCTCGGCGAGGACGGGGAGGTCGCGCTCCGGGTCGCTGTTGCCGTACACGCAGCCCGTCAGGGACCGGCCCCAGTGGAAGATCTCCAGGGCGTTGAAGGTGACTTCCTGGTCCTTGCCGCCGATGCCGACGACCGTGGTCCGGCCGCCGCGGCGCGTGGAGTCCCAGGCGGCGCGGATGGTCGCGGGGCGGCCGACGCACTCCACCGCGACGTCCGCGCCCACCCCGCCGGTGAGAGCGCGGATGTCCTTCGGGGTCCGGTCGGAGGCGATGACGTAGTCGGTGGCTCCGGCCTGCCGGGCCAGATCCTCCTTCTCCGGCGAGACGTCGACGGCGATGATCTTCGACGCGCCCGCGATCCGGGCGGACTGGAGCACGGCGAGGCCGACCCCGCCGATCCCGAACACGACGACGCTCTCGCCCGCGCGGACCCGGGCGGAGTGGTGGATCGCGCCGTACCCGGTGAGGACCGCGCAGCCCAGCAGGGCCGCGTCGGTGAGCGGGATCCCGGCCGGAGCGGGCAGGACGCACTTCGCCGCGACGACCGTCTCCTGGGCGAACGCCGCTACGTTCAGGCCCGGGTGGAGCTCGGTGCCGTCCGCGGTGCGGGCATGGATGTTGGCGGCACCCTTCAGCGCGTCGGCGCAGAGCCAGACCTCGCCGATCCCACAGTGGTGGCAGCTCCCGCAGGACGGTGCCCAGTTGAGGACGACACCGTCGCCGGGGGCGACATGCGTGACGCCCTCACCGACGGCGACGACCGTTCCGGCGCCCTCGTGGCCGAGGACCGCGGGGACCGGGAGCCGCATCGTGCCGTTGGAGAGGGACAGGTCGGAGTGGCAGACACCGGCGGCGGCGAGGCGCACGCGCACCTGGCCGGGGCCGGGCTCCGGGAGTTCGATGTCGGTGATCTCCAGCGGAGCTCCGACGGCGGGCAGTACGGCGGCGCGGACCACGAACGGTCTCCTCGGTGATCGGGAGGGAAGGAGGACAGGTCAGAACTGTAGTGACTTGGTCTGGAGGTACTCGGCCAGTCCGTGCGGGCCCAGCTCGCGGCCGACGCCGGACTGCTTGTACCCGCCGAACGGGGCCAGCGGGTTGAACCTGCCGCCGTTGATGTCGACCTGCCCGGTGTCCATCCGGCGGGCGAAGGCGACGGCCTCGGCGTCGTCGGCGGCCCAGACCGCTCCGGCCAGCCCGTACACGGTGTCGTTGGCGATACGGAGGGCGTCGTCGACGTCCTCGTACCTCAGGATCGTCAGGACCGGGCCGAAGATCTCCTCCTGGGCGATGGCCATGCCGGGAGTGACATCGGCGAACACGGTGGGGCTGACGTAGTAGCCCGTCGCGTGCGGCGCTTCGGGGCCGCCGGCGACGAGCCTGGCGCCCTCCTCGACGCCCTTCTCGATGTAGCCCCGTACCCGGGCCTGCTGCTTGGCGTTGACGAGGGGGCCGACCCGCTCGCCGGGTACGTACTTGGCGACGGCCGCCGCAGCGAGGGCGACCGCCTCCTCGTACCGCTCGCTGTCGACGAGCATCCGGGTCCACGCGCTGCACGTCTGGCCGGAGTTGGTCATCACGTTGGCGACGCCCACGTTGACCGCCTTGGCGAGATCGGCGCCGGGCAGGATCACGTTGGCCGACTTGCCGCCGAGCTCCAGCGCGACGCGCTTGACCGCGGCGCCCGCCGTCGCGCCGATCCGCCGGCCGACGGCCGTGGACCCGGTGAACGAGACCAGGTCGACGCCCTCGTGCTCGGCGAGCGCCTGTCCGGCGACCGGTCCGAGGCCGGTGACCAGGTTGAAGACACCGGCGGGCAGCCCGGCCTCCTCGGTGGCCTCGGCGAAGAGCTGGGCGGTGAGCGGGGTGTCCTCGGCGGGCTTGAGGACGACCGTGCAGCCCGCGGCGAGCGCGGGGGCGACCTTGGCGACGATCTGGTGGAGCGGGTAGTTCCAGGGGGTGATCGCGCCGACCACGCCCACCGGCTCCAGCAGCACGGTGGAGTTGCCCAGCTTCTCCTCGAAGGAGTACGTGGCGGCCAGTTCGGCGTACGAACCGGCGACCAGGACAGGCACCCCCGCGTGGACCGCCTGCGAGAGGGCGAGCGGTGCGCCGAGCTCCGCGGTGACCGTGGCTGCGATCTCGTCGTTCCGGGCGGCCAGGACGTCGCGCAGGGCGGCGATCCGTGCGGCGCGCTCGGCGGGCGGGGTGGCGGCCCAGGCGGGGAACGCGTCGCGAGCGGCGCGTACCGCCGCGTCGACGTCCGCCGCCGTGCCCGCCGGAACATGGCCGATGATCTGCTCGTCCGCCGGATTCACGACCGCGATCGTGTCCGGACCCTCGGCCGGCCGCCACTGGCCGCCGATGTACATCCCGTCGTGCGCCTTCATGGGTTTCCTCCCGGGTTCGCCCTGCGTACCGCCGAAGTCGTCCGTCGTACGGCCGTCGTCCGACCCCAAACTAGCGCCGTTAGTTTTTGGGCGCCAGGGACCTGCCGGAGACCCCTGTCACTCCTGGCCCCACCGCGCCGGGGGCCATTCGTCCGCCGTTGGTCCGGCGTCCAGTAATTCCCCAGTAACGGCCACCTCCTAGCGTCCCGGATCAGCCCTCCGTGCCCGGGTCATCCCCCGTGGTCCCGGGCACGGACCGGGCTCCCCCGTACCACCCCCTGGAGGAGCACTCCCATGCATCTGCCCCGATCCCCCCGGCGCAGAACCGCCGCGTGGGCGGCGGTCGCGATCACGGCGGCAGCCGTCCTCACCGGCACTGCCCCCGCCGTCGCCCAGCCGGCCACGGACTCCGTCACCGGATCCGCCACCGCCAAGGTCGACTCCGCCGTTCTCGACACCGTCGGGAACGGCAAGGAGTCGACCTTCTTCGTCACGCTGAAGAAGCAGGCCGATCTCTCCGCCGCGCGTGAGAAGCGCACCCACGAGGACAAGGCGAAGTCGGCCTTCTCCTCCCTGCGCAAGGAGGCGGCCCGCAGTCAGACCTCGATCCGGTCCTACCTGGACAAGGCCAAGGTCGGCTACGAGCCGTTCTGGATCGCCAACGCCATCAAGGTGACGGGCGACGAGCAGCTGGTCGCCGAGCTCGCCGCACGCGGTGACGTGGAGAGCATCCGCCAGGAACGCACCTACGTGCTCGACGAGCTGGAGCAGACGGCCGTCGCCGGTCCCGCTCTCGACACCGCCGCCGACCCCGAGTGGGGCATCAAGGACATCAAGGCCGATCAGGTCTGGTCGCAGTACGACGACCGCGGTGAAGGCATCGTCATCGCCAATGTCGACTCGGGTGTGCAGTACGACCACCCGGCGCTGAAGGCGAACTACCGGGGCAACCTGGGCGACGGCACCTTCAGCCACGACTACAACTGGTACGACCCCACGGGTCAGTGCGGCACCAGCGGCAATCCCTGTGACAACAACGGCCACGGTACGCACACCATGGGCACCATGGTCGGCGCCGACGGCGTCGGGGTCGCCCCCGGTGCCAAGTGGATCGCAGCCAAGGGCTGCGAGTCCAGCAGCTGTTCGGACTCCGCGCTGCTCGCCTCCGGTCAGTGGATCCTGGCGCCGACCGACCACAACGGTCTGAACCCGAAGCCCGAGCTGGCGCCCGACATCGTCAACAACTCCTGGGGCGGCGGTGACACGACCTTCTACCAGGACATCGTCGAGGCGTGGAACGCGGCCGGGATCTTCGAGGCGTTCGCCGCGGGCAACGACGGCAACGGCACGAGCTGCTCGACCGCGCACGCCCCGGGCTCGCAGGCTCCTGCGTACGGAGTCGGCGCCTACGACGTGAACGGGAAGATCGCCGGCTTCTCCGGCTTCGGCCCCTCGCTGGTCGACGGTTCCGCCAAGCCGAACATCTCGGCACCGGGCGTCAACATCCGCTCGACGTGGCCGGGCAGCACGTACAAGGCCATCAACGGTACGTCGATGGCGACCCCGCACGTCGCGGGCGCCGCGGCTCTTCTGTGGTCCGCCGCCCCTTCCCTCATCGGCAAGATCGACGAGACCCGGGCGATCCTCAACGACGGCGCGATCGACGTCGACGACACCCACTGCGGTGGCTCGGCCGACATGAACAACGTGTGGGGTGAGGGCAAGCTCGACATCCTGGCCTCGGTGGACTCGGCCCCGCGCAGCGCGGCCACGGTGACCGGCACCGTCACGGACAGGGCCGACGGCAAGCCGCTCTCCGGCGTGACGGTCCAGGCCCACGCGGGCACCGCGAAGCGCTCGGTGACGACGGCCGCGGACGGCACGTACAAGCTGAACCTGAACGCGGACACGTACACCCTGACCGTGAGCGGTTACGGCTACGCGGCAGGCACCGTGCAGGACTTCACCGTCTCCACCGGCGAACACGTCACCAAGGACCTCGCGCTCGACGCCGTCCCCGTGCACGCGGTCTCCGGCACCGTTCTCGATGTCACCGGCAAGCCGCTGGCCGGCGCCACGGTGCGCTTCACCGACGCGCCTCTCGACACCGTCACGAGCGACACGAACGGCGTCTTCCGCTTCCCGTCGGTCGCCGAGGGTTCCTTCTCGCTGACCGCGACGCCCACCGCTCCCGTCCTGTGCAACGGCGTCTTCGGCACCACCGTCGCGATCGACGGCGACGAGACGGTCACCGCGAAGCTGCCGAACCGCACGGACGCCGCGGGCAACAGCTGCGCCCCGGCGACGTACTCCTGGGTCGGCGGCAGCACCAAGGTCGCGCTCAGCGGTGACGAGGACGTGAAGACGATCGCGCTGCCGTTCCCGGTGAAGCTGTACGGAGTCCCGTACTCCAGCGCGAGCATCACCACCAACGGTCTGATCAACTTCCTCGCGCCGCGGCTCGGCGACTACGACAACGTGGCGCTCCCGTCGGCCGGCAAGCCGGACGGCACGATCGCGGTCTTCTGGGACGACCTGGTCCTGGACAGGAAGTCCAGCGTGCAGACGGCGACCACGGGCAGCACGGGCAACCGCACCTTCGCGATCGTCTGGAACAACGCCTCGTTCGCCGGCAACACCTCGGCCCGCGTCTCCTTCGAGGCCGTCTTCGACGAGGCCACCGGCTCCGTCACCCTCCAGTACCAGGGCCTCGCCGCCACCTCGCCGGAGAACGGCGCGAGCGCGACCGTCGGCATCGAGAACCAGGCCGGCACCGACGCCCTCCAGTACTCCTTCAACGAGCCGGTCCTCAAGGACCGGTCCGCCATCCGCATCGCGCAGGGGACCAAGTGATGAGAACCAACTCCCGGCGGGCACTGCGGCTCGCCTCCGCGCTGGTCGCGGCCGGTCTGGCGCTGAGCGCCGCCCCGCACGCGCTGGCCGCCGACGACGGCAACGGCCTGCTCACCCTCACGGACAGCCAGGCCGAGCAGCTGGAGGCCCACGCCCAGCTGAACGCCTACGCGGACGCCGACCGCGAGACGATCGACCCGCAGGGCGCGACCGCCGACTCGACCACCGACGCCGCGGAGGAGGGCTCGGGCTCCCACCTCGACGCCGGAACCGACGCCGCTGTCACCATCTCCCCCAAGTCCAAGCTGGAAGGCGTGCGCGGCCTGGCCGCCACGGCGCCCGTCGGCCGCGACGGCGACTACTACACCCTGCACAGCCTGGGCAGTGTCCAGCGCAGCAAGGCCGACGGCACCGCCCTGTGGCGGCGCGACAACGCCTCGCTGTACGCGGACTGGGGAGTCAAGAACACCCGGCCCTGGCAGACGGAGCCGTACCCGGCGCGCATCGTGATGGGCTACAACGCGGTGAGCCCGTTCACCCCGGCGTCCGACCAGGGATACGTGACCGGCGACCTGACCGGCGACGGCGTGGACGACGTGGTGTTCTCGGCGAGCGTGGGCGTGGCCCCGTACCGCCCCTTCACCTCTCCCGGCTCGACGCTGGCCAACGGCACGTTCGTCACGGTGCTCGACGGCAGGACCGGCAAGACGCTGTGGTCGAAGCTGTACGCCTACGCCTACAACGTGAAGCTCGTCGGCAAGACGCTGGTCGTCGCGGACGCGCCGGTTTACAACCTCAACTCCCCGGCGGCGTCCACCGCCACTCTGACGGGCACCCGCTTCTCGTACGCCGACGGGAAGCTGACGCCCTCCGACACCTGGTCGTACGACACCGGTCTGCGCGCCGGTACGGCCTGGGGCTCCCTGGAGGACCTCGGCGGCGGGCTCGTCGCGGCCTCGTACAACGTGCGCAAGACATCCGCGACCGCCGTGGGCCGGGCCCGCACCCTCGTGTTCGACACCGAGGACGGCTCCGTGAAGTGGGAGGCGGACACCTCTCTCTACTCGCGCCAGCTGCACCTGGACTCCGCGCGAGGGCGGCTCGTCGCCCTGGAGCAGTCCGACCCCACCGACGGCGTGAAGTACGAGCTGGCCTCGTACTCCCTGGCCGAGGGGAAGCGCACCACGCTCGACACCCGGATCAACGCCGTCCCCACCGACATGACGATCGGTGAGCTCGGGGGCGACCGGAAGCCCGAGTACGTGGTCAGCGAGTCCACGCTGAGCCCGACGCTGTACATCAACGCCAACACCGTCAGGGTCGTCGACGGCACGGACCCCAGCAGCGTGCGGTGGTCCTCGACCGTGAAGCGCGACGCGGACAACACCCACGACGGACCGAGCGTCTGGAGCATGGAGGTCGCCGACGGGAGTCTGGTCACATCCGCTCAGGACGACATCGGCATGAACACCGCCGAGAACGCCGGAGCCGGGCGCTACGGCTCCCTCACCGTGTACTCGGGCAACGGCACCGTGCGCTGGCAGTCGAAGGGCATCGGCGCGTCGCCGCTGTTCAACGAGGTCTACAGGGACGCTGCCGGACAGCACGTGCGCACCGTCGACCAGGACCAGAACGTCCGCACCTACGCGTTCGGCAACGGCAGGCAGCAGAAGCTCGTGCCGCTCCGGGGCGACCTGTCGTCCGCGCAGTCGAGCGACATCGACGGCGACAAGAAGCAGGACCTCGTCGTCGGCGGCAAGTCCAACGGCGTGTGGGCGTACTCGGGCCCTTCGCTGACCGCGGGCAAGCCCGAGCTGCTGTGGAAGGCCACGGTGCCCGGGCAGGTGCACCGGATCGAGAAGGGCGACGTCAACGGCGACGGCCACGAGGACTTCGTGGTGGCCGCGGACACGGCCGTCGCGGTCCTCGACGGGCGCACCGGCAAGGTCATCGCCCGCATCGAGGGCAACGGGCAGTTCGTACGCTCGGTCATGGTCGCCGATCTCGACGGCGACAAGCGCGCCGACATCGTGGTGCCGACGGACAAACTGCGGGCCTACCGCGGTGACGGCTCGGCGCTGTGGTCGTACGCGGCGCCCGAGAGCGCCGGCAACGTGGTGTTCTCGGACGCGGCGGTCGGCGAGGGGCGCGTGTACGCGCAGTACACCGCTGTCGGTGCGCTGGACGTGGATTCGCCGCCGACGGACGGTGTCGCGCTCGACGCCGAGACCGGCACCGTGCGCTGGACGGCGAGCCCGAAGGCTCCCGCCGCGAGCGTGGACGGCAAGCTGTACGGGGCCGTCCTGAAGCGGGCCGTCTTCACCTCGCCGGAGATCCCGTACGCCGACGGGCACGCCGTCGTCTACACATGGCTGGCGGCAACCTCCACGACCGCGTCGGGCGAGCCGGACGCGAGCAGTCTGCGCGCCGTGGTCGAGATCCGCGACAGCCGCACGGGTGAGGTCCTCCACCAGGGCATAGCCGGTGGCCCCTGGAGCGTCGGGAACTACTTCACCGGCCCCGAGGGGCTCGTGCTCGCAGGCACGGCAAGCATGCGCACCTTCGCGGCCGACGGCCAGGACCACACCATGTTCACCCTGCCGACGGCGGAGACCGGCGGCTTCCTCACCGGGCCCGGCGGACGCCGTCTGCTCGTCGCGGGTGTCCAGGCCGGTGCGTACCTCTGGGACCCGGCCGTACTGACGGCAGGCCGCAACTACCCGGCCAGTGTGGGCTCCAACACCTACATGGGCGCCAGGGAGTACTTCTCCGGCGACCTGGACGGTGACGGCGTCGACGAGCTCGTGAACCTCGGGTTCGACGAGACCGGTTTCGACCGCATGACCGAGCTGCTCGGAGGCAGGTACCTCCAGCAGTTCACCGCCATCTCCCAGGTGACGGTGAACACGCTCTCCTGACGGAGCTCGCTCCTGCCGAAGGCCCCCGGACTCCTTCCTGTCCGGGGGCCTTCGGCAGGCCCGGACGAGCGGGTTACAGTGACGCCCTTATGGACGCAGAGCAGACGGAAAACGGCACACCGGCCGATCCACCGCTCCTGCGTCTGCACCTTTTCGGCGGATTCCGAGTGGTACGCGACGGAGGGCCCGCGCTCGCCGACAAATGGCCGCGTCCCAGTGCCCGCGCCCTCGTGAAACTGCTCGCCGTCTCCCCTGGCCACAGCCTCCATCGCGAGCAGGCCATGGAGATCTGCTGGCCGGAATCCGACGCGCAGGCGGCGCTCGGCAGTCTGCGGGTCGCCCTGCACGCCGCCCGCCGTGCCATCGAGCCGGAGCTGGCGCCCCGCTCCTCCTCGTCCTATCTGACCGGCGAGGGCACCCTGCTGCGGCTCGACCCGCACACCGTGGTGATCGACGCCGATGTCGCCGAGACCCTTGCCGAGCGTGCGCTGGCCGGGGGGTCGGCCGCCGCGCTGGCCACCGCACTCGCGGCGTTCACCGGTGAGCTGCTGCCGGAGGACCGCTACGCCCCGTGGGCCGAGGTACGGCGCGAGGAACTGTCCGCGCTCCGCGACCGGGTACGGCTGGCGCTCGCCGAGGCCCATCTCGCGGAGGGCGAGACGGAGCTGGCCACCGAGGTGGCGCTGCGCGCCCTGGCCGCCGCGCCCGCCGAGGAGCGCGCGCACCGGGTCCTGATCGACGCCTACCTGCACCAGGGGCTGCGCAGGCAGGCCGTGCGTCAGTACCACCTGTGCCGGGAGTCGCTCGACGCCGAACTCGGCGTACGCCCCGGGCCCGCCACCGAGCGGCTGCATCTGCTCGCGCTGGACGCCGCGTCGTCCGTACTGCCCGCCGTGTCCGCCCCCGTGCTGCCCGCCGCGATACGCACCCCGCCCGGTCCGCCGCTGCGGGGCAGGGCGGACGAGCTGGACGTGCTGCTCGCCGCCGACGGGCCTCCTGTGCGGCTGATCGGCGGTGAGGCCGGGGTGGGCAAGACGCGGCTGACGGCGGAGGCGGCCCGGCGGGCGGCCGAGGCCGGGACGACCGTCCTGTGGGGCGCGGGCCACGACGCCGAGGGGCACACCCCGTACGGCGTCTTCGTGGAGGCCCTGGACGCCTGGCTCGCCGACCGGCCGTCCGCCGAGCGGGCCAGGATCGGTGGCGAGTACCCCGAACTCGCGTCGCTGCTGCCCTCGTTGGGACAGATCGGGGCGGGGGCGGAACGCAGCCCGGAGGAGGAGCGCGACCGGTTGTTCCGCGCCGCGGCCGGGCTGCTGGGCGATCTCGCGGCGACCGCCCCCGTCCTGCTCGTGCTGGACGATCTGCACGCCGCCGACACCGGCTCGTACCAGCTGCTGAGCCATCTGGCCCGGCGTGCGGCGACCGCGGGGGCGAGCTGGCGGTTCGCGGTGACGTACCGCGCGGAGGAGCTGGACGGCGCGGACCCGCGGCGCACCGCGCTGGACACCCTTGTACGCCAAGGGCTCGCGCACTCGGTGGAGTTGGGGCGGCTCGGTCGCGCGGAGTGCCTGGCGGTCGCCGAGGACGCGGGTGCACGGACCGGGCTCGACCGGGTCTGGGAACTGTCGCTCGGCAACCCTCTGTTCGCCCTGGAGCTGGCCCGTACCGTCGACGAGGGCACCGATCCGGCCGAGCTCAGCGCCCCGGAGGGCGTACGCCAGTTGGTGGCGGCGCGGCTGGCCAGGCTGGGGCCGGCGGCGCGGCGCGTGGTCGAGGCGATATCGGTGGCGGGCGGGGGAGCCGCGCTGTCCGAGGTGATGGATGTCGCCGGTTACGGACTGCACCCCCCGCTCTCCGCCGCGGAGGCGACGGACGCCGTGGACGCGGCGGTGGCGGCCTCGGTGGTGGAGGAGCGGCCGGTGGTGGTCGGCGGGCAGCCGCTGCCCGGCCTCGTCTTCCGGCATCCGCTGGTGCGGCTGACCTGTTACGACGGGCTGTCAGCCGCCCGCCGCCGGCAGCTGCACTCCGCGTACGCGGAAGCGGTCCTGCGCCGCAGGCCCGACGCGGTCGACACGCTGGCCTCGCATCTGACGCGCGCCGACGACCCACGTGCGACCCAGTATCTGCGGCAGGCCGCAGAGCGGGCCGCCGCCGTATGCGCCAATGACACGGCCGACCGCTACTACGCCGAACTGACCGCCAGGCTCGACGCGTTGGCAGCCGACGCGGCGATGGCCCGGATCGACCGGGGCGCCGTACTGCGCCGGATGGCCCGCTACCGGGAAGCGGCCGAAGTGCTGCGCGAGGCGCTGGACGACATGGTCCGGCGGGGCGACCGGGACGGGCAGGTGCTCGCCGCCGCCCGGCTGACCGAGGTTCTGGTGAAGTACCGCTCGACGGACGAGGGCGAGGAGCTGCTGCGTACCTACCCGCCACTGCCGGACACCCCGCCGCTCACCACCGCCACCCACCATCTGGCCGCGGGGCTGCTCCAGTTCGTCATCGGGCGGTACGAGGAGGCGCACGCCTCGGCGTGCACCGCGCAGCTGGCCGCCGACGCCATTCCCGGCAGCGGGCGGCGCGGGCTGCTGGCCCGGGCGCTGGGGCTCCAGGCCACATCGCTGGGTCTTGCCGGACGGCTGACCGAGGCGCGGCCCGCGGCCGATCTGGCCCTGCCGCACGCGGAGGCGTACGGCGATCAGGAACTGCTCGTCACGATCCTCTCGGTGCTCCGGGAGCACGCCCGCCGCTCGGGCAGGCTCGCCGAGGCGGTCTCGACCGGGCAGCGGGCACTGCGGCTCGCCGAGCACACCGGGGACCCGACAGCCGTCGCCTTCGAGCGCGCCAACCTGGCCGAACTGCACCTGCTGCTCATGGAGTTCGACGCGGCCCGTGAACACGCCGAGGCGGCGGTACGGGAGACGGGCGAGCGCGACGAGTGGTGCACGCCCTACGCACTCGCCGCGCTGGCCCGGGTGCGCGTCAGAACCGGTGAGGCGGGCGCGCCCGAACTGCTGGCGCGGGCCGGGGAGGTGGCCGGGGCACAGGCGGACCGGCAGGCGATGCACGAGGTGCGGACCGCGGACGCCGAACTGCTGTTGCGCGACGGCCGCCCCTCGGAGACGCTGACCCTGCTCGCCGACGACTCGGGCCCCGGCGCCGCCCATCTGGTGGCGTGGGCGGAACTCCTGTCGGGTGCTCCGGAGAGGGCGGCGAACCGGGCGGCCGAGGAGACGGGCCGCGCGGAACGCACCGGCGAACGTCTCTCGGAGACCGAGGCCCGCACGGTCCACGCGGCGGCCCTGGCCGCACTGGGTCACACGCAGGCGGCGGAGGCGGAATTCACGCGAGCGGCAACCCTGGCCGCGGAACTCCCCTACCCGGCTGGAGCATCCCGGGTGACCCGCGCCCGCCGCCTCCCGCACACCGAGTGAGGCTGCGGGCCAGAGCCTGCCGTCCCTACACGTCCAGGCCCGGCACATCCCTCGGCAGCGGGCAGATCCGCCGCCCGTGGTGGTCGAACACGTACAGGTGCGCCAGGTCGACGAGCAGCGGCACCTGCCCGCCCCGGCGCAGCCGCATGTCGGGCCCCGTGCGGACCACCAGGTCGCCCGAAGTGAGCGCCGGCCGGTCGGGGCTGCGCGGGGCGCTTCGCTCCGGGCCCGGTTCGTCGAGGACGACCACAGGCCCGCTGATGTGCCCCGTGGCGCGCTCCCGAAGCCGCTCCAGGACGCCCACACCCGTACCGCTCCCGCCGCCCCCACCGGCGCGACGCCGTCGCACGCCCGGCCGCGGCCTGGCCGATTCCAGGTCGGGGACCACGGCGGGCTGCGAGCCCGTGTTGAGGTGGACGAGTGCCTCGTGCCCCTGGTACTCCACGTGCTCGACGATGCCGCTGAGGGCGACCTCACCGGGCCGCGCTTGGCTGGGCGGCGCGATCCGCACCGCCTCGGAGCGCAGTCCGACGATGATCTCCCGGCCCTGCTGGATGCGGAGCAACTGATGGTCGGGGCTGAGCGGTTCGGGCAGCGCGAGCCGCTGCCGGCCGAGGTCGATCGACATCCGCCCCTCCAGCGGCGCGTGGACCACGGCGCGGAGCAGGTTGATGCGCGGGGTTCCGATGAACGCGGCGACGAACACGTTCTCCGGGAGCGCGTAGACCTCGCGCGGTGTGCTCACCTGCTGGAGCACTCCCCCGCGCATCACGGCCACCCGGTCCCCCAGTGACATCGCTTCCGCCTGGTCGTGCGTCACATAGACCGTGGTGACACCCAACTCCGCTGTCAGCTGGGCGATTTCGGCCCGAAGATGGTTGCGCAGCTTCGCGTCGAGATTGGACAGCGGCTCGTCCATCAGGAAGGCGGACGGCCTGCGCGAGATGGCCCGCCCCATCGCGACGCGCTGGCGCTCACCGCCGGAGAGCTGAGCCGGGTAGCGGTCGAGCACGCTCTCGATGCCCAGCATGCGGGCCGTGGACTCGATGCGCTCGTTGTTGTCCTGGCGGGGGTTCTCCAGTTTCAGCGGGAAGCCGATGTTGGCGCGATTCGTCATGCTCGGATAGAGCGCGAAGTTCTGGAACACCATGGCCATTCCGCGTTCGCGCGGGGTCATGTGGTTCGCCGGTTCGCCGTCGAGCAGCAGCTCGCCCTCGGTGATCTCCTCCAGGCCCGCGATCATGCGGAGCACAGTCGATTTCCCGCAGCCCGAGGGGCCGAGCAGCACCACGAACTCCCCGGGCTCGATGGAGAGCGAGAAGCGGTCGACGGCGCGTGGAGCCCGTCCGTACGCCTTGCTGACGTGGTGCAGGGAGATGGCGCGAGTCATGAGGTTTCGTCCGCCCGGCAGGGTGAGGGGAACGCGCGGCAGGGAGCGCCTGCGTGGCCTGAAGTTAGCCCACCGGACGGGGTGTGGGAATGACTCGCGCGAAGGTTGGGGAGAGCGAAATCCGGCGGGGCACAAGTGTCAGGCGGGGTTCCGGTTCTTGCGGGTGCTTCCGGTGCGCCGCACGGGAACAGCGGGCGTCCCACGGTCGGGCCGGCCGCTCCCTCCCCGTACGCCGCCCCCTCCCCGTAGGCCGAGGCCCGCCGCGCCCACGAGCAGCGCACCGAGCATCACGAACGGCGCAGCCGTCCCCGCGAATCCCGCGACAAGCCCGGCGGACGCCGGGGCCGCCACCTGCCCGAGCCGGTTTCCGGTCAGCCGCAGGGCGAGCGCGGTCGAGCGGGCCCGTTCCGGAGCGGCCTGGACGACCGTCGTCATCGACAGCGGCTGGCCGACCCCGAGGCAGAAGCCGAGCACGGCGAGCATGACGGCGAGCGCCCACACCGGGACCGGCAGGGCGATGCCCGCGCAGAGCAATCCGGCGAGCAGGCAGGTCGTGACGAGCAGGGCGGTCCGGCCGAGGAGCCGGAGCATCGGCGTCATGACCAGACGGCACGCGATCGTGGCGGCGGCCCGGAGACTGAGGAGCAGTCCGACGGTGGCGGGCGCGATGGAGCGCTGTTCGCCGACGACCGGCAGATAGGCCGTGAGGATGTCGGTGGCAGAGAGCACGGCGAGGCTGATGAAGATGCCCGCGGGAACACCCCGGGTACGAAGGATGCGGCCGACGGGCACCTTCGCCGCCCGGTCCTCACGGGACCGGGAGGGCGCTCGGTGTTCGATGCGCCAGAGGGATACGAAGGAGAGCGCGGCCACGGCCGCCGATACGACGAGGGCGAGTGCGCTGGTACGGGCCATGGCACCGACCCCCGCGGAGATGACGTACCCCGCGGCGACCGGGCCGATGAGCTGACCGAGCGAGGCCCCGATGGTGAAGTGCCCGAAATTGCGGTCCTGTTCGGCGGGGGCGGACTGCCGGGCGACGATCGACTGGGCGCCGATCACGAAGCAGAGATGCCCGAGCCCCATGACTCCGCTCCAGGCCGCCATCGCCGGGAGGGAGCCCGCCGTACCGCTGAGCGCGCAGCCGCCCGCGATCAGGACCACGCCGAGCGGCAGCAGCGGTGCGCACCGGCCGTGGTCCGTGCGGCGGCCGAGGGGGACGGCCGCGAAGAGCGGGAGGAGCGCGTACACCGCGGTGATCACGCCGATCGCGCGCTCGTCCGCACCGAGCGAAAGGGCCCGGTAGGAGACGGCCGGCCGCGCCATCGACACGGCCCCCTGCGCGAACGAGAAGGCGATGACGAGGCGGAGCAGCCAGCCCCTGCCGGGCCCGGTCGGGACGTCCATCAGATGATGCCGAAGAGGATTCCGGCGCCGAGGACCACCAGCGAGGTGAGCGCGGCCCACTTGACGGTGAACTTGGTGTGGTCGCCGAACTCGACCTTCGCCATGCCGACGAGGACGTAGACGGCGGGGACCAGCGGCGACGACATGTGGAGTGCCTGGCCGACCAGGGAGGCGCGGGCGATCTCCAGCGGGGAGACGCCGTGGGCGGCACCCGCCTCGGCGAGGACGGGGACGACGCCGAAGTAGAAGCCGTCGTTGGACATGAAGTACGTCAGCGGAAGGCTCAGGAGGCCGGTGACGATGGCCATGTGCGGGCCCATGCCCTCGGGGATGGCGCTGACGAGCCAGTCGGCCATGTGCTCGACCATGCCGGTGCCGGTGAGGACGCCGGTGAAGACGGCGGCGGCGAAGACCATGCCGGAGACGTTGAGGACGTTGTCGGCGTGGGCGGCGATGCGGGCCCGCTGGTCGGGCATGTGGGGGAAGTTGACCGTGAGGGCGAGTGCCGCACCGAGCAGGAAGAGCACCGGGATCGGCATCAGTTCCATGATCATGGCGGTCAGCAGGGCGACGGTGAGACCGGCGTTGAACCAGTAGAGCTTGGGGCGCAGGGTGTCGCGGTCGGGGTCGAGGCCCTTGAACGCCTCGTCGTCGTCCTCGTCGTCCGCGCCTTCTTCCTCCTCGGCGCCCGTGCTCGTACCGGCGGAGCCCGAGCCCTTGCGGAGCCGGTCGCTGCCGCCACCCGCTCCGACCAGGACGGTCTCGGCCTGCGGCTCAGTGACGAGCACGTCGTCGATGGAGAGCGTGCCGAGCCGCTTGCGCTCACGGCGGCCGAGGACGAACGCCAGGATGAAGACGGCCAGCAGCCCGACGGCCAGCGCCGGGATCATCGGCACGAAGATGTCGCCCGCGTCCAGCTTGAGCGCGGTCGCGGCACGGGCGGTAGGCCCGCCCCAGGGAAGGGTGTTCATGACACCGTTCGCGGTGGCCGCGACACCGGTCATCACGACCAGGCTCATCTTGAGGCGCTTGTAGAGCGGATACATCGCCGAGACCGTGATCATGAACGTGGTGGAGCCGTCGCCGTCCAGGGAGACGATCGCGGCCAGCACCGCCGTACCGACGACGATCCGCATCGGGTCGGCCTTGCAGAAGCGCAGGATGCCTCTGACGATCGGATCGAAGAGGCCGACGTCGATCATGACGCCGAAGTAGACGATGGCGAACATGAGCATCGCCGCGGTCGGCGCGAGATTGCCGACGCCTTCGATGACGTAGTCGCCGAGCTGCGCTCCCTGCCCGACGGCTACGCAGAACAGTGCGGGGATCAGGACCAGCGCCGCGATCGGCGACATCTTCTTCGTCATGATCAGGACCAGGAAGGTCGCGATCATGGCGAAGCCGAGGATTGTCAGCATGTGGGGTACCTAACGTTCACCTTTGAACTCCCACCGGAGTCGGCGGTTCGGATGACGTTAGGGCTCCCGTCACGGCGTTAACAAGATGTTGACGTGCGAGCAATACGAGCAAAACCCCAGGTCAACGAGTTGGCGTTACGGAGACGGGGACTGCGTTGAGGGCAGCCGTGCCGGACAGCGGGTCCAGGAGCGTGCCGTCGAGCAGCTGGTTCACATTGACTCCGGGGACGGCCGAGGCGACGGACATCCGGGTACCGGGGCGGCTGTGCCCCCAGCCGTGCGGCAGGCTCACCACTCCGGTCCGTACCGCGTCGGTGATCTCCGCCGGCGCCTCGACCTCGCCTCCGGCGGCCTTGATACGGGCGGTGTCGCCGTCCACGAGGCCGAGCCTGGCGGCGTCGTCGGGGTGGATCTGCAAGGTGCAGACGTTCGTGCCACCGCTCAGGGCGGCGACATTGTGCATCCAGCTGTTGTTGGAGCGCAGATGGCGGCGGCCGACGAGGACGAGGCCGTCCGGCTCCTTGTCCAGCGCCTGCCGGAGCCGGGGCAGATCGGCGGCGATCGGTGCCGGGAACAGCTCGATGCGCCCGCTGCGGGTCTTCAGGAGCTGCGGAACGCGGGGCTCCAGCGGTCCCAGGTCGATGCCGTGCGGATGGTCGAGCAGCTGGTCCAGGGTGAGGTCGTACGGGCCGAGGCGCAGCATCAGGTCGAGGCGCCGTTCGGGCCCGGTCAGGCCGGAGAGTTCGCCCGCGAGCTCCTTCGGCGCGCCTGCCGCGGCGAGTGCGGTGTCGATGACCAGGTCGTCGACCGTGTGCGGCGGGGCGCCGTGCATCGCGCCGACGGCGAGGACGAGGCGGGCCAGGATCTCGCTCTCGTCCATCCGGTCCGCATCCAGGGGAACGGCCGGGCGGGTGTAGCGGACCTGGTTGCGCACGGCGAAGGAGTTGAACGCGAAGTCGAAGTGGGCGCTCTGCGAGGGCGGGGGCGGGGGCAGCACGACATCGGCGTGGCGTGAGGTCTCGTTGAGATACGGGTCGACGCTGACCATGAAGTCGAGCCGGCCGGCGAGTGCCCGGTCGAGCCGGTCGCCGTCCGGGGCGGAGAGCACGGGGTTGGCGGCGAGCACGAGCAGGGCGCGGATCCGGTCTTCTCCCGGCGTCTCGATCTCCTCGGAGAGCGCGGCGACGGGCAGCTCGCCCTTGGCCTCGGGGTGCCCGGAGACCCTGCTCGCCCAGCGGCCGAGCGCGAAGCCCTTGCCGGGTGCGGCGGGGCGGGGGGCGCGTGCGGTGGCCGACAGGGGGAAGAGGGCGCCGCCGGGGCGGTCGAGGTTGCCGGTGAGGATGTTGAGGACGTCGACGAGCCAGCTGGCCAGGGTGCCGTGCTCGACCGTGCAGCTCCCTATGCGCCCGTAGACGGCGGCGGTGGGGGCGGCGGCCAGTTCGCGGGCGATCGTGCGGATGGTGGGGGCGTCGACGTCGCAGGCCGTGGCGACCGCTTCCGGGGTGAACTCCTTGAGCGCTTCGGTGAGTTCGTCCAGTCCTTCGAGGTGCTCGGTGAGCGCTGCCGGGTCGGCGAGCTTCTCCTCGATGAGGACCTGGGCGACGGCGGCGAGGAGCAGGGCGTCGGCGCCGGGCCGGATCGGGACGTGCCGGTCGGCGAGCTTGGCGGTCCGGGTGCGGCGCGGGTCGATGACGGTGAGGGAACCGCCGCGGCGCCGCAACGCCTTGAGCCTGCCCGGGAAGTCGGGGGCGGTGCAGAGGCTGCCGTTGGATTCGAGCGGGTTGGCGCCGATGAGCAGCAGATGATCGGTGCGGTCGAGGTCGGGCACGGCGATGGCGTTGGCGTCGCCGAAGAGCAGTCCGGAGGCGACGTGCTTGGGCATCTGGTCGAGGGTGCTCGCGGAGAAGATGTTGCGTGTGCGGAGCGTCTTGAGCAGTACGGGCGGGTAGAGCGCGCCGGCCATCGTGTGCACGTTGGGGTTGCCGAGTACGACTCCGACGCTCTGGGGCCCGTACTCCTCGATCAGCGCGGGGATGCGGGCGGCGATCGTGTCGAACGCCTCTTCCCAGGTCGCGTCCCGCAGTACCCCGTCCTTACGGACGAGGGGCGTGCGCAGCCGGTCGGGGTCGGCGTCGAGCCCGCCGAAGGCCGCGCCTTTCGGGCAGATGAACCCCTGGCTGAAGACATCGTCCCGGTCACCCCTGGCGCCGGTCACGGACGTCCCCTCGATGGTGAGGGTGAGTCCGCAGGTGGCCTCGCAGAGGGGGCAGATGCGCAGGGCGGTACGGGAGTCGGTGGACATGGGTCCTCCCCGGGTGGACAGCGGCGGCACGCGGACAGGGCGAGCATACCGACCGGTACGGATGGTGGGGAGGTGTTGGCGCTACCGATCCTGGGGGCTTGTGTTCAGGTCCGGCAGTTCCGGTCAGTCGAGGACGCGGGCGAGGTACGACCTGAGCAGGTGACGCGTCTCCTCGACGATGGCCGGGTCGCCTGACGGCTCGATACGGAAGGCCAGTTGGAACAGTGCGTCGGCGGCCTCGACGCAGACGAGGATCATGCGGAGCAGGTCCTCGTCCGGGATGCGGCCGAGGTGGGCGGCGAGCAGTTCGGCCAGCCGTCCCGCGACCCGCACGTTGGCGTCGCCGCCCGGGTCCTGGGCGGGCGAGGGGGCCCCGAAGTCGACGAGGGCGAAGCCGGGGACCGAGCGCTTCATGGCCAGGTACTCGTCGAGCACGGCATCGATGGCGGCGCGCCAGTCGTCGGCCGGGATCGGGACGAGGCGGGAGGTGATGCGCTCGGCGTAGCTGTCGAGGTTGCGGTGGGCGAGGGCGTCGACCAGGGCCCGTTTGTTCGAGAAGAACCGGTAGACGGAGCCGATGGGCACCTCGGCGCGCACGGCGACGGCCCGGGTGGAGAGCTGTTCGTAGCCGGTCTCGTCGAGGAGCTGGGCGCAGGCGTCGAGTATCCGGGCGAGGCGTTCTGCGCTGCGCTGCTGCACGGGGGCGCGGCGGAGGTTCGTATTCGCATGGGGCACGGGCTCCATGATGCCGTGGGGTCTCCTCTCCGGAGCGGGCGGTGACCGTCGGCGGGTCAGGCGATGAGCGGGGCCGGGCGATGAGCAGGCTCATGCGATGAGCAGGCTCAGCCCCCCGATGGTGTACGCGATCATCAGGATGAGCAACGGCAGTTGCCCCGCGACGGCGCGTCCGGCGGGGAACAGCCGGACGGACCGGTCGTGCGCGGCGACGACGCCGAGGACGTGGCCGAGGACGACGGCGGCGACCTGGAGGACGGCGAGCCCGCCAGGACCCAGGGGCGGTTCGGGCGCGGCCGGATTGTCAGTGCCGGATGCCACCATGACTGTGCGTGGTCCTTCGGTGACGAAGAGCGTGAAGTAGTGGGCGACGAGATAGCCCAGCGCGATGGGGACGAGCGAGTGGGCGAAAGCGGTGAGGGGGTGCGGCAGGGGGCCACAGATCAGCCGGGTGGCTCCGGCACAGAGGGCGTACAGGGCGGCGACGAGGGCGACGGCGCCGAGCAGTCCGAGGGTGGCGGCGGCGGTGCGGCCGAGGGGTGAGGTCTGGACGGCGGAGATCCAGGACGGGGCGTCGGAGAAGCCGTCGTAGGCGGTGGAGCCGAGCAGGACGCAGACGGTGGCGACGAGGCCGGGGGCCTGGGGTGTGGCGTCGAGACCGTTGAACGGGGAGCGCAGGACGAGGCGGCGGTCGGCCGGGCGGCGGCCGAGCGGGGAGAGGCGGGCGAGCAGGCCGGAGTAGACCTCGAAGGCATCGGCGTGGTCGAACCAGCGGGAGCCGTGGCGGGCGGCGCCCGCCAGGTGGCACACGGCGTAGAGGGCGAGGAAGAGGAGGAGGGTGCCGCTCGACGCGGGTTCGGGCGCCGCGAGTTCGAGCCAGGTGAAGGCGAGCAGCCCGGCGGCGGCCGGCCACAGGCCGAGGCGTACGGGGAGCGGGCGGCCGGCGCCGGGGTCGCGGCCGAGCGCGCGGCAGAGGAGGAGGTGCAGGGTGCGCAGAGGATTGAACAGGCGCCAGACCGGGCCGAGGAGGAGGGAGGCGGGGACGAGCCCGACCCACAGGAGTAGGTAGACCGTGCCCGCGGCCGGGTTGCGCTCCGGGTCGTCCGGGCCGAGGAGGAGGTGGCCCAGCACGAACAGGGCGGCGGCCAGGCCGAGTCCGCGCGCCGCGGTCCGGGTCGGCCCGGCGTCCGCGAGGCGCTGGAGGAGGACGGGGAGCGGGCGGCCGGCCTCGTCGCCACGGAAGCGGGAGACGGACCAGAGCAGACCGAGCGCGAGGAAGGAGACGAAGAGCGCCGTGAAGGCCCCGGCGAAGGCGTAGAAGGGGGAGAGCGGCAGATCGTGCCGGGAGCCGACGCCATGGGCGAGGACGGCCGTCACCGGACGACGAGCTGGGTCAGGAGCAGCCCGGACTCGTGCGTCTCGACCTCGAAGAGTCCGGTGCGGTCGGCGGTGACGGTGAGGGTGGCGGTTCTGCCCGCGGGCAGCCGCATCTCCTTGTCGTAGCCGTGGACGTGGAGGGTGTCGGCGCGGTCGCTGCGGACCCGGAGCGCGATGCGGTCACCCTTCTTGACCTCGGTGCGCCCAGGCGCGGGACGGACCGCGCCCTGGCTGACCTCGATGTCCAGGGTCCGGTCGGCTTCGGCGGGCTCCGGAGAGACGGCAGGGCCCGTGGGGCTGGTGGTGCCGTTGGTGAGGGGGATGGTGGTCTGGATCGGCTTTCCGTCGACGGCCCAGGCGGTGTGGTCGTCGGCGTACAGCCGGGCGGTGAGGGATGCGTCGCCGCCCGCCCCGCGGAGCAGGGCGGAGGGCAGGTGGTACCAGGGGCCGTAGAGCCGGGCCAGGAGGCGGCCGTCGACGAACAGGCGGGCGTGGCCGCGCCCGGGGAGGGCGGCGCCGCCCACGCTGTCCGGGGTGAACCGGAAGTCGCGTACGGAGAGACGGAGGTTCCAGCCGTCCTCGGAGTCGGGCCGGGCGGAGAGGGTCAGCCCGGGGGCGCCCGCCGCGTCCACCTGACGCAGCCGGTGCCCGGTTCCGTCGTCGGCGGCGAGGAGGCGGCCCACGGCGCCCTCCGCCTGCTCGTGGCTGGTGCCGGGCTTGTGATGCGTGGTGGCCCGCCCACCGCAGCCACTGACGCCCAGCACGAGTCCGGCCGCGAGGAGGAGGGCGGCGCCCTTCCCCAGCCGCCGCCCGAGTCGCCGCCCGAGGTCCCGCCTCACGACGGCTCCTCTTCGGCGGCGCCCACACTTACACCCTCCGTGCCCTCCGCACCCTCCGCACCCTCCGTACGGTCCACACGCTCCGCGCCGCCGCGTGCCGCGGCTGCCACGGCCCAGATCACCCAGACCACGCCGAGCAGGGTCCGCAGCCATGCGGGGCTCAGAGGGATCCACGGAATCATCAGGACCGCCTTGTCGAAGGCGTCGAGCAGGGTCAGAGCGCCCAGCACCACCGTGGTCCAGCCGAGACCCGGCCGTCCGTGCCGCAGGACGAGGCCGATGCCGGTCCACCACACGCCGGTCAGCAGCAGCGCCACCGCGGGCAGATACGAGGAGGCGAGGCCCATCGTCGATCCGGCCACGTCCAGCGCGAGGCCGATCGCGCCCAGCACGGTCACCACGGTCGCCGTGCGGCTGTGCCGCAGCCGGCGCCACCACAGCACACCGCCGACCAGGGCGAGCACCACAGCCGTACCCAGGGCCGCCTGTACCTCGACGCGCTCGATGCCCCGGGCCCCGTACCAGTCGCAGCCCGCCGGCAGCCTTCGCGCCTGCACGTTGTAGTCGGCGCACACCAGGAGTTGTGCGAGCTTCACCGGTTCGCCCGCCAGCCGACCGGTGTTGCCCGACACATCGCCGCGCTCCTTGCCGCACTCGGGCAGCGTGCGCGGGGTCGAGGACCCGGTGCCCGGCTGCCAGCAGTTGCCTTCGCCCTGGCCGTCCCACCACACATCGGTGCGGTTGGGCCGGGCCTTGCCGTCGCGGTCGGTGCCGAGGTGGTTTCCGGCGTACCGGTTGTGGTGCGAGGTGTCGGTCTGCTTGGACAACGCCTCCTCGCCCCGGATGAAGGCGGGGACGGCGCTCAGGAAGAAGGCGGCGCGCTGGTGCCCGTAGATCCAGTTGTTCTCGTAGATGTTCCAGTTGCCGCCCGCCGTGATGATGCCGGTGCCCGGCGGCATGGAGATCTGCGGGCAGACCACGCCCTCCTCGTAGCCGCGCTCGACGGGCGGCTTGGCGCATGTGCCGTCGGCGACGTACTGGTAGTAGTCGGCGTTGTTGTCATGGATCAGATTGCGCTCGAAGCGGGCGTGGTTCTGCGGCAGCCCGGGGTGGCCGGGGAAGGCGCTGTCCATCGAGGCGCCGCCCATGTTGTGGTCGAACTCGTTGTCGTGGACGTAGACGGAGTCGCCCGCCGTGCCCGAGTAGCCGACCATGTTGTGGTGGCTGCGGCAGCCGGTGATCTCGATGGCGTAGCGCGGAACGTCGTAGCCGCGTGCGGTGTTGATGTCCGAGGCGCTGCCGGGATAGATGCCGGAGTCGCCGTTCCCGTACGACTCGCAGTTCTTGTACAGCCCGTGGTCGCTGGCGAAGGTGAGGAAGCCGTACTCGTCGTTCCAGCGGGTGAGTACGTCGTCGATGACGAAGCCGTCCTGGGCCAGCACGTACAGGGAGTTGAAGGTGGTCCGCTGGGCGGTGAAGTTCTTGAAGTAGCTCCCGTCGGACTTGTCGGCGCGGACCGCGTTGAGCTTCTGGTACTTGGCGTCGATGACGACGTCCGTGCGCTCGGCGCCCGTGCCCTCGATCTGGAGGTTCTTCTTTCCGAGGATCGCGACCAGGTTCTGGTTGTGCGGGCACTGCTTCTGCTGCGCGTAGCTGAGGATCTGGTAGCCGAGTTGCGACTGCGGCGCCTTCAGCCGGGCGCAGGCACCGGCCGGCGCGGTCAGCGAGGGCTCCTCCTCGTACAGGCCGGGCAGGATCGCGATGTTCATGCCGGGGCGGCCGACCGCGTCGACGGCCTGCTGGAGGTGCCGGTAGCCGGACTTCTGGCAGCGGTCGAACAGCTCCAGGTTCCGGGCCTTCAACGGCGTGGGGAAGCCCGATATCCGCCGCTCGAAGTCCGCCCGGTCGCTCTTGCAGACCAGCAGATCGGGCGGGCCGGTGCGCAGGACGGGAACGCTGCCCGTTCCGTCGGGCAGCGTGACGGGACGTTCCTCGTGCGCCTGGGCGGCAGGGGCCGTCAGAAGCGCGGCGGCGAGGGCCGCCAGAACCACCAGAAGTCTTCGTGTCCACGACATGTGCCGGAGAGTAGAGCATTGTTCAGCTTTTTGAACCCCCCGTGCAGCTTTTGGATCCCGCCATGCACGCCGAATGCCGTTGACGCGCCCTGTTCTGATTCCTACGGTTGACCATAGGATTCCTCGTCCAAGGGGTCCATGGGATTCCGAACGCACCGGGAGCGCATCATGAGCGGCATCGAGCAGGCGAGGAAGACGGCGGAGGGACTTGCGTACTCCACCGGTTTCGGCAATGAGCACAGCTCGGAGGCGATCCCGGGCGCTCTGCCGCTCGGCCGCAACTCACCGCAGCGCGCACCCCTCGGGCTGTACGCGGAGCAGCTGAGCGGCTCCGCCTTCACCGAGCCGAGATCGCACAACCGCCGCTCCTGGCTGTACCGCATCCGCCCCTCGGCCGCCCATCCGCCGTTCGTCCGCATCGACAACGGGGCCGTGCGCACCGCGCCCTTCACCGAGACCGTCCCCGACCCCAACCGGCTGCGCTGGGACCCGCTCCCCGACCCCGCGTCCGGCACCGACTTCCTGGCCGGCCTGTGGACCCTCGGCGGCAACGGCGACGCCACCCAGCGCACGGGCATGGCCGTGCACCTCTACCACGCCGACTCCTCCATGACCGACCGTGTGTTCAGCGACTCCGACGGCGAACTGCTGATCGTCCCGGAGCGCGGCGCCCTCCTGATCCGTACCGAATTCGGCCTGCTGCGCACCGGCCCCGGCGAGGTGGCGTTGATCCCCCGCGGCGTCCGCTTCCGCGTCGAACTGCTCGATGCCACCGCCCGCGGCTACGTCTGCGAGAACTACGGGCAGCCGTTCGTCCTGCCCGACCTCGGCCCGATCGGCGCCAACGGCCTCGCCAACGCACGGGACTTCCGGGCCCCGGTCGCGGCGTACGAGGACGACGGGGACGCGGGACGCCCCGTCGAGGTGATCAACAAGTTCTGCGGCAACCTCTGGTCGGCGACGTACGACCACTCGCCGCTCGATGTCGTCGCCTGGCACGGCAACCACGTCCCGTACGTCTACGACCTGCGCCGCTTCAATGTGATCGGCTCCATCAGCTACGACCACCCGGACCCGTCGATCTTCACGGTGCTGACCTCACCGTCCGACACCCCGGGTCTCGCGGGCGTCGACTTCGTCGTCTTCGCGCCGCGCTGGCTGGTCGGCGAGGACACCTTCCGTCCGCCGTACTTCCACCGCAATGTGATGAGCGAGTACATGGGCCTGATCGAGGGCGCGTACGACGCGAAGACGGCCGGAAAGGGCGGGTTCGTGGCGGGCGGGGGGTCGCTGCACAACATGATGTCGGCGCACGGTCCCGACCGGGAGACCTTCGACCGGGCGAGCGCGGCCGAGCTGAAGCCGCAGAAGATCGACGACGGTCTGGCCTTCATGTTCGAGACGCGCTGGCCGGTCACGGCGACCGGTCAGGCGGCCACCGCCGACCATCTCCAGCGCGGTTACGACGAGGTGTGGCAGGGTCTGAGCCGCAACTTCCGGCCGTAGGAGACTTCTCCCGGGCCGGCCACACCGCAGCACAGAGACTCCAGGTGAACCGGATGAATCAGGTGAACGAGGTGAATCACACGCCCGCCTTTGCTCCCGACTCACTGGTCCTGAACCGGAAACTCCCCCTGTGGTACCAGGTCTCGCAGTCCCTGCGGGCGTCGATACTCGGCCGCCCGCAGGACGCCTCCCTGCGGCTGCCCACCGAGGAACAGCTCGCCGGGCACTACGGCGTGAGCGTCCTCACCATGCGCCAGGCACTCAAGGAGCTGGAGACGGAGGGCCTGATCAGCAGGCACCGGCGGCGCGGCACGTTCATCGAGCCGCGGGCCCGGCGCGTCTCACCGGTCCGGCTGCTGGGTTCGATCGACACGATCGTCGCCCAGCAGTCGGGCGAGCGCACGACCGTCCTCGGCCACGGCCCGACCTCGGTGCCGGGGGACCTCGCCGAGTTCTTCCCCGGCTGCACCGAGGTCGTCAGCTACCGGCGGCTGCGCTGCGACGGCGAGACCGGTGAACCCACGAACTGGGCGGAGAACGCCCTGCGCCCCGAGATCGCGGAGGGGCTCGATGTGGCCGATCTCGAACGGTGGCCGATGACCAAGGTGCTCCGCGACACCCTGGGGGTACGGATCTCCCGGATCACCGACACCGTCGAGGCGCGCCTGGCCGACCCGGTCACCGCCGACCTGCTCCAGGTGCCCCTGCTCAGCCCGATCCTCCACTACACGGGCGTGACGTACGACGAGAGCGGCCAGGTCGTGGACGTGGCCCGGATCCGCTACCGGGGGGACCGTTTCTCCTTCTCGGTGACGGTCGAAGCGCACTAGGGTCTGTCCGGCGGATCAGGGTCGGATAGGAGGACGACACAGTGGCAGCGCGGGTGGCGGCCGGAGCCGGCGGGGACGAGACCGTCCCGCTGCTCGACGAACTCATGCCGTGGTCGGTGCGGCCGATGCGGACGGGCCGCCCCTGGGTGACGGCCCCCGACGCGGCGACGCTCAGGGCCCGTTGGGACCTGCTGGTACGGGCCGAGGGCGCCGAGCAGGACCGGCTGTTCCGGCCCAGCCGTTTCCGTACACCGCGCACTGCGGTCGCCGCACTGCCGGGGCAGTCCACCGGTACGGGCAGGTTCGCCCGCGAGCCGGGGCCCTGCCCGGAGCCGGTCCGGGTCCTGCACGGCCCGTTCGACGAGCAGTGGCTGCTGCCCGACCACCGGCTGATCGACGCGGCCCGGCCCGAGCTGTGGCGGGTGGCGGACGAGCACCAGTTCTTCGCCGTCGAGCCCGGACACGTACCGCAGACCGGCGGACCCGCCCTGTCCGTGACGGCGCTGCTGCCCGACGGGTACTCCCCCGCGGGCCGCCCCGGCCGGATCCGCCCGCTCTACCGGCGGCCCGGCGGGCGCGAGCCCAATCTGGCGCCCGGCCTCCTCGACATGCTGCGCGCGCGGTACGGGGACGCCGACGGGCACGAGGTCACCCCGGAGTCCGTACTCGCGTGGACGCTCGCCGTCGCCCTGCCCTCCCCCGAGGGCTGCCGTGTGCCGCTGCCCGCCGACCGCGCCCTCTGGTCGGCCGGTGTCGGTCTCGGCCGCGAGCTCCTGCGCCTCCACCTGCGCGGAGCGCGCGGCGGGGAGCGCCCCCGGCTGCCGGGTGGCCGCCGCCCCTACGTACGCGCAGCCGTACCGCCACAGCCCGCCACGCTGGACTACGACCCGGATACGGAGATCCTGAGCCTCGGCGAAGGCCGTATCTCGCCCGTCCCCGCCGGGGCCTGGGAATTCCGGGTGGACGGCGTACGGATGCTGGAGCTCTGGTTCGAGCGGCGCACCGCGGCGGCCGATGGCGACGGTCTGGAGGCGCTGCGTCCGCGCGGCTGGCCGCAGGAGTGGACATCGGAGCTGCTCGAACTGATCACCGCGCTCGCGCTTCTCGACGGACTCCGGCCCCGGCAGGAGGCGCTGGCCGACCGGCTCGCAGGGGCTCCGACGATTTCCCGCAGCGACCTGCGATCGGCCGGAATCCTGCCGGTACCGGCCGCCGCCCGGCGCCCCGCCTCCGTACTCGACCATCAGGAAGAGGGTCCGGAGGGACAGTTCGCCCTGCTGTGACCTGAGAAAGCTCTACGTGGACCTGCGAAAGTCCTACGGACCGAACGAAGCCAGCACCCGGCCCAAGGCCCGCTCGAAGAACAGGTCCGGATCGACCGGGCCGGGGTCCTCGGCGAACCCGGCCGCCATGCGCGGGTACTTCCCGGTGGAGATCTGGCTGACCAGATAGCTCGTGCGCGCGGCCTTCTCCTGCTCCTCCGTCCACGGCAGCGACCGGCTGTGCTCCGCCGTCGCGATCTCGTTGGACACGAACGTGGTGACCACGCCCTGGACGAGGGCGATCAGCTCCATCTTCTGTCCGAACGGCACGTCGAGCCCGTCCAGGAGGCTCAGTTCGTGCTCCAGGAAGTCGAGCACGTTTGGGCTGAAGCCGTAGACGCCCGACATCATGCCCGGCACCCAGGGGTGGCGGTGCATCAGCGCGCGCGTCTGGTGGGCCAGCGCGACCACGGCCTCCCGCCAGTCCTCCGACGGCCCGGCCGTCAGGTCGTACTCGGCGCTGATCGCGTCGAACATCAGCTCCAGCAGGTCTTCCTTGCGCGGCACGTAGTTGTACAGCGACATCGTGCCGCAGCCGAGCTCCGCCGCCACCTTCCGCATCGACACCGCGTCGATGCCTTCGGCGTCGGCGATGCGCACGGCGGCTGCCGCGATGTCGGCCCTGCTGAAAGCCGGCTTCGGGCCACGGCCCGCACGCTCCGGACGGGCCCAGATCACTTCGGGTACAGCGGGTCGCCCCACCATCGATCACCACCTCACCACCATCCTAGTTACGTACACCGTACGTAGTGAGGTACGGTGGACACATGAATACTACGTACGCTGTACTTAGTGAGGGTCTGGAGAAGCGCTACGGCGACGTCCACGCCCTGCGCGGACTCGACCTCGCCGTGGCCGAAGGCACCGTCTGCGGAGTCCTGGGGCCCAACGGGGCGGGCAAGACCACCGCCGTCCAGGTGCTCACGACCCTCACCGCACCGGACGCCGGGAGCGCCAGGATCGCGGGCCACGACGTGGTGCGCGAGGCCGCCGCCGTGCGCGGAGTGATCGGTGTCACCGGGCAGAACGCGTCGGTGGACGGCGATCTCACCGGCCGGCAGAATCTGCGCCTCTTCGCCCGGCTGCTGCGCTTCCGCGGCGAGGCGGGCCGCACGCGCGCCGACGACCTCCTCGAACGCTTCGAGCTGACCGAGGCCGCCGACCGCCCGGCCAGCACCTACTCGGGCGGCATGCGCCGGCGCCTCGACCTCGCCGCCAGCCTGCTCACCCGCCCGCAGGTGCTCTTCCTCGACGAGCCGACCACCGGACTCGACCCGCAGAGCCGCAACCAGATCTGGGCTGCCGTACGCGAACTCGCGGACCGGGGCACCACCGTCCTGCTCACCACCCAGTACCTGGAGGAGGCCGACCGGCTGGCCGACGACATCGTCCTGATCGACCACGGCCGGGCCGCCCACCGCGGGACCCCGACCGAACTCAAGGCACGCATCGGGAGTTACGCGGAAGTCGTCGTCGCACACACCTCGGCGCTCACCCCCGCCGCGGGCGTCCTGGACCAGCTGACCGGCACCGAACCGGTGCTCGACCACGAGCGCCGCACGGTCGGCGCCGTCACGACCGACTACACCCTCACCCTGCCGCGCATCGTCCGCGAACTGGACGCCGCGGGCGTGCCGGTGATCGACGCGAGTCTGCGACCGCCCACACTCGACGAGGTGTTCCTGCGCCTCACCGCACGCGGCCCCAGCGGCCCCAGCGGCAACGAACTGAAGGAGCAGGCAGCATGAGCGCCACCGCCCTGGTCGCCGAGCACAACCCGGCACCCGCCACCGGCACCCTGATCGCCGACGGCCTGGCCATGACCGGCCGCCATCTCCAGCGGCTCAAGGCATCCCCCGGCATCCTGATCCTGACCCAGACCATGCCGATCACGATGCTGCTCTTCTTCGGCTATGTGTTCGGCAGCGCCCTGGCCATGCCGGGGCAGGAGTACCGCGCGTTCCTGGTACCCGGCCTCATCGCCGCGACGGCCGCCAACGGGCTCATGATCGGGATGTTCGCCGCGGCGCAGGACTGCGACCGCGGCGTGATGGACCGCTTCCGTACGCTGCCCATGAGCCGGGCCGCCGTGCCGCTCGGGGCCAACACCGCCGACATGCTGACCACGGGGCTCGGCATGATCCCGCTGATGCTCGTCGGGCTCGCGGTGGGCTGGCGCATCGACGGCGGCTGGGCTCCGGCACTCGGCGCGTTCGGGCTGCTGCTCCTCTTCCGGTTCGCGACGTCCTGGGTCGGCTACTTCCTCGGCCTGGTCGTCCGCAAGGAGGAGGCAGCGGGCCAGCTGGGCAGCGCCACCTTCATCCTGCCGCTGCTCTCCAGCGCGTACGTCCCGACGGACAACCAGCCCGGGTGGCTGCGCACCGTCACGGAGTGGAATCCGATCAGCTCCATGGCCGCGGCCACCCGCGATCTCTTCGGCAACGCGGCCCCGGCCGCCGACGCCGCCTGGCCGGTCGCCCACCCGGTCGCGGGCACCCTGGCCTGGTCGGCGGTCATGCTCATCGTGTTCGTGCCGCTGACCGTGCGCCGCTACACGCGCGGCGCCTGAGCCCGGGGCCGCGCCGCCCCCGGCCGGCCGGCCGGGGGTGACAAAGTCGCCGGCCGCACGGTAAGCACGGCGGATGAGCACTCAGCCCCTCCCCCTCGAAGGCGTGACCGTCGTCGCCGTCGAGCAGGCCGTAGCGGCCCCCTTCGCGACACGGCAGCTGGCCGACCTCGGCGCCAGGGTCGTCAAGATCGAGCGCCCGGACGGTGGCGACTTCGCCCGCGGCTACGACACCGCGGCCCGGGGCCTCGCCTCCCACTTCGTCTGGTGCAACCGCGGCAAGGAGTCGGTGGCGGTCGATCTCAAGGACCCTCGCGGGCTCGCCGTGGTGCGCCGACTCATCGCGGGCGCCGACGTGTTCGTACAGAACCTGGCCCAGGGAGCCGCCGCCCGGCTGGGCCTGGACGCCGCCACGCTCTGCGCGGAACACCCGCGCCTGGTGGCCGTCGACATCTCCGGTTACGGGGCCGAGGGACCGTACGCGCACAAGCGGGCGTACGACATGCTCGTCCAGTGCGAGGCGGGCCTCGTATCGGTCACCGGCTCTCCCGGGCAGCCGGTGAAGGCCGGAGTCCCCGCGGCCGATATCGCGGCGGCGATGTACGCCTTCTCGGGTGTGCTCGCCGCCCTGCTGCGGCGCGCCACCACCGGGCGCGGCGGGCCGGTGGAGGTCTCCATGCTGGACTCGCTGGCCGAGTGGATGGGCCATCCCCTGCACCACGGCATGCACGGCGGCGAAGCCCCGGCGCGCACCGGGCTCGCGCACTCCGTCATCGCTCCGTACGACGCCTACGCCACGGCGGACGGAGAGCGGGTGCTGCTCTCCGTACAGAACGACCGGGAGTGGCGGCGGCTGGCGGAACAGGTCCTGGAACAGCCCGAGTTGGCGGACGATCCGGGATTCGCCACGAATACGGCACGGACCGCGAACAGGGAGCGGACGGACACGGTGGTGGCACGCGCACTGGGCGCGCTGACCGGGAAGGAAGCACTCGCCAGGCTGGACGCGGCGGGAATCGCCTGCGCCCGGCTGAACACCGTGGCCGATGTCGCGGCGCATCCCCAGCTGGCCGCCCGGGACCGGTGGCGGGAAGTGGAGTCACCGGTCGGGGCACTGCGCGCGCTGCTGCCGCCCATCACGCTGCCGGGCGGGGAGGAGGCTCGGATGGGCGCCGTACCGGCGCTGGGAGAACATACCGACGCAACCCTGCGGGCCCTGGGGATGACGGACGAGCAGACAGCAGCGCTGCGCCGGGACGGTGTGATCGCCTGAACCGCCCCGAGCGGTGGGGCCGGATCAGTGGTGACATGCCGTCGGGTCAGCGGCGGCTGCCGAAGAGCGAGCGTCGCAGTCGCCGCAGCGGCGCGAAGAGCGAGACACGCGCGCTCCTGCTCCGGCGGGTGTGCGCGGCGTCGCGCGAGGTCAGTTCACGCATCAGCAGCGTCGCTTCCGCCGACTCGCGCTGCGGGACGGCGGGACCGCCGAGCACTGCGAGATGGCGGTCGAGGCGCGAGCTTGTCGCACTGCTCCCACACGTGATGGCAGGCACACGCGCCCTGCTGCGCACCGTTATCTGTTCCATGTCACTCCCCACCCGTACGAGGGCACCCGGCCCGGGCAGGTTAACCCTATCGCCCCTCGGCGGCACTCGTGTATCCCGGCCCAAGGATTGCGCACACGTATACGGAGGTTGACGACCAGTTACCGAATCCCGCCGATTCCAGGGCGAGTTGGACATGACGGAGGCCGGACCCGAACGGGATGAACCCTGCACAAGGGGGCTGTGCGGAGGCCGGGTTGAGCTAACTTGGAGTGGTTTCGCCTTGCTGCCGCCGCCGCTGCTGATGGGGGATCACCGTGAGCGAAGTGCCGGGCAACGAAAGACTGGTCGCGGGGCGCTACCGCCTGCTGGGACCCCTCGGCCAGGGCGGGATGGGCGTCGTGTGGCGGGCGCGCGACGAGGTGCTGGGGCGCGAGGTCGCCGTGAAGGAGGTCCGGGCACCGGCCGGGCTTCCCGGGCCGGACGTACAGCGGCTCTACACCCGCCTCGAACGGGAGGCGTGGGCGGCGGCGCGGATCTCGCACCGCAATGTCGTGACCGTGTACGACGTGGCCACCGAGGACGGCCGGCCATGGATCGTCATGGAGCTGGTCCGGGGCCTCTCGCTCTCCGAGGTGCTGGACGCCGATGGCCCCATGCCGCCCCGGCGGGCCGCGCACATCGGCGCGGAGGTACTGGCGGCGCTGCGCGGCGCCCATGACTCCGGGGTGCTGCACCGCGATGTGAAGCCCGGCAACGTCCTGCTCGCCAATGACGGCCGGGTGGTCCTGACCGACTTCGGCATCGCCATGGTGGAGGGGTCGTCCGCCCTCACCATGACGGGCGAACTGATCGGATCGCCCGAATTCCTCGCTCCGGAACGCGCGCTGGGGCGCACGCCGGGGCCCGAATCCGACCTGTGGTCGCTCGGAGTGCTTCTGTACGCCGCGACCGAGGGAAACTCCCCGTTCCGGCAGAACACCCCGCTGAGCACCCTGCGTGCCGTGGTCGACGAGGAACTGCCGCCGCCCCGCAGGGCGGGGGCGCTCGCACCGGTCATCGAGGGCCTGCTGCGCAAGAACCCCGCCGACCGGCTCACCGCCGGGGACGCCGAGCAGCGGCTGCGCGCCGTGGCGGGCGGAAGCACCAGGACGGCTGGCGGCGCGGTGGCGGCCGGTGCGTCGAGCCCGACCGTGACGGCGGGGACTCCGCTGCCGGGCTCCGGACCGCGCACGGCGCCGACCACACCCGTACCGCACCCTTCCGCCGCTCCGCCTCGCGGTGGCTCGCGCAGGGCCGGTGCTGCGGCAGCCCTGGGCGTGGCGGCGCTGCTCGCGGTGGGCACGATCGTCTGGGCACTCGCGAACAACAACAACGAGAAGGACCCGGGAATCACCGGCGCGGGCGCGACGACCAGCGCCCCGGCCGCGGTCACGAGCAGCCCGGACAGACCGCGCGCCACGAGCACTCCGGGGAGGTCGCCCGTGAGCACGCGGCAGGGCGGTGGGGAAACGGACGGGAACAAGGGCCACGGCGGAGCAACGCAGCTGCCGCAGTCGGTGACGGTGTATCTGACGGCGTTGCGCGGCAGTTACGAGGGTGCGTGCCCGCCACCGCACGGGCTGGCGCCCGCGGTCGTCGCGACCGTCACCGTGGGGCGTACGCCCGCGACGGTCGAGTACCGCTGGGCGCTCGAAGGGGGCACGGGCTCCGATCCGGGCTGGAAGTCCCTGGACTTCGCCGCGGGCGACGGGAAGACGAAGCAGGTGTCGCATACGGAACTGACGTACCAGCAGGAGGGTTCGCCCGAGGATACGTACCGGGGGACGATCGTCCTGGAGGTCCGCGCTCCCGTCGCCGTCACGTCGAACGGGGTGGAGTACGCGGTGACCTGCGAGCGGGAGACCCCGACGGACGGGGCCTCCCTCCCGACGGCCGAGGTGTCGGCCGGGCAGTGAGCGGGCGGGGCGGGTGCGGTCAGGCGGGTGCGTCAGGCGGGTGCGTCAGGCGGGTGCGTCAGGCGGGTGCGTCAGGCGGGTGCGTCAGGCAGTCGAGTTCAGGACCGGCAGGTAGCCGCCGGACTGTCCGGCCGCGGTGGGGTGGTAGGACTCGCCGATGTTCAGCCAGTTCACGCTGTGCAGCCAGGCGCTGCCGGAGCAGATCTCGTGGCCGGTGAAGGTCGGCCTGACGTCACCGAAGGTGAAGCCGTGGTTGGCGGCGCGCTTGGCGGTGGCCGCGTTGAGGTAGTCGCTGGCGCCGTTGATGGCGGCGCGCTCGTTCTCGCTGAGTCCGGCGATGCAACTGCCGCCCAGCTTGTAGAAGCGGGGGTAGCCGAGGACGACGACGTGGGCGGCGGGGGCTTTGGCGCTGATCGCGTTGTACACGGAGTCGAGCCTGCCGGGCAGGGTCGAGTCGACATAGGCACGGGCCGTGGCGACCCGGCTGAGACAGGTGGCCTCCGACTGGAGGACACAGGTGGTCATGACGTCGGCGAAGCCCGCGTCATTGCCTCCGATGGAGATCGAGACCAGGTCGGTGGAGGAGTTCAGCGGGCCGAGCTGATTGGCCGTCACATCGTTCGTGCGGGCGCCCGAGCAGGCGGTGAAGGCGAACGAGCTGGGCGAGTTGGCGGCGGCCCAGAGCTGGGGGTAGGCGCGGGTGCTGCGCTTGCAGTCGCCGCTGGAGCTGATGTAGCTGCCAGCGCCGACTCCTGACGAGTAGGAGTCGCCGAGTGCGACGTAGTCGCCGGCCGCCGATTCGGCGGCCTGTGCGGTACCCGACCCGGTCAGGGCGAGTACCGCACCGATGAGGAGAGAGGACGAGAACGCCACGAGTCTGGACATTTTCATGGAACCTCCTTGAGCAGGGTTTCTGCCTACTCCGTGGTAGCAGTACCGACCGGTACTTTGGAAGTGTCCATGCCAAGAACGTTGGACGAGTGCTTCATGACGCCCCCCTGAGCGCCCGTCACACCGACAGCGGGCGGGCGGCACCAGCTGACGAAACCTGGGTGCACCGGACGGTCCCGTGCCGGATCATGGACGCCATGTCTGCCAACCCCGAGTCCGCACTGCCGATCCGGCTGAATGTCGACGACAGCGATTCCCCGGCCGACGTCGTCGACGCGCTGTTCCTGGGCCGTTTCGCGACGGGCGAGCAGCCGTACTCGCACAGTTCCTCGCTCGACCGCGTCAAGAAGGCGGCGACGCTGCTGCCCCCGTCGGCCACGGTGCTGCGGGCCGCCCGTGACGACGACCGCAGCGCCACGCTCGCCGAGGGCGAGGGATGGACGCTGCTGATCTCCCGGTGGAACCGGGGTGCCGATGTCACGGTCACCGCGACCAGTTCGGAGCTGGCCGAAAAGGTCCTGGGGCAGGCGACGGAAGGCGCCCAGGACGAACCGGAGCCACAGCCCGAGAACGTGACCATGGGCTTCTGGTACGTCTCGCCCCGCCGCGGCCCGCACCGCACCACCCGGCAGATCGCCGCAGGCACATGGGAGGACGTCCGCCGCAACTACACGGCTCCGGTGGCCGATGCGATGGACCGGCTGATGAAGGTCACGCCCGACGACATCTCGGGCCGGCTCCTCCTGCTGCACGGCCCGCCGGGCACGGGCAAGACCTCCGCGCTGCGTACGCTCGCCCGGTCCTGGCGGGACTGGTGCCAGGTCGACTGCGTACTCGATCCGGAGCGGCTGTTCAACGACGTCGGCTATCTGATGGACATCGCGATCGGCGAGGACGACGGGACGTCGAAGGAGCGGTGGCGGCTGCTGCTCCTGGAGGACTGCGACGAACTGATCCGCGGCGAGGCCAAGCACACGGCGGGCCAGGCACTGTCCAGGCTCCTGAACCTGACGGACGGGCTGCTGGGCCAGGGCCGCAATGTGCTGGTCGGGGTGACCACCAACGAGGACCTGGAACGGCTCCACCCGGCGGTCGTCAGGCCCGGCCGCTGTCTGGCCCGGATCGAGGTGGGTTCACTGACCCGCAAGGAGTCGGTCTCCTGGCTGGGCACGGAGGAGGGTCTCGGCCGGGACGGCGCGACACTCGCCGAGCTGTACGCCCTGCGGCGCGGAAGCGGTCCCGCGTCGGTACCGAAGCAGGACGCGGGCGCGGACTCGGGTCTGTATCTCTGAGCCCACCACCCGGTCACCTCCCGTACGGTCACCTCCCGTACGCCGCCCGCACCGCATCCTCCGCGAGGGACAGCGCCTCGGCCCGCGAAAGACCGAGCCGCCTCGCCTGTTCGGCGTACTCCTGCGCGGCAGCCGCCGCCTTACGGTCCGCCGCGTCCCCCGCCGCCGCGACGAAGGTGCCGTTGCGGCCACGGGTCTCGATCACCCCGTCCGCCTCCAGCGCCCGGTACGCCTTGGCCACGGTGTTGGCGGCGAGGCCCAGTTCTTCGGCGAAGCCGCGGACGGTCGGCAGTTTGTAGCCGACGGGCAGGGCGCCGGAGCGGGCCTGTTCGGAGATCTGCGTGCGCAGTTGCTCGTACGGGGCGGTGTCGGCATCCGGGTCAAGAGCGATCTTCAGGGTCACCGCACGATTGTCCCCCACGGCGGTCCCCCATGGCTGTTCCCCTCGGCTGTTCCCCTCGGCTGTTCCCCTCGGCCGGAAATTCGGAGGCGCCCTGTGCCGCGCTCCGCGTAGCCTCCGCCGCATGACTGTGATCGTTCGCGACATCCGGCCCGCCGACACCGAGGCATGGGTCCAGGTGCGGCGTGCCGCGCTGCCGTACATGGTGACCACCGCGGAACAGGTCGCCTTCGAACTGGCGAACGCCCACCCCGACAAGCGGTACCGCCAGCTCGTCGCCGAGGAGGACGGGGAGATCATCGGCACGGCGCAGGTCGGCATCTCGTACGACAGCGCGGAGCCCGGTCAGGGCTTCTGCAATCCGTACACCCGCCCGGACCGGCTCGGGCGCGGGGCCGGCTCGTTGCTCCTGAGCACCGCCGAGGGATATCTGGCCGAGGCGGGCGCGGTCGCGGTCTACTCGTGGGTGCTCGACGAGCCGGCCAACCGCGAGTTCGCCCGCAGGCGCGGCTACGTGGCGAGCAGGCCGGCGCACTTCCTCCACCTCGATCTGGCGAACGGCACCCTGCCCGAGCGGCAGGAAGCCCCCGCCGGGGTCGAGCTGCGTACGGCCGCCGACTTCACCGACGACCCGCGACCGCTGTTCGAGGCCGACGCCGAAGTCACGGGGGACGAGCCGAGCGACACCCCGACCGAGCTCACGGACTACGAGGACTGGCTGAACCACACCTGGCGCCATCCCGGCCTGGACCGGGAACTCACCTCGGTCGCGGTGGTGGACGGTGTGGTGGCGGCCTTCAGCGCGGCCAACACCGACGGCCTGACCCGCTACTCGACGGGCATGACCGGCACCCGGCGGGCGTACCGCGGCCGGGGCCTGGCCAAGCTCGTGAAGAACGACTCCCTGCACAGGGCCAGGGCCGCGGGATACACGGACGCGTACACCGGCAACGACGCGGGCAACGGCCCGATGCTGGCGGTCAACAAATGGTTCGGCTACGAGATCTGCGCCACGGAGGTACGTCATGTCCGCACGTTCGGCTGAGCCCGCCGGGCTGGTCGTCGCCCTTACGAAGGCGGGCCGGACCAAGATCAGTTACCCGGCGGACCTGGTCAGCGACGACGGCAACCGCGTGACGGTACGGGCGCCCTGGGCCGCGCCCGGAGTCCGGGACTTCGGCTTCGTACGGTTCGAACCGGGCGACGTCTTCACCGAGCACTACTGGCGCGACCGCTGGTTCGCGGTGAAGGAGGTCCGCACCGGTGACGGCGTGCTGAAGGGCTGGTACTGCGACGTGACCCGCCCGGCCGTGCTCCGCGACGGCGAACTGCTGGTCGAGGACCTGGACCTCGACCTGTGGGTGTCGGCGGACGGCTCGTCCGTCCTCCGCCTGGACGAGGACGAGTTCGAGGAGAGCGGCCTCACGGACCGGGACCCGGAGGCGGCCGGGGCAGCCGTCCGGGCGCTGGACGAGCTGGAACAGCTCGCCCGCGCGGAGGGCCTGTCGGGGCTGCTGGCCTGATCCCGGCTGTCATGTGGCCGGCAACGGCACCGCCCGTCGTGGGCCCCGGGCCTCGTACGCGACGGGGTCGCCGTCCTCGTGCCAGTGGATCAGGAAGCGCTCCCCCGCCCGGTAACCGTCCAGCCCCGCACGGCAGTACGCGACCATGTCGTCCGGGAGGTCGTCCAGCGGGGACCAGGTCAGTTCCGAGCACTTGTCGGGTTCCGCGTTGCGCGGTGGGCGGGAGGGGTCGTACTCCGCCTCGAAGAACCAGCCGATGCGTGGGGCGCCGCCGGGGCCCCTGTGCTGCATGACCAGTGCCACCCGTAGCTCGGCCGGGTCCAGGGCGATGCCGATCTCCTCGGCCGTCTCGCGGATCATCGCCTCGCGGACGTCCTCGCCGCCCTCCACATGGCCGGACGGCGCGTGGAGCAGGCCGTCCGCGTATCCCGTACCGGCGCGGCGGGCGAGCAGGACCTCGGAACCTCGGCGCAGGATGAGATGAACGTCGACGACCTCGCTGTGTCTGTGCGGCGGCCGGGTGTGCGCGAGCACCGCATACCGCTCGTCGTCGACCCGCCTGCCCCAGAGGGCCGGGTCGTCGGAGAGCCGCTCGTGGTGGACGCGCTCGGTGAGTCGTGCGAGCAGCGCGGTCAGGCGCTCGGCCGGGATGCCCGCCCCGCCCCAGACCCCTTCGATCAACACGAACCGGCCGCCCGGCCGCAGCAGACCGAGCCAGTGGCGCAGCGCGGTCGCCGGGTCGGGCAGGAGCCACACCATGTGCCGGGCCAGGATCACGTCGAATCTGCGGTCACCCACCGGGGGTCGGGCCGCGTCCCCGACCAGCACATCGGTGCCGGTCCCGGCGAGTTTGTCCCGGGCCAGGTCCGCCATTCTCGGTGAGGCGTCCACGGCCGTGACCCGGTGGCCCTGCTCGGCGGCAAGCAGCGAAAGGCTTCCGGTGCCGCAGCCGAGGTCGAGGACATCGGAGTCCGTGCCGGGCAGCCAGCTCTCCAGCCGCCGCGCCCAGGCCGCGCGGACCGCGGGGTCGAGCAGCCCGTGGTCGGGGTCCTCGTCGAAGGTGTCGGCGGCGGCATCCCAGTCGATCGTCGTCATGGGTCCGATGGTGTCAGCCACCACTGACAACGCAGTTCAGTCCATGAGCCGCTTGCGGTAGTGGAACCGGTCGTACGGTCCGTCGACGCGCCGCTCCACCAGCTCGTAGCCGAGGCGCGGGTACAGCTTCTGGTTCTCCCACATCAGGGCGTTCGTGTAGAGCCGGACCTCGGGGAGGCCGAGTGTGCGGGCGTGTTCGTCGGTGAAGGCGAGAAGGCGCCTGCCCACTCCCCGGCCGGCCGCGTCCGGGTGGACGGCGACGCTCTCCAGGAAGAGGTGGTCCTCGTGCGGGACGAGGACCACCACACCGACGACGTCCGGGTCGCCGGTGACGTACACGTGTCCCGCGGCGACGTCCGCCGCGTGATCCGCCTCCATGGGAGCCGGGACGACGCCGATGCGGGCGATGTAGTGGCGGTACGCGGCATCGGTGACGGCCCGTACGGCGGGCACGTCGGCGGCGGTTGCGGCACGGATCTCGTCGGCCGGGGCAGCTGTCATGGAGTCACGGTACGAGGGGGCCGCCCGTGCGATTCCGGGCGGCCCCCTCGTACCGGGGACTACTTCCGGGCCGCTGACCTGCGGCGTACCACCAGCTTCTTCACCAGGGGCCAGGCCAGGATCAGCACGACCACCACGTACACCGTCACGGAGAACGGCGTGTTGACCAGGCCCGAGACGCTGCCGTCACTGATCTGGAGCGCCCGCCGCAACTGCTGTTCGGCGGCCGGGCCGAGGATGACGCCGATCACGGCGGGAAGCACCGGGAGTCCGTACCTCCGCATGCCGAGCCCGATCAGACCGATGACCAGCAGGATCACCAGGTCGAAGGATTCGCCGCCGACCGCGTACGCGCCTACGGCGGCGAAGAACAGGATGCCCGCGTAGAGGTAGGGGCGCGGGATCCGCAGCAGCTTCGCCCACAGCGGGGCGAGCGGCAGGTTGAGGGCGAGCAGCAGCACCATGCCGACGAAGAGCGAGGCGATGAGGCCCCAGACCAGTTCGGGTTCGCGCTCGAAGAGGAGCGGGCCCGGCTGGATGCCGTACTGCTGGAACGCGGCCAGCATCACGGCCGCGACGGCTGTGGTGGGGAGGCCGAGGGTGAGCATCGAGACGAGGGTTCCCGCGGCGGACGCGGAGGCCGCCGACTCCGGGCCCGCGACGCCCTCGATGGCGCCCTTGCCGAATTCCTCGCGGTGCTTGGAGAGCCGCTTCTCGGTGACGTACGAGAGGAACGTGGGTATCTCCGCGCCGCCCGCGGGGATCGCGCCGAAGGGGAAGCCGATGACGGGTCCGCGCAGCCAGGACTTCCAGGTGCGCCTGACGTCCGCCTTCCCCAGCCAGGGGCGGCCGACGGGGATGGGCTCCCCTGTGGACCGGCGCAGATGCGCGGCGACCCAGAGGGCCTCGCCGATGGCGAAGAGGCCGACCGCGACGATCACCACGTCCACGCCGTCGGCCAGTTGGAGCGAGCCGAAGGTGAGCCGCTGCTGGCCGGTCATCTGGTCGAGGCCGACCAGTCCGATGGTGAGGCCGATGAGGAGCGAGGAGAGACCGCGGATGCGGGAGGACCCCAGGACGGAGGTGACGGCGATGAACGCCAGCACCATGATCGCGAAGTAGTCGGGGGCGCCGATGCCTACGGCGAGCGAGGCGATGGTCGGGGCGAGGACGACCAGCAGGATCGTGCCGATCATGCCGCCCGCGAAGTGACCGATCGCGGCGGCGGCGAGGGCCTGTGGGCCGCGCCCCGCCTTCGCCATCGGATGTCCTTCCATCGCGGCGACGACGGCCGCGCTCTCCCCGGGGGTGTTGAGGAGGATGGAGGTGGTGGAGCCGCCGAACATCGCCCCGTAGTAGATCCCGGCGAACATGATGAAGGCGCCGGTCGGTTCGAGTCCGTACGTCACCGGCAGCAGGAGCGCCACGGCCATGGCCGGGCCGATGCCGGGGAGCACACCGATCGCCGTGCCGAGCAGGACGCCGAGGGCGGCCCAGAGCAGATTGACGGGCGTGAGCGCCGTACCGAAGCCGTCGATGAGGGAGTTGAGGGAATCCATCGGTCAGAGCACCCCCATCAGCGGGCCGCCCGGCAGGGGGACTCCGAGCAGGTTGTCGAAGACGAAGTAGGTCACGAGGGAGAGTCCGGCCGCGATGAGCGGATCACGGTCGTAGTGGCGGCTGCCGAGTGCGTAGGCGCAGCCCCAGAAGAGCAGCGCGCCGGAGACCGGGAAGCCGAGCGGGCCGATGAGGACCGCGTTGGCGAGGAAGACTCCGGCGAGGAGAAGCACCGTGCGCCAGTCGGCGGGCTCGGCGAGGTCGATGTCCTCGCCGCCCTCGGCCTCGCCGCGTCCGCCGCGCAGGACGTCGACGGCGAGGAGGACGGCGACGATCAGCAGTCCGGCGCCGACGACGAGGGGGACGGTCCTGGGGCCGACGGGGCCGCGCTGGGTGATGTCGACGCTCATGGTGAGGGCGTCGGTGAGGACGAGGACGCCGAGGGCGAGAAGCAGGACGCAGACGCCGAGTTCGGAGTGCTCGCGCAGCCAGCTGCCGCGCTTCGAGGCTGTACCGGGTGCGGGTGCGGGTGCGGGGGTCTCGGTGGTCACAGTCCCAGCTCCTTCAGGACCGTGGCGACCCGCTTGTCCTGGGCGTCCAGGAAGTCTCCGAAGGCGTCACCGGTGAGGAAGGCGTCGTCCCAGCCGTTCTTCTTCATCGAGTCCTTCCACTGCGGTGAGTCATGCAGCTTCCGGATCAGGGCGACGAGCTTCTCGCGCTCGGCGCCGGAGAGGCCGGGCGGGGCGACGATGCCGCGCCAGTTGGTGAAATCGGTGTCCAGGCCGGATTCGCGGAGGGTGGGGGCGTCGAGGCCGGGGACCCGCTTCGGTCCTGTGACGGCGAGCAGCCGCAGCTCGCCCGCCTTGATCTGGTCGAGGTATTCGCCGACGCCCGAGACGCCGAAGGCGACCTTGTTGCCGAGGATCGAGGCGAGGAGTTCGCCGCCGCCGTCGAAGGGGATGTAGTTGACCTTCTTCGGCGCGATTCCGGCGGCCTTCGCCATCAGCATCGGGGCGAGGTGGTCGGGTCCGCCGGGTGAGGAGCCGCCGCCGACGGGGAGCTTGGCGGGGTTCGCCTTCCATGCCTCGACCAGTTGGCCGATGGTCTTGTACGGGGAGTCCTTGCCGACGACGACGATGTCCTGCTCCTCGGTGAGCCGGGCGATCGGGGTCGTGTCCCGAAGCGTCTTCGGCGACTTGTTGGTGTGGACCGCGCCGACCACCCCGAGTCCCATGGACATGGCGAGCTTGCCGTTGCCGTGCTCGCCGACGAGCCGGGCCAGGCCGACGGTGCCGCCCGCGCCGGGGAGGTTGAACACCTCCACGTTGTGGGTGAGTCCGGCGTCCTCGGCGTTCTGGGCGGCGGTGCGAGCGGTGATGTCGTACCCGCCGCCGGGAGTGTTGGGGACCATGAGGCGCAGTCCGGGAATCTGCGTCCCGGTGTCGGAGCCGCTGCCCGTGGAGAGCAGCGGCGGTGCCACGAGCACCAGGAGCGCCGCTCCGGCCAGGGCGAGTGGAGTGCGCAGTCGCACGGGTTCCGCCTTTCTCTGTGAGGTGGCCCACATGTTGCCTGCGCGTTAACGAGCTGTCTCCGTTCCGGAATCAACGGACGTTGTGGTCGTTGTGGTCGCGCCCTACCGTGTCGACGTGACAAAAGTGCTGGTGGTGGACGACGACTTCATGGTCGCGAAGCTGCACTGCCGTTATGTGTCCGCGACGGACGGGTTCACGGTCGTCGGGGTGGCGCACAGCGGCACCGAAGCGCTGCGCGCGGCACGGGAGTTGCGTCCCGATCTGGTACTGCTCGATATCTATTTGCCTGATATGGACGGCATCAGCGTTTTGCGGGAGCTGCGCGCGGCGGAGGATCCCGCCGCCGACGGGCACAGTGTGGACGCGCTGTTCATCACGGCCGCCCGTGACGCGGGGGTGGTGCGGGCGGCGCTGCGGGCCGGTGCGCTGCACTATCTGATCAAGCCGTTCCACCCGTCCGCGCTCCAGGAGCAGTTGCAGCACGTGGCGTCGTTGCGCAACCGGCTCGACGCTCTCGACGAGGCGCGCCAGGAGGCCCAGCAGGAGGACGTGGACCGGATCTTCGGCACCCGGCCGCCGGGCTCGCGCGAACTGCCCAAGGGCCTCGCGGCGCACACCGCCGATCTGGTGGAGCGGATTCTGCGCGAGCACCCGGAGGGACTGTCCGCGTCGCAGTGCGCGGAGGCGGGTTCCCTTTCGCGGGTCAGCTCCCGCCGCTACCTGGAGTACTTCGCGGAGACGGGGCGGGCCGAGGTGACACTGCGGTACGGGGGAACGGGGCGCCCCGAGCGGCGGTACCGCGCTGTCCTTAATCGCTTCTGAGCGGCTCCTTAAGCCCGCCATAACGATGGCGTTCAAGCCCTCCCGACAGCCGGATTCGCCTTCGACGGCGGCTAGTTTGCTGATCACCGGGACGGGGTCCGTTCCGTCGGCGCCATCCGAACGGGGGGTCGCACCGCCGTACGGGCCCTGCTCCGCATCCCCCCGCACCGGACGTCCGCACACAGACGTGCCCCGTCGAAGGAGAACGCCACCATGGCCGCCATCACGACCGTTCATCGCAAGCTCGCCGGGATCTTCGCCCTGGGCGTCGCGCCTCTCGCGCTGACCGGCCTCTCCGCCGCCCCGGCCGCCGCCCACGGTTCGCTGACGGACCCGGTCAGCCGGGTCTCGGCCTGTTTCGCCGAGGGTCCGGAGAGCCCGAAGTCGGCTGCCTGTCAGGCGGCGGTCGCGGCGGGCGGCACGCAGGCGCTGTACGACTGGAACGGGGTGAACATCGCCAACGCCGCTGGCAAGCACCGCGAACTGATCCCGGACGGCAAGCTGTGCAGCGCGGGCAACGACAAGTTCAAGGGGCTCGATCTGCCGCGCGCCGACTGGCCGGCGACCACGATGAAGGCGGGCGGTCACACCTTCCGCTTCCGGGCCACCGCGCCGCACAAGGGCGCGTTCGAGCTGTATCTCACCAAGGCCGGCTACGACCCCGCGAAGCCGCTGAAGTGGTCGGACCTGGAGGAGAAGCCGTTCGCCGAGGCCACCGACCCCAAGCTGGAGAACGGTTCGTACGTCTTCGACGGCACCCTGCCGGCGCGTTCGGGACGGCAGCTGATCTACACCGTCTGGCAGCGTTCGGACTCCCCCGAGGCGTTCTACGCCTGCTCCGACGTGGCCTTCGGCGCGGCGGCGGGCGGCAGCGGTTCGGTCGCCGCGGTCCCGGCCCCCTCGGCGTCCGCCCCCTCCGAGCAGGAGATCACCGAGGGCGCCGGGAAGTCGTCCGTCGAGCACAACGGGCACGGTGACGACGACGCCGGTACGGCGGCGGAGGTCACCGAGGCATCCCCGGCCGCCGGGACTGAGACGCCCGGTACCGCGACTCCCTCCCCGGCCAACGCACCGGTGGCCAACGGCTCGCAGGCGGGCGAGGAGCTCGCCGAGACGGGGAGCACGAGCAGCAGCTCGTACCTCGCGATCGGCGGGGCGGCGGCACTCGCCGTCGGCGCGGCAGCCCTGTTCACGTCGACGCGTCGCCGGGCGGCCTCCGCGGCTCGCCACAGCCGCTGACCGGTTCACCGGGTCCGTGCGGTTGTGAACGGCGAGGCGGTGGTGCGGGACAGCCGCAGCCTCCGCCTCGCCGGTGAACCGGTTTCGCCGGCTCCGTTCTCAGCCGATCACCGAGAAGCAGTTCGTCGGGGTGGCGTGCGCCGGGTCCAGGGCGTTCTCCACCTCGTGGAAGGCGATCCGGTCGATGGTCCCGATCGCCACATGCTCGGAGAGGTCGACCGCGCACAGGTCCTGGAGGAGGACGTTGCGTACGTTCGGCCCGTCCAGGTACTGCGTGCGGTACGGGGTCACGACCTGGTCGTACCGGGTCGCGATGACGGTGTAGCGGACCCCGGGCACGGTGTCGGGAAGCGAGTTGAGCTTGGTCATGAACGCGGATCCTGCGACCTGGTCGGCGAGGCCCGGGGTGGCGGCGGTGAGCAGGTCCTCGGCGCCCGGGAAGTGCGGCAGCAGCTTGGTCAGCCCGAGGAGGGTGGTGCCGTGGTTGTCGGGGGCGAGGCCGACGAGGGCGTTGACCTTCGTGGCGCCACCGAGGAACTTCAGGTAGTAGTTCGGCATCATGCCGCCCTGGGAGTGGCCGACGAGGTCGGCCTTGGGCGCTCCGGTGGCGGCGAGCACCTTGTCCACGAACACGTCGAGCTGTCCGGCCGATTTGTCGACCGGGCCGAGTCCGTTGAAGAACGGGACGCCCGGAAGCTGCCCGTAGTCGAGGGAGAAGACGCAGTACCCGCGGTTGACGAGGTAGGGCGCGAGGACGAGCCAGTTGTCGATGGAGTTCCCGAACGTGCCGTGGACCAGGACGACGGGGCGGGGATGGGCTGCGGAGGGCTTGCAGGTGTAGTCGTTCCAGCCACGGGACGTGGTGGCGGTCTCGGCTGTGGGGGCGGCGGCGGTCGCGGTGGCCGTGGGGGCGGCGAAGGCTGCGACGGCCAGGAGCAGCGCGGTCAGCGTCCGACGCGCACGGCGGGTGCGCACCGGACGATTCCAGGGCAGCATCGTGTGTTCTCCTTGCGGCTCAAGGGAGTTGCGATGTCTGTGCGCCCTGCGGCCCGGACCACAAGAGTTATGTGCTCATGCCAAATTACGCACGAGTAAGGTAGCTAGGGAAGTTACGCGTCAGTAAAAACTGACTCCGCATCACAGTGCCCGCGACATGCGCACGGTTCTGCTTCAGCCGTCGAATACCGACCAGCAGATGTCGTTGCGCAGCCGCTGGTCATCAAGTACGAGCTCGCGGATCGGCTCCGGGAGCTGACTGCGCTGCCACTGGCACTCGAGTCGTCCCGCGTTCTCCCTCCCGCCTTCCGGTGCCGCCGCACGTGCGGCCTTGATCGCGTAGGCAGCCGCGCCGAGCTCGTGCGCGGCTACGTGGGCGACGGCCCCGGCCTGGCCGGCGGCGTACGCGGCATGCCGTGCTGCCCCACGCAGGTCTCTGGCTGCCCCCATCGCATGGCCGCCCGCCGCGCGGGCCTGCATCATCTTGACCTCGCCACGCACCCAGGCCCGGGCATGCTCGATCGCCTGGCGCGGTCGCGGGTCCCCGGGCCGGGCCGACTCGAAAAGGCCAAGGACGTGCTCTGCACAGGCGGCAGCCCACAGAGCGAGGAGACGGTGATTCGCATCAGTGAGAGTCCCACCACGGCGGATCGTCACGAAGCGAGGGTCGCGGACCTTCGGGAGGATCATGACGTCCACTCCCTCCTGCGTACATCGGCTCCGCTCGCTGCGTTGTGCCCTCGCGGCCGGTCAGCCGCCTGGCGCAGGGAATGGTCCAGAGTGCTCATCAGCCGGGCGACACGGCTGCTGCCGCCTGTCGCGGGCGGGTAACGGCAGAGCACATCGATGAGTACCGGTGTCGCACGCCGCCGCGACCGTTCCATCAGGGCATCCGCAATCGCGGGGTCGCCGCCCGCATCCATCTCTCCGATGTGTGCGGCGCTCGCGGAGGCTCGCAGGATGTGGCCGACCTGGCCGGCCTGGGCGATGGGATGCAGGTATGCAGCCGACGCGGCGTCACCGGCGGACCGCGCGGCCAGTCGCGCGGCTTCGGAGGGCGCGGACCGGGCGGCCCGATGAGCGTCGAGGGAGGTGACGCGCTGCAATTTCGTCCTGTTGGCACCGTTGATGAACGCCCAGGCCGCGTCGATCGCCGCACGGGGGCGCGGATCACTGGGAACAGCCTGCTCAAAAACCGACAGGACGTCCTCTGCGTGCCGAACCACGTAACGCGCCACGACGCGCAGCTCGTCCATCGTCAGATCGAAGTCTCCGGACACGGTGTGCGTGCTCTTCGCCATGCTCCTGAATCGTATCCTTGAACGCTCGGTGGAGACTCTTCGACGAATTCTCCGCCCATCTGCGCCGGAACCCTCAATCGGAGGTCACATGCGGCCCGTGGACCTGGCCCGTCGCCATGGCCTCTCCACGCAGGCGGTCCGCAACTACGAGGACGCCGGCATCATCCCGCCGGCCCACCGCAGCCGGACGGGGTACCGGGACTACACCGCCGCTCATGCCGCTGGCCTCGCGGCCTACCTGGCGCTCGTCCCCGCCTTCGGCTACTCGACGAGCCGACGCATCATGCATGCCGTCACCAGCGGCCGGCTCGACGAAGCACTGGAGTACGTCGACGACGGGCACTCACTCCTGGCCCGCGACCGCAACACGCTTCGAACCGTCGAAGCGGCGCTCTCACACCTCGGAGCCTCTGCCCCGGATACGACTGCCGGCACCCGGGCGCCCTACAGCATCGGTGAACTCGCCCGCCACCTCGCGCTCGACCCGGCCACCCTGCGCGCCTGGGAACGCACTGGAGTCCTCACCCCACAACGTGACCCGCGCGGGCACCGCCGGTACCTCGCGCACGACGTGCGCGACGCCGAACTGGCGCACCTGCTGCGCCGGGGAGGCCGGCCCCTGGGCACCATCGCTACCGTCCTCGGAGAACTCCGCGACGCCGGCAGCCTCGATGCGCTGGGCAGGACCCTGGAAGGATGGCGGCGCGACCTCACGTCCCGCGGAATGGCCCAGCTGCACGCCGCCGGTCAGCTCTCCGCCTACCTCGATTCCTTGGACGGACCGGCAGGAACCGGCTCAGTCCCGGAGCACGGACCCCACTGACGTTTCCGCTGCCGGGGGCCATCGGCAGGGCTCAGGGCGTCTTCGTGGCGGACCGCTTCGTGCCTTTGCTCCTACCGGCACCCGTGCCGCTCCGCCCGGGCTTGGCGGGCGCGCTTTTCCGCCTCTTCGGGGCCTCCTCCGCGGCTGCGGCCACCCGCGACGGCGCCGCCCGGGTCGGTGCGGTCGGCCATGTGAACTCGATCTCCAGCTCGATCTCCCCCTCACCGACCTCGACCTCGATCTCGCTGCGAAGTTCGTCGGGGATCCGCAGGCTCAGTGTCCCGGAGCCGAGTTCCAGTTCGGCATCCTCGCCTTCCCTCAGCGCGGCTGCGAGCGCCGTGAGCTGGTCAGCCGCCTCAAGGCGTGACAGCGAGCGCTTCTGCTCGAACTTCAGGTCCTTCATGGGCGTCTCCGATCCGACAGAACGTTTTGATATCAGTAATTCTGATGCTATGTACGTAATCACGCCTCTCTGTCTCGGCGTTCCCGTGAACCAGGGCGGCTCCGGCCTCGGTCCGCCAACCGGTTGACCCCGGCGGCGGGTCGCGGATGGCCTTCCTGGGTGGCTGGGACGATGCGGGGATGGCACCCGGGGCAGGCACTGCGGATCGTTCGTCAACGGCGCGGATCGTCCTGCTGACACTCGCGGCCGGTCAGTTCCTGATGGCGCTGGACAGCTCTGTCATGAACGTCTCGATCGCGACTGTGGCCGAGGACGTGGGCACGACGGTCACGGGTGTCCAAGGTGCCATCACGGCCTACACCCTCGTCATGGCGATGTTCATGATCCCCGGCGGCAAGGTCGGAGCGCTGATCGGCCGTAAGCGCGCGTTCATGATCGGCTGTTGCATCTACGGCTGCGGCTCCCTCGTCACAGCGATCGCACCGAACCTGCCCGTGCTGCTGCTCGGCTGGTCGTTCCTCGAGGGGATCGGGGCGGCCCTCATCCTGCCCGCGATCGTGGCACTCGTGGCCAGCAACTTCGCCACCGAGCGCCGTCCCGCCGCCTACGGACTCGTCGCAGCCGCAGGGGCCGCCGCCATCGCGGTCGGGCCGCTCGTCGGAGGTGTCGCGACGACCTACTTCTCCTGGCGGTGGGTCTTCGCCGGTGAAGTCGTGATGGTGCTCGGCATCCTGGTGCTGGGCCGCCGGATCACGGACGCGCCGATCGTCGAACGTCCGCGCATCGATCTCGTCGGCGCCACGCTCTCCGCCATCGGGCTCGGGATCTTCGTCTACGGGGTACTCCGCTCGGACGAATGGGGCTGGTTCCAGCCGAAGCCCGACGCGCCCGCGTGGCTCGGGGTTTCGCTGGTCGTGTGGCTGATGCTGGCCGGACTGCTTCTGATCTGGCTCTTCCTCCGCTGGGAGGCCCGCCTCGTGGAGCAGCACAGAGAGCCGCTCATCGACCCGGCGATGCTGCGCAACAAGCAGCTGACCGGCGGGCTGACGATATTCTTCTTCCAGTACCTCGTCCAGATGGGCGTGTTCTTCGTCGTACCGCTCTATCTGTCGGTGGCCCTGGGCCTGTCCGCGCTCATGACCGGTGCCCGCATCCTGCCACTCTCACTGACGCTGCTGGCAGCCGCCATCCTGATCCCACGCTTCCTCCCGGACGTCTCGCCGCGGCGGGTGGTACGGCTCGGCATCTTCGCGTTGCTCGCCGGCGCGGTGCTCCTGATGGCCGCACTCGACGCGGACGCCAGTGCGGAAATCGTCACCGGCCCCCTCCTGCTGATCGGGCTCGGCATGGGCGCGCTGGCGTCCCAGCTCGGGTCGGTCACCGTGTCCGCGGTACCGCAAGCACAGAGCGCGGAGGTCGGCGGCGTCCAGAACGCCGTCACCAACCTCGGCGCCTCGATCGGCACGGCACTCGCCGGCTCGATCATGATCGCCGCGCTCACCTCCTCGTTCCTGGGCAGCGTCGGGCAGAATCCGGCGATCCCCGCCGAGGTAAAGAGCCAGGCGACCGTCGAACTCCAGAGCGGCGTACCGTTCCTGTCCGATGCCCAGCTCAAGTCCGCCCTCGAAGAAGCGGGCACGAGCACGGAGGTGAGTGAAGCCGCACTCGACGCGAACGCCGAAGCCCGGATCGACGGCCTGCGTGCCGCACTCGCCATCCTCGCCCTCTCAGCTCTCCTCGCGATGTTCTTCACGCACCGGATCCCGACAGCCCAGCCCCGCTCGGTGGAGCCCTAGGAGCTCTCGCCGCAGGCGGCCGGGGTACGGGACCGCGGGCCGGAGCTCATCCCCTGCCCCCGCCTACGTCCCCATGCGCGAGGCCCGGATGGGTTCTAGGGTTGAGGAAATTCCGATGGTCCGCGGACATGCGCTCCTACCGCCGTACTCCCCGGGCAGCCGCACGGCCAGGCAGGAGGGCCTTCGATGTCCCAGAACGCGACCACGGCGATGCGCGCGGCACCCCATGCCACGCCCGAGGAACGCGCGGCCTTCGGCAAGGAGGCCCGGCGTCGCTCTCCGCGGTCGGGACATGCCGTGTACAGGCCGTCTCCCGACAGGCCGGACCCGCTGGAGATCCTGGAGGCGCAGTCAGCGGCGCGGGTGCCCGAACTCGTCCCGATCCGCTACAGCCGGATGGCGGAGGCCCCGTTCCGCTTCTACCGCGGCGCCGCCGCCATCATGGCGTCCGACCTGGCCGGCACCCCGCGCTCGGGACTCACGGCCCAGCTGTGCGGGGACGCGCACATGCTGAACTTCCGTCTGCTTGCCTCGCCGGAGAGGCAGCTGATGTTCGACATCAACGACTTCGACGAGACACTGCCGGGCCCCTGGGAGTGGGACGTCAAGCGGCTGTCGGCGAGTCTCGTCATCGCGGGCCGGGCGAACGGCTTCGACGACGCCGAGCGCGCCCGCATCGTGAGTTCAACGGTCCGTTCGTACCGCGAGGCGATGATCCGCTTCGCAGGCATGAGCAACCTCGACGTCTGGTACGCGAAGATCGACGCGAACCGGCTTGAGGCCCTGGCCGCAGCCGGCTCCACGAAGCGCGCACAGAAGAACCTGGCCCGTGCCATGGCGAAGGCCCGTACCCGCGACAGCCTGGACGCCTTCGACAAGCTCACCGAAACGGTCGGCGGCCGGCCCAGGATCGCGGCGGATCCCCCGCTGCTCGTCCCGGCCGGAGACCTGCTGCCGGACGTCGAGCGCAGCGCGCTCGAGCGCCAGTTCCGCGGACTGGTGGAGCGGTACGGCCGCACTCTGCCCTCCGACCGGCGCGCGCTCCTGAAGGACTACCGACTGGCGGACGTCGCCCGCAAGGTGGTCGGCGTCGGCAGCGTCGGCACCCGCTGCTGGATCTTCCTCCTTCTCGGACGGGACGATCAGGACCCGCTCTTCCTCCAGGCCAAGGAGGCCGACGCCTCCGTGCTCGCCGCGCACGTCGGCGCGAGCCGGTATCCCAACCAGGGCGAGCGGGTGGTCTCGGGCCAGCGGCTGATGCAGGCGACGAGCGACATCTTCCTGGGCTGGGAGCGGGTCGACGGGATCGACGGCAGGAAGCGCGACTTCTACCTCCGCCAGTTGCGCGACTGGAAGGGCATCGCGATGCCGGAGCGGATGCGGCCGAAGGACATGCGAGTGTTCGGCGAACTGTGCGGGGTCACGCTGGCCCGTGCGCACGCGCGGTCCGGCGACCGGATCGCGATCGCCGCGTATCTGGGCAGCGGCGACCCGTTCGACCGGGCACTCGCGACGTTCGCGGAGGCATACGCCGACCAGAACGAGCGTGACCATCAGGCCCTGGTCGACGCGGTGCGCGCAGGCCGGCTGCCCGCCGAGGAACTGCCGGCGACCTGACGCGGGCGGTCAGTCGGCGAGAGTGGCCGGTCGTACGGCCTCCGGCCCGAAGCGCCGACGGGCACGGTCCGCGGCGGCTTCGACGGCGCGGGAACGGGCGTCCTGGGGGTCCAGGGAGAGCTGCCAGTAGGCGCTGTCGGCCGGCATCAGGTGGTCGGCACGTATGGCGAAGGCCCGGACCCGTGCTCGCTGCAGCCCCAGAACAGTCAGCAGACCCAGAGCGGTTGCGGCGAGGACAGGTGAGTGGTCGGTGGGTTCCGCCAGTGCGCGCGTGCGTGTGGTGGAGCTGTGGTCGGCATAGCGCACGGTGAGGGTGAGGCGTCCCGCGATCCGCCTTTCCCCGCGCAGGCGTTGACCGATCCGCTCGGCGAGCGCGAGGACGGCGCGGTGACGTAGCGCAGGGTCGAGGCAGTCCCGGTCCAGCACCGTGTCGGCGACCAGGTGCTCGGTCGGCTCCGTCCGAGTGGCCGGGCGGGGATCATGACCACGGGCACGCTCGGCCAGCAGCCGGGCCGGCTCGGCGCCGAGCAGTCTCTGCAGGGTCGCCGGGGACAGGTCGGCGACCTGGCCGATGGTGTGCAGACCGTACTTTCCGAGCGTTTCAGCCGTGGCGCGGCCGATCCCCGGCAGCGCGGTGACCGGCCGGGGGTACAGCCAGGCGGCGGCCTGCCCGTCGGGAACCCAGGTGGTGTCTCCCGGCGCGGACGCGTCGGCCGCCATGGCGGCCAGCATGCGGTTGCCCGCGAGCCCGGCGCTGCTGTCGATGCCGTAGAGGGCCTTCAGTCTGAACTTCGCCAACTGGACGACGTCGTAGGCGGACAGGTCGAAGTACCGGAGCGCCGACGTCAGGTCGAGCTGAACGGCGTTGGGCGGAACAGCCTGGACATGCGGAGTGACACCGGACACCAGTTCGATTATTTTTTCGTACTGGTCCTCACTCGGAGCGGTGTGCAGGTGGAGGTGGGCGATGTGCCGCTGACGCATGGTCATCCCGCACTCCCCGGGCTGGTGTAGCCGAACTTCTTCAGGTCGGCCGAGCGGCTGCCGGCAGGCTGCAGGTCGGCGTACGGGTGCAGGCGGGCGCCGGTGGTGCCGTTGACGAGGGTGCGCTGCGGCTGGGCGGGGGTCGGGTGCGGATGATCGGCACCGAGAAGGGCTAGCGCGGCCTCGGGGCCCTGGTCGCGGCGCGCGGCCGCGATCCGTTCGAGGTCCCAGGCCATGGTTCCGACGACGGTACGGCGGGTGCCGCGTACCTGGACCGTGCCGCGGACCAGCAGCAGGCCGCTGTGGAAGACGGTGTGCGCGCAGGCCGGGTGGGAGTCTTCGAAGAAGGCCAGGTCGACCAGTCCGGAGCCGTCCTCCAGGGTGACGAAGATGATGCGCCTGCCGCTGGCGATCGGCGGGGTCTGGGTGGAGGCCCGCACACCGGCCACGAGGACCTGCTGACCCGCACGCAGGCCGGCCAGATGGGCCGCGTCGGTCGCGCCGGCCTCCCGCAGCAGCCGGTGGTGATGCTCCATCAGGTGCTTGGAGACGTCGATGCCGAGGGTGCCCAGCTCGGCGCTCAGTGCCTCACGTCCGGTCATCTCCGGCAGACCGCTCGGCTCCGCTCCGCCGACGGCGCCCGCGTCGAGGGGCAACTGCCCCTTGCCCGCCGACCGGGTGCGGGACTGCCGGTGAAGCTCGGCGATCTGCAGCAGAAGGTCCCGCCGGGTGAGACTCCCGTCGTGCAGGGAGTTCAGGGCACCGATCTCGGCGAGGCGTTCGGCGACCGGCCTGCTGGGGTGGGCCCGCTGCCAGAAGTCCGACAGCGATCCGTACGGACGGCCCTCCTCGATCCGCGCGCACTCCTCCTCACTGATGCCGCGCACCCCGGACAGCGCGAGCCGCACGCCCCACTCCTCCTCCTCGGTCATCTCCACGGTGTGCTTCGCCCAGGAGCGGTTGACGTCGACGGACAGGATCCGGACACCGCGGCGACGGGCATCGGAGACGAGGACGCGCTTGGGCCACATCCCGGGATCGTGTTCGAGCAGGCCCGCCAGCAGGAACGCCGGATAGTGCGCCTTGAGCCAGGCGCTCTGCAGGGCCGGCACGGCGAAGGCCACCGCATGCGCCCGGCAGAAGCCGTAGGCGCCGAAGGCCTCGACCGTCTTCCAGACCTGGTCGCGTACCGTCTCGCTGTAACCGCGTGCGCGTGTCAGGCGGTGGAACCAGTCCTTGATCCCGGGCAGCCGGTTCTTGTCGCCGAGCGCACGCCGGGCGATCTCCGCCAGCGCGCGGTCGCAGCCGGTCATCACCGACAGCGTCTCGATGATCTGCTCGTGCCAGATGGTCACGCCATAGGTGTCGGCGAGCACCGGCTCGAGGTCCGGGTGGGCGTACGAGGGTGTGCCGCCGTGGCGCGCGGCGATGTACCGCTCGGGCATACCGCCGGCGACCGGTCCGGGCCGGAAGAGACTGATGTCGGCGATGACATCCTGTGGGTCGCGGGGCTGCAGCCGGGACAGAAGATCCTGCTGCCCGGGTGACTCCAGCTGGAACAGACCCAGGGTCTGGCTCTCCTGGATGAGCTTGAACGCGAAGACGTCGTCGAGCGGCACCTGGCGCGGGTCGTCCAAGTCGATACGGTTGCCGGTCGTCCGTTCGATCTCGGTGACCGCATGAGCCATCGAGGACAGCATCCGGACGCCCAGGACGTCCAGTTTGATATTGCCCAGCGCCTCGATCTCCTCCTTGGCCGCCATGGCCATGGGGTAGTCACCTTGGGGGGTGGGCTGCACCGGCAGCCGGTCCAGGAGCGTCGCATCGCTGATGACCACTCCACAGGGGTGCATGGCCATGCCGTACACCAGCGAGTCGAGTCCCTCCGCGAGCTCCCACAGCGGCCCGTACCGGTCCGCCTCGGCCGCCAGCTGCCGCAGCTCGGGCAGCTCGGCGAGCGCGCCGGTGATGTCGGAGGCCCGCAGATGCGGGAAGCTCTTGGCGATCCGGTCGATCTCCGCCGGCGCGATCCCCAGGGCCAGGCCGGTGTCGCGCAGGGCGCGGCGGGCCCGATAGGTCTCGGGCATGGCGGTGACCGCCACCCGTTCCTTGCCGAACCGGTCGAAGATCGCGTCGTAGCACTCCAGCCTCCTGGCGGACTCCACGTCGATGTCGATGTCCGGAAGCGACGCCCGCCGCACGCTCAGGAAGCGTTCGAACAACAGGCGGTGGTCAAGGGGGTTGGCGGTGGCGATGTCCAGGGCGTGGCAGACCAGCGATCCGGCGCCCGAGCCGCGGGCCGAGACCCGGATGCCCTTCTCCCTTATGTCGGCCACCACCTGGCCGACCGCGAGGAAGTACGAGTCGTAGTGCAGCTCGGAGATCACAGCGAGTTCTTCGTCCAGCCGGTCGAGCGCCACTCGGTCCCGGTCGAGACCTCGTCGGACCATGCCGGCCTCGCACTGCTGACGCAGCAGTTGTGCGGCTCCTCCCGCTCCGGGAGCGGCTCCGAAGAGCGTCGGTTCCGGGAAGTGCGGCGCGCCAAGGCCGAGGTCCGCTCCGGGGTCGAGGGTGCACGCAGCCGCCGTGGCAGCGGTGTCCGCCATCAGGCGGCGCGCCCGCCGGACATCGCCTCCGGCGCATTCGGCGACCATCCGCGCGATGGCCGTCATCGCCCTTTCGTCCTTGAGCCAGCGCTGCCCGCTGTCCAGGCGACGCCGGTCGATCGGCCGCAGCAGCCTCGCGGCATCCAGGACATCGGCCAGTCGGTGCTGTTCCGGGTCGGCGTAGCGGACGGCGTTGGAGAGCACCGCGGTGGTGCGGGTGCGGTCGGCGAGCGCCAGGGTGCGAGCAGCCAGCCGAAGCGATCCGGGCCCGATGCTGAAACGTTTATGCACTACGACTTCCAGCCTGACTCCTGCACCGAAGATCTCCCGCCACGGCGCCAGCAGCTTCATCGCGACATCCTCGCGCCCGGCCGCCAAAGCCCGTACCGGCTCCGAGAGCGGCCCGAGCAGCACGATCAGACCGGGACCGCCGTACTCGCGCAGCGCCTCCCACGGCACCACCGGTGCCACACCGGACACCGCACCGACGTGGGCGGCCGACGTGATGCGGCACAGCCGCGCCCATCCCGCCCGGTTCTGCGCGAGCAGCACGAACCGCAGCGGCGGCTCAACGACATGCGCCCCACCGCGCGCCGGGGCGCGGTGGCGCTGGGCGGGCGGCGGAGGCGCCAGGGCCTCCACCGCCAGGTCGACACCGAAGACCGGCCGAACCCCGGTTTTCGAACATGCCTGCGCGAATCCGACGGCCCCCGTGACCGTGTCCCGGTCGGTGAGCGCGAGCGCCGCCATGCCCCGTCCGGCCGCCTGCCGGACGAGATGACCGGGGTGGGCGGCGCCGTAGCGGACGGAGTAACCGGACGCGACGTGCAGCTGGGCGAAGCCCGCCATGTCGCACCTCCATCACTCCACCCCTTTTTCGGCTATACACCCGATATGTTCATCGTACGCCAGTTCGAATACCTTAACCCCGTCGGCGCTTGATCCACCCCGGCCGGATTTGTTCGAACACTCGTACGATAACCCGGGCAAGGGGCATCCGCCGATCCGTCCGCACCCCGCCTCAGCCATTCGGCCCTGTCCCACCTGCGCAAACACCGGGCCGCCCGGACCGTGGGGGCATGACTTTCGTCGACGAGGTGAAGAACGCCGTCACTCCACGGGCCGCACTGCTAGTCCTCGGTGTGCTCGCGCTGCAACTGCTGTTCATCGCGTCCTACGTAGGGGCGCTGCACAAGCCGGTCCCGACGGACGTCCCCTTCGCCGTTGTCGCGCCCGAGCGGATCTCGGAGCAGCTCGTCACCCGGCTCGACGCACTCCCCGGCAGCCCGCTGGACCCGCGCACGGCCGACGACGCGACCGAGGCCCGCGAACAGATCATGAACCGGGACATCGACGGCGCCCTGATCGTCAATCCCAACGGCACCACCGACACCGTGCTCGTCGCCTCCGGCGGCGGCACCGTCCTGGCCGATTCCCTGACGAAGATCATCGAGCAGGTCGACAGGACCCAGCGCCGCTCGGTCAGGACCGTCGACGTGGCCCCGGCGTCCCCGGACGACTTCGACGGACTCTCGTCCTTCTACCTGGTCGTGGGCTGGTGCGTCGGCGGCTACCTCTGCGCCTCGATCCTGGCGATCAGCGCGGGCACCAAGCCCGCCAACCGCCAGCGCGCACTGATCAGGACCGGCACCATGGCGCTGTACTCGATCGCGGGCGGAATCGGCGGCGCGGTCATCATCGGGCCGATCCTCGGCGCGCTGCCCGGCAGCGTATGGGGGCTGTGGGGCCTGGGAACACTGGTCGTCTTCGCCGTCGGTATGACCACACTCGCCCTGGAGGCCCTCACCGGCATCATCGGCATCGGCCTCGCCGTCCTGATCATCGTGATCGCGGGCAACCCGAGCGCGGGCGGCGCCTTCCCGCTGCCGATGCTGCCGGACTTCTGGCGGGCGATCGGGCCCGCGCTGCCACCGGGGGCGGGCACCTGGGTGGCCCGCTCGATCGCGTACTTCAAGGGCAACGCGGTCACCGGACCGCTGCTGGTGCTCTCCGCCTGGGCGGTGGCGGGCACGGCCCTCACCCTGCTCCTGTCGATGCGGCACAGTCCGGAGGGCGCAACCACCGGCACGGCACCCGCAGACACGACGCCCGGCGGCTCGGCCTCCGTCTGACCTCGCGGCCGGGCGGTGTCACTCGCCGGACCGTGTCACTCGCCGGAGCGGACGACCTGCCGGGACACGGTCACACCGTCATCGGCCGGGCCGCCCGGCGCCGGTACCCGGTCCCGTACCGCGGACAGTTCCGTGACCTCCGCGCGCAGCGCCCGTACCTCCGCCGTGAGCGCGATGATGGCCTCCGTCTGCATCCGGTCCGTCGCGTTGTCGCTCTCGAAGCGGGAGATGAACCAGGCGGCAATGTTCGCCGTGACCACACCCAGCAGCGCGATACCCGACAGCATCAGGCCGACCGCGAGCATCCGGCCCAGACCGGTGGTCGGGGCGAAGTCGCCGTAACCGACGGTCGTCATCGTGGTGAAGGACCACCACACCGCGTCGCCGAGGGTCTTGATGGTGCCTTCGGGGGAATCCCTCTCGACTTCCAGCACCGCTAGCGAGCCGAACATGAGCAGACCCACGCACGACCCCGCGACATACGTGGTCAGTTGCACCTGCGAGGCCATCCGGGCGCGCTGCCCGGCCAGCAGCAGGGTGGAGACCAGCCGGAGCAGCCGCAGCGGCTGCACCATCGGCAGCAGTACGGCGAGCAGCGCCAGCGGGTGACGGCGTACGAATCGCCACCGGTCGCGTGTGAGTACCAGCCGCACGGCGTAGTCACCGGCGAACGCCCCCCACACCACCCACTCCACACCCCGGCACAGCCGCAGTGTCAGCGCGTCGGCGCCGGGGTGCACGACCGGCACGGCGTACGCGACGGCGAACAGCAGGGCCAGTACCAGGAGCGGCCACTGGGTGTGCCGCTCCCACCGCTGCTCGGCTTCCGTGCCGCCCCCGGTTTCGGTCTCCGTCGATTCCGCGCTTTTCATGGAGTCATCGTAGAGAGCGCGAGCCGGCCGGAAACACCTGGCAGATCGAGGGGACGGGCGTTATGCTCCCCCACGATGAAGACTCAATCTGCAATCAGATTGGGGGCCCCGTCCGCGCAAGGTGAGTGCTGATGCTCACTGAGAACGCGACGGAGGACTCCCTCCCTTCCTTCTGGCCGCGCGTGCGAGAGTTCGCCGTGCCGCCCTCCATGATCGAGACTGCGACCGCCCGTCGTTCCGCCGGGGACTGGGCAGGAGCGTGCGCCGCCGCAGGCGTCGATGTCGATCTCAGCCTACGGGCCGTGGCACGTACCCACGGTCAGGAACTCTCCGCCCGACTCCGGGCCGATCTAAGGCAGTTGGTTCCCGACCTGCTGCGCTGGCATCTGCCGAGAATCGCCCCGCACGGCATGCTGCGGCCGGGGCTGACGCTCGCACTGGCCCGGTACGAGAGCGCCGCGAGCGGCGACGGTGCGCATCCGGTGCACCTCGTGGTCCGGACCCCGCCCGCCTGGGCGGATGCCGGTCAGCGGATCAGCCTCGCGCTGTGGGACGGTTCGCGCTCCGAGGCGGCCACCCGGCGTCACCCGCACCCCCATCCGAACCGACGGTTCCGCCTCGATCTGCACCGTCATCTGTGGGACGCGCGCAGGACCGATGAGCTGCGGGCCCGGTCCGGGACCGGCTGTGCGCCCGAAGGCCGCCCTGATCTTGCCGAGTTGGTGCCGCCGGGGCGCAACTGCGCCGTCGACCGGTGGGCCGCCGAGGCGGAGCTGCTCCTCCACGCCGAGGGCCGGTCCACCGGTACGGTCGCCGTGCGGTTCGGCGGTCGGCACCGGCTCTTCCTCGACCTGGTCAGGGATCCCGACGGTACCGGGCCGCCCCATGTGCGGGCCTCGGCGGCCACGGACGGCGACGTCCCGAGGCTGCCGATCCTCCCCGACGCGGCGACCTGGGTCCTGCCCGACCTGGAACTGCTGCGCAGCGGTGCGATCGAAGCCGACCGGCTGCACCCGCTGGTCGCCTCGGCCCTCGTACCGGGCCATGAGCCGTCGGGACCGTCGCGGGCTCCGGACCGGACGGGGCAGCCGCACCTCGTGGACTGCCGGGGGGATCAGCACCGGATCGGTCTGGTCGACGGGGTCCTGGCCCCGCTGGACCACGATCCGGTCGAGATCCGCCGGGAAGAGCTGCTGGTCGCACTGACCGGAACGCCGCTTCCCTGTCTCCAGGCCATCGACGAGGCGCACCGTCGTCCGGACTGTCTCGCCGGAGTACGGGACCGGCTGGACCACGGCGACACCGCCGGAGCACTGGCCGTCGTCGAGGGGCTGCTCGGCCCCGGTGCGGTGCTGCGCACCGGCGCTCTGCGGGACGAACTGGAGGCCGCCGCGCGACGGCGGATCACCTACGGGCTGTTCAGGGCCGGCCTGGTCGGTCCCGGACCCGGGCGCTACGGCCCGGACCGCAGACATGTCCCCGACCGCCTTCCGCGCCCGCGCCGGACCGAATCGCGCCGTCGGGCCGTCCCGGCCTGACCCGGCGGCCAGACTCCCCCCATTTCTTCCTGTCTTCCTGTCTTCCTGCGACCCAAAGGTGATCACTCATGCCCACATGCGCTCCGTTCGCCATGCCCGAAGCCCCCGCCGCGCCCGTCCGGACCTCCCAGCTCGACATCGCGGGCGCGCTGACAGCCCTGCTGCGCGACACCACCACCGAACTCCGCCCCGACGACCAGTTGGAGGCGCTGACCCTGGCGGTGGCCGCCGACCTGCCCGTCCTCCTGTGGGGCGAGCCGGGCATCGGCAAGACCGCGGCCCTGACCCAGCTCGCCGCGTCTCTGGACCTTCCGCTGACCACCGTCATCGCCAGCGTGCACGAGCCGTCCGACTTCTCGGGGCTGCCCATCGTCGGTGACGACCCGGCGGAACAGGGCGTCCCGATGGCCCCGCCGGACTGGGCGGTGCGGCTGGTGCGGGCCGGGCGGGGGCTGCTGTTCCTCGACGAACTGTCCACCGCTCCCCCGGCCGTTCAGGCCGCGCTGCTCCGCCTCGTCCTGGAGCGGCGGATCGGTGCGCTCCAACTCCCGCCCGGGGTACGGATCGTGGCCGCCGCCAATCCGCGGTCCTCGGCCGCCGGCGGCTGGGAGCTGAGTCCTCCGCTGGCCAACCGGTTCGTCCACCTCCAGTGGACCCATGACCACGAGGTCGTGGTACGCGGCCTCGGCGGGACCTGGCCGCGGGCGACGATGCCTCGGCTCGACCCCGGAAAGCTGACGGAGGCCGTGGGCTTCGCCCGCCGAGCGGTGTGCGGTCTCCTCGCCGTCCGCCCCAAGCTCGTCCACCAACTGCCCAGCAGCGAAGCCCGTCGCGGCGGCGCCTGGCCCTCGCCCCGGAGCTGGGACATGACGCTGAACCTGATCGCCTTCGCGACCGCGGCCGGCTCCTCGCGCGACGTACTCTCCCTGCTGATCAGGGGCACCGTGGGCGACGGTCCCGGCCTCGAACTGCTGGCGAACCTGGACCGGATGGACCTCCCGGACCCCGAGACCCTGCTCGCCGACCCGGCAACGGCCGAGCTGCCCGAGCGGGGAGATCTGCGGCAGGCCGCACTCGACGGAGTGGTGGCGGCAGTACGCAACCGCCCGGACAAGTACCGCTGGGACGCCGCCTGGGCACTCCTGGTCCGGGCGCTGGAGACCGGGGCCCCGGACCTCGTGGTCGTCCCCGCGACCACACTCGCCGCGCTGCGCCAGGAGGACTGGGATGTTCCGGCTTCGATCGAACAGCTCGCCGGAGTGGTGTCCCTGTCCCAGCGGGCGGACCGGTCCGCCGACCGCGCCGCGGCCCGGACCGCGGTCGCCGCACAGGCCGGCCGATGACGGCCGAGGCAGCGGGGGCACTGGACCTCCACAAGCTCTTCGCCGCCCGGTTGCACGCCGCCCGGGCCCGTCCCTATCTCGCGACGGCGTTGTTCGCCCTCCACACCGTGGAGTCGCGGCAGGTGCCGACCATGGCGGTCGACCGGCACTGGCGGTGCTACGCCTCGCCCGCGTTCGTGGACGCGACTCCGGTGGAGGAACTGGCCGGTGTGTGGGTGCACGAGGTGTCGCACCTGCTCCGTGACCACCACGGGCGTGGTGACCAGGCCGCCCGGGTTCTGGGACTGACCGGCCCCGGGGACCGGCTGCGGATGAACATCGCCGCCGACTGCGAGATCAACGACGACGTGTTCGGTGACGGGCTGGTCCGGCCGGAAGGCGCCGTCGAACCGGCCGCGCTGGGGCTCGGCGAGGGCGAGCTCATGGAGGACTACCTCCGGCAGTTCCGGCTCGGCCCGTACACCCAGCAGTTCACCTGGCTGGACTGCGGCAGCGGCGCCGACGGGCTGGAAAGGGAGTGGGACCTGGGACCGGACGGCGCGCACGGTCTCAGCGCGCAGGAACAGGACGCGGTCCGGTTCCGGGTGGCCCAGGGCATCACCGGCCGCCCGGGGAACTCCTCGCAGGGCTGGAAGCGGTGGGCGGAGGAGGCGTTCCATCCGCCGCAGCCGTGGCGGGAGCTGCTGGGTGCGGCCGTACGCTCGGCGGCCTCCGGCTCCGGTGCGGGTGAGGACTACAGCTACGGGCGTCCGTCCCGGCGCTCCGCCGGGCTGCCCGGCGTCGTCCTGCCGAGCCTGCGGCGCAGACCGCCCCGGGTCTCGGTGGTCATCGACACCTCCGGCTCGGTCAGCGACGCCGAGCTGGGCAGCGCGCTCCTGGAGGTCGCCGCGATCTCCAGCGCCGTGGGCGGCCGGCGTGACCTGATCAGCGTGCTGCCGTGCGACGCGTCCGCCCGGATCGTGCACCCGCTGTGCCGCGGCGAGGGCATCCCGCTGGTGGGCGGCGGGGGTACGGACCTGCGGACGGGCTTCGCCAGGGCGCTGCGCGCGAACCCCCGCCCTGACGTCATCGTCGTGCTGACCGACGGGCAGACCGCCTGGCCACGTGTGCAGCCGCCGTGCAGGACGGTGGTGGGCCTATTCCCCCGGCATCACAGGCGCACCTCGTGGAGGGAGGACGATCCCGACTACGTACCGGACTCCCCGCCCGAGTGGGCGCGCACGGTCACCATCGGGTGATCACCCCGGGTACTGTCCGCTTGTTCGAAAAGAGCCCCGAGCCGGGGCTGCACGCGGGAGGGCGTCATGAACGGTGCGGAGTCGGTCGACAGCACGTGGAGGCTGAGCGACGTGGAGGGCGGGAAGCTCGCGGGCGAGTGGTGGAAGTGGGCCCTGTCGGCTCCTGACGACCGCAGTCCGGTAAGCGACACGACGGGCGAACACGCGGCCTGGAAGCAGCCGGACGGTCTCTGGTTCCTGGCAGGGACCTACGGCGGGCGGGTGGTACGGCGCTGCGCGGTGCCCTCGGACCGGCCGTTCTTCTTCCCCGTGCTCAATAAGCAGCACACCAGGTCGTACGCGAGAGTCCCGCAGTCCATGAAGGTCGTGGAGGCCACCGCGTCGCTCAACAGCGTCCCGCTGCCGCTGCGGGAATTCACGGCGCCGTTCAGGACGGGGCTGACCCAGCGCTACGCGTGGGGCCTCTGGGGTGGCTTCGCCCCGCTGACTCCTGGCGCCTACGTACTGGAGATCAAGGCCAGGGCCACGAACGGATTCTGGGTCGACACGACGTACCACCTGGAGTCGACGGCCCCCTGAGCCAGGGGTGGTCGCCGCACGCGGCGGCCCTCCCGTGGCTGCCGCCCGACGTATGGCCGAATTCTTGGCGTCCAGTCGACGCGACAGCTATGCATGACAGGTACATGGCGCCATTCTGAGGTGGCCCCATGAGACCCATGAGGCGCACGACCATCCCAACTCACCGCCATCCGCCGGAGGTTGCTCATGCGTCGCCGTTTCGCCGCCCCGCTCGCCGCGGTCGCCCTGTCGCTCCCCCTCGCCCTGCTCCCTGCCGCCTCCGCTTCGGCCGCCCCCGCGGACAAGCCCCAGGTCCTCAGCTCCTGGACCCAGACGAGCCTCTCCAGCTACAACGCCTGGAACAACGCCCGCAACAACCAGGGCGCCTGGGCCGCGTACGCCTTCGACTGGTCGACGGACTACTGCAGCAGCTCGCCCGACAACCCGTTCGGCTTCCCCTTCCAGAAGGCGTGCGCCCGCCACGACTTCGGCTACCGCAACTACAAGGCAGCCGGCACCTTCTCCGCCAACAAGTCGCGCATCGACTCCGCGTTCTACGCGGACCTCAAGCGCGTGTGCGCCGCCTACACCGGGGCCAAGCTCACCTCGTGCAACAGCACGGCGTGGACGTATTACCACGCCGTCGACATCTTCGGCGTGGCACCGGCGAAGGCGGGCTCCGCGAGACTGGCCCCCGCCGCCTCATCGGTGTAGAAATCGCGCGGCAGTTGCGGTCGTCGGAACGGTAGGTTCCGAGCAGGGGAACACACGATCGACGGGGGATCGCGATGCGTCATCTGGGGCCGCTGGAACTGGTCGGGGACCGCTGGGTCATCGGGGACCCGAAGCGCAAGGCAGGCTCATGTCTGGTGCTCACCGCCGAAGGCATCGAGCACCACAAGCACGGAGTGCACAATCCCAAGGCCTTCGTCCCGTGGGACAGATTCATGAGCCTGAGCCTGAGTGCCACCTTTTGGGTGTGGCAGGCCACGCGCCCCGCGGGGCTCCTTGGCGCCCCCGTCGGCGTGGACGTCGGCCGCAGCGGCTGCTCCCTCAGCGGGATCGTTCGCCATCCGTACGAGGACTGGTCGGTGAACTACAGCCACCACGAGCGCCGCTACACCAGCGCCCATGTCTTCCTGGTGAAAGCGTTCTTCCGGAAGATGTCCGACGCGAAGAAGCTGCACCTGCTCGGTGACCCGGAGGTGCTGAGCGCGGCGGTCGGCCGGCTGGCGCCGCTGCCCGTGCGGTGGGCCGCCACCGCGAACCGCCAGGTGAGCGCGGTCGTCGAGGACCTCGGCACCTGAAGACCGCTCACCCACCGCCGGACGGGCTCGACGCACAAGCCCGTCCGGCAGGCGCGGGTCAGCCGATCTCGGCCCCGTACGCCGCCAGCGCCTCCGGCACCGGCTGGAAGAACGTCTCGCCGCCCGAGGAGCAGTTGCCGCTGCCGCCCGAGGTCAGGCCGATCGCGGTGTCGCCCGAGAAGAGCGAGCCGCCGCTGTCGCCCGGCTCGGCGCAGACCGTCGTCTGGATGAGCCCGTTGACGATGTCGCCGTTGCCGTAGTTGACCGTGGCGTCCAGCGCGGTGACCTCACCGTCGTGCACCTGAGTGGTGGAGCCGCTCCGGGTGACCGCCATGCCGACCGTCGCCTCGCCCGCCTTGGTGATCGGCTGCGTGGAACCGTTGTAGAGGTCGACCTCGCTGGGGTGCTCCACGTCCGAGGTGTACTTGACCAGACCGTAGTCGTTGTCCGGGAAGCTGGAGCCCTCATTCGCGCCGATCTCCGCGCCGCCCTGCGTGTCGGACCAGCTGGTGATCGACTCGGTGCAGTGTCCCGCGGTGAGGAAGTACGGCTCGCCGCCCTTGACCACGTTGAAGCCGAGCGAGCAGCGCCCGCCCCCGCCCCAGATCGCGTCGCCGCCCGCGATGAGCGGCTTGAACTCCCCTGCGGAGCGGTTGAGTTCGGCCTTTCCGCCGAGCTTCTCGACCACGGCCGCGAGCTTGTCCCAGGCCGCGCCCTTCACCGTACGGTCGGCGGTGACGACCATCTTGTTGCTGACCGGGTCGACGGCCCAGGACGTGCCGGGGATGGTGGCCCGGTCGGTGAGGGTCTGCCGGGCCGAGAGCAGTTCCGCTGCCGAGTTCTCCACGACTCTGGCCTTGCCGCCCGCCGTGCGCACCTGCTCGGCGGCGGCCTCGTCGAGGACGTTCACGACCAGGCTCTTCGTGTCGGCGTCGTAGTACGCGCCGGCCGTGCCGTCGGTGAGGGTCTTGTCCAGCGTGGTGGCGAGCTTCCCGGCCGCGACCGCCGTCAGCGTGCGTGCGTCCGGCCGGGGGGTGTCCTCACTGGCGTTCGCCGTCTGGAAGGTGACTCCGGCGGCGACCAGGGCGACGACGGCCGATCCGGCCGTCACCGCGCGCTTCCTGGATATGCGTCGATGCTTCAACGTTCGACCTCCTGTGGGGCCGCGGGGGGGGGCCGGGGGTGGCCCCCCCCGGGGGGGGGGGGGGGGCCCCAAAAAAGGCGGGGTCACGCCCCCCACAGAAGAACCCCCAAGCCCAAAACACACCC
>NZ_JBSHFH010000014.1:0-62101 GCF_053617235.1 Streptomyces sp. NPDC055749 | reverse complement strand
GTTGGCACGGTTACACGGGCGGCGACCTGGGCTAGGCCGGCCTATCGGGCCGTCCCCGCGCGCTTCCGTTTTTTGGTTCTTTGCTTAACCGTTCCACCTCTTGGGGGGCCGCGGGGGGCCATGGGGGGGGCCCGCGCGCGGAGGATGGGGCGCTCACTATTCCGATGCGGCGAAACGCACACAAGGTCGAACCCGGTACGCACACACGACGCCGACGCTTCGGTTTCGTTACGTTCACTTCCGGGAGGAGAGAACGGCCGTGCCACCCCCGGAGCCGTCCGAGCGCGGTCCGGGAGCGGTCCGGGAGCGGTCCGGGAGCGGTCCGGGCGGGGCTCGCGCCATTGCCGTGACCGGCGCGCGACTTTAGTCTCTTGTCCGCGGCAGGCAGGTGAGGGCGTTCACTCGTTTCACGCCCGACATCACGGCTCCCTGCTCCGGACAGCACGGAATCGGCCATTCCATTCGCAGAGTGACAACTGAAACCGCATAGCGGGGGTGAGCATGACGGCGATTCCCGGACCGCTGCAAAGCATGGTCTTCAGGAACGCGGATCTTCCGGCGCTCTTCCACCACACGGACGCCATCGCCATCGCACGCCAGCGGGAGGCCGTGAACACCACCCGCGGCCAGCTGATCCTGCTGGTCCTGGGCGCCGTACCGGCCGCGCTGCCCTGGCACTGGGACACCAGCGGGTCCTTGCGGCTCAGCGGGCTCATAGCCGTACTCGCCTATCTCGGCGTTCTCGTGACGACGTTCGTCGCATCCCGGCGCAAAGCGAAGTCGCACTGGCAGCTGAATCGCTCGGCGGCGGAGTTCATCAAATCGATGTGCTGGCGCTATGCCGTGCACGGTTCGCCTTTCGAATCCGCCACCCGGCATCCGGAAGCCGTGTTCGCCAACCGGCTGGAAGAAGGTCTGCAGGAACTGCGAAAAGTCGGCTGGATCGATCCCCGGGACCAGCTGGCGGATTCCGGCGGGCTCATCACGGATTCGATGCGGGAGTTACGGGACAAGGCGTTCACCGTACGCAAGGAGACCTATGTACGCGACCGGCTGATCGAGCAGCGCGGCTGGTACCGCAGACGCCAGGAGATCTCCCGGCGGGGCACCACGGTCTGGTCGGTCACCATCTCCGCGCTCACCGCGCTCGCCCTGCTCTTCGCCCTGCTCCAGACCTTCGGGGCCGCCCGCTCCTTTGCTCTGCCTGCGGTTCTCTCCGCCGCGGCAGCCGCCTGTCTGGCATGGAACGAGATGCGCAGGCACCATCCGCTGATCTCCGCCCACTCCCTCGTGGAGAAGGATCTGGAGTCGATGCAGATCGCGATGGAGACCACCCTCACCGAGCGGCAGTGGCCGGTCGCCGTCTTCGAGACCGAGCGGATCGTCTCCCCCCAGCACACCGACTGGCTTGCCCGGCACCAGATGTGACGAGATATCAGGTTCGCTGCACGCCCTCGTGCCAGATCACGGTGACCGGCAGGCCGAGGCCGCGGGCGTACGTCACGATGTCACCCGTGCCGCCGAGGCCGCGGGCCGGCAGGCCGTCCCACACCGCGAGCAGCCGGTCGCAGTGTTCGGCGATGTAGACACCCGCCGCGTAGTACGCCTCGTCCGTGGAGTGCGGAAAGTCGAGCACGACCTCACGGGTCGCCCGCTCCTTGAGCGTCCGGTAACCGGCGAGTTCCGCGTCGTCGGCGAAGCACGCCTCGTAGTCCCCGCTGGGGATCACCACGGTGAGCTGCGCGCCCCGGGCGAGCGCCAGGTCGGCGAAGATCTGGTCCGCCCCGGCCGCCAGACTGGAGAGGGCTTCCACGGAACCGTCGAGAGCGCCGAGCACCGCCCGCAGCCCCTCCAGCACCTGCTCGTACGCTTCCTGGGGAATCGTGCGGTGGCCGGTCACTCCGATGCGTTTCACGGACCTGGAACCCCCTGGGTGGGTGTCTGGCTGCGGACGACCGCGCCCTGACATCCTCTCAAAAGCCGTGGCCGAACAAGAGCCCCCGCCCGGACATCCGGGCAGGGGCTCGTCGTCGACGCACGTGGTACCGGGCCGTCAGTAGACGCTGACGCCGTACGCGCTCAGTGCTTCGGTGACCGGCTGGAAGAACGTCGTACCGCCGGATGAGCAGTTGCCGCTGCCGCCGGAGGTGAGGCCGATCGCCCTCGTACCCGAGTAGAGGGGGCCGCCGGAGTCGCCGGCCTCGGCGCACACATTGGTGCGGATCATGCCGTAGACGATGTCCCCGCCCCCGTAGTTGACGGTGGCGTTGAGACCGGTGACGGACCCGCTGTGGGTGCCGGTGGTGGAACCGCGGCGGGTGACGGACATACCGACCGTGGCGTTGGCCGCGCTCGTGATGTCCTGGCTGCCGACGGTGCCGGACTTGGTGACCGAGGTGTTGGTGTAGCGCACGATGCCGTAGTCGTTGGTCGGGAAGCTGGATCCCGAGGTGGTGCCGAGGGTGGTGGTGCGTGCGGAGTTCGACCACCAGGTTCCCGCGCCGTCGGTGCAGTGACCGGCGGTCAGGAAGTAGTAGGTGGTTCCGCTCCGTACGTTGAAGCCGAGGGAGCAGCGCCAGCTGGAGGCGTAGATCGCGTCGCCGCCGGAGATCAGCTTGCTGAAGGTGCCGGGGGTGCGCTCGATCCGCAGGGCTCCGGCGGTGCTCCCGGCGGAGTCCTTGATCTTCTTGATCTCCGCCTGCGAGACCGTGCTGTCCACGGTGACGACGACGCTCTTGGTGGCCGGATCGATGTTCCAGGCGGTGCCCGCCACATCGGCGTCGAGCACGGCGTCGCTCGCCGTACTGAGCTGGTTGGCGCTGAACGTCGCGGTGGAGTCGGCGTTGGCGGACGGTACGGCGAGAGCGGCGACGGCGACGAGACCGGCCGACACGGCGACGACCCTGTTCCGTCTCGCTTTGCCGCTGAGGGGGGTGGTGCGCTTGATCCTCACTTTTCGTTCCTCCCGAGGGGAATCGGGGGCCCTGCCTGTGGGGTGGCCGGACCCGTGAGGCGCAGTCAGTGGGACGTCCGTATGCCGGATGTGTTCGCACTCCGGATGCTCCGTGCCCCTGACAAGCGCTGTTCGGGAGTATTCGGCGCGCACAACTCGCCGCGCAAGGGCGCGTTTCGGCCGCCGCCGGCGGGCGCGCGACAGCCCCGGCAGCTCGTGCGCTGCCGGGGCCGGGCCGGGGCCGGGCGACCGTGTCCACCGTCCGTGTGACCGGTGGGACGGGTCAGGCGTCGATACGGTTCCGCTCACCGGCCGGGACGGGAACGGGGAGGGTGTTGCCGGGCGGCGGGAAGGGGCAGATGAAGTGGTCGGCGAAGGCGCAGGGCGGCAGCAGCGCACGGTTGAAATCGACGGTCACAGTGCCGTCCGCGGCCGGCGGCGCGGGCCGCAGGAAACGGAATCGGTAACTGCTGCTTCCGCTGGTCGCGTCGGCGAAGACCGCCCAGAGCGAACCGTCGGACTCGATCGCCACCTGGAGCGTGTGCTCGGCGCCGTCCACCTCGAAGGCGATCTCCCCGCCGAGCCCCAGACCCCGTTCGCGCCCGTCGGCGTTCTGGACCCGGATCGTGCGGTCGGGGTACGGGCGGAAGGTGCCGGGCAGCGCCCAGGCAGCGTCGTACTGGGTGACGTCGATGGTCCGGAACGCCTGCCGGGCGGCGGACCCCGGGTCGAAGTCCCGTACCGCCCACAGCCCCTCACGGCTCAGCACGACCAGTCGGCGCCCGCCGTGCGTCACCCGGGCCTCTTCGATCGGACCGTGGTCGGCCGAGAGCCTGATCTCGCCGGTCAGCGGCTTGCCGTCGACGCGCAGACCGTCCTCGGGCGTGGCCGTGAGCAGCACTGAGTCGCCGTCTTCCCGCCACTGCCCCGGGACGGCCGGAATTCGACCGTCCGGGTAGTCGGAGAGCCAGTGGGTGCCGGTCAGGGACAGCGGACCGTACGGTGCCGCGACCGCGAAGACGCGCCCTTCGTGCCAGCTCTGCCAGTGCTGCCTGTCCCGCGAATCCGGCCTGTCCTGCCCGTCCTGCTGTTCGTCCGTGCTCATGGGATCAACCCTTCCACACCGGCTCGGCCAGGCCGAGGTGCGACCGCAGCGTGGTCCCGGTGTACTCGGAGCGGAAGACTCCGCGTTCCTGGAGCAGCGGCACGACCCTGTCGACGAACTCGTCGAGGCCGCCAGGGGTGAGATGGGGTACGAGGATGAATCCGTCGGCCGCGTCGGCGGCGACGAACTCCGCGAGGCCCGCCGCGACGGTCTCCGGTGATCCGATGAAGGACTGCCGGGCGGTCGTCTCGATCACGGTCTGCCGGATGGAGAGCCCCTTCGCCTCCGACAGGGCCCGCCACTTCGCGGCGACCGCGAGGGGGTCGCCGACCCTCACCCGGCCCTGGACCAGCGCGGATTCGGGGTCCGGGTCGGTCTCGGGAAGCGGCCCGTCGGGATCGTACGAGGAGAGGTCACGGCCCCAGACCTGTTCCAGGGCGAGGATGGCGTTCTGCGGGGAGACCTGGAGGCGGCGGATGTCGTCGGCGTTCCGCTGGGCCTCGGCGTCCGTGTCGCCGAGGACGAAGCTGACCCCGGGCATGATCTTCAGCTCGTCGGGCTTCCGCCCGTACGCCGCCAGTCGCCCCTTGACGTCCGCGTAGAAGGCGCGTCCCGCTTCCAGTGTGCCGTGCCGGGTGAAGATGACGTCGGCGGCGGACGCTGCGAACTCCCGGCCTTCGGCGGAGTCCCCGGCCTGGATGACGACGGGGTGACCCTGGGGAACGCGGGGGACGGTGAACTCCCCCGCGATGCCGAAGTGCTGCCCACTGTGCGTCACCGGCCGGGAGACCCCGTCCGGCGTCCAGGAATCCCACAACTCCCTCGCGGTGGATACGAATTCGGCGGCCCGGGTGTACCGGTCGGCCCGGTCGAGGTAGCCGCCGCGCCGGAAGTTCTCCCCGGTGAAGGCGTCGGACGAGGTGACCACATTCCAGGCCGCCCGGCCACCGCTGAGGTGGTCGAGCGAGGCGAGGCGGCGCGCGAGTTCGTACGGTTCGTTGAAGGTGGCGTTCACCGTGGCGGCGAGGCCGAGCCGGTCGGTGACGGCGGCGAGGGCGCTCAGCACGGTGAGGGATTCGGGCCTGCCGACCACGTCCAGGTCGTGGATCAGACCGTTGTGCTCGCGCAGCCGGAGCCCTTCGGCGAGGAAGAAGAAGTCGAACTTCCCGCGTTCGGCGGTCCTGGCCAGGTGCTCGAAGGACGAGAAGCCGATCTGGCTCCCCGAGCGGGGGTCGGCCCAGACCGTGGTGTTGTTGACGCCCGGGAAGTGGGCGGCGAGATGCATCTGCTTCGGCGTGCTCATGCCTCCTCCCCCACCGGCGCGAGGGCGTAACGGCTGGCCGGGCGGGGCAGGCCGAGGTGTTCGCGGAGTGTGCCGCCCGGATAGAAGGTGCGGAACAGGCTGCGGTGCTGGAGCAGGGCCACGGTGCCGTTGACGATCCTTTCGAGGTCGCGCCCGGGTGCGATGGGCGTGAGGTGGAAGCCGTCCACGGCTCCGCCGCGGTGCCACCGGGCGATGAGTTCGGCGAGGTCCACGGGGCCGCCCCGGTAGTAGGAGCCGCCTCCGGCGAGCTGCGGGCCGCTGCTGAGTCCCGGTTCCGGCGCCGTCTCGGCGTCACCCAGGTCGACGGTCAGCGCGACCAGGACCCGCAGGGTGTCGGGGTCGCGGCCGTGAGCGGCGGCCCGTCCGCGTACATCGGCGCGGATCGCGGCGGCCTGCTCGGGCGTGGTGGCGCGCGCGTACACGACATCGGCGTGGCGGGCGGCAGGTTCGCGGGCGGGGCCGCTCGTGCCGTCGATGACGGTGACGGGACGGCCCTGGGGCGGTCTGGGCACGATGGCCGGGCCACGGACGGAGAAGGTACGGCCCTCGAAGTCGATGTAGTGGAGCTTGTCCCGGTCGATGAACCGTCCCGTCGCGACGTCCCGGATCTCGGCGTCGTCCTCCCAGCTGTCCCACAGCCGGGAGGCGGTGTCGGCGACCTCGCCCGCCTCCTGCCACAGCTCGGCGGCGGGTGCGGCGGGGCGCCGGCCGAACAGCCGGGCCTCGGCGCCGGTCGTGGACACCTCGGCGTTCCAGCCGGCCCGGCCCCCGCTCACCCAGTCGAGGGTGGCCACGGCGGACGAGACGTGGAAGGGCTCGGTGTGGGTGGTGGTGACGGTCGGCACGAGGCCGATCCGGTCGGTGGACGGGGCGATCCTGGAGAGCACGGCGAGCGCGTCCAGCCCGGGGCGGGCGAAGGAGTCGCCGAGGGTGACGAAGTCGAGTGCGCCCTGCTCGGCGAGCCGGGCGAGCGCGAGGTAGTGGCCGGCGTCGTAGTGGGGCGGGCCGCCGATCTCGGCGGCCAGATGAAGGGGCCTGCTGGCAGACATGCGGGAACTCTCGGGTCAGTTCTCGGTCTTGGGGAGGCCGGGCGGGTTGATCTCCGACTTCTCGACGGCCTCGTTGGACAGGCCCCAGCGCTTCAGCACCTCGGCGTACGAACCGTCCTTCACGATGTGGTCGATCGCGGCGGCGTATGCCTCGACCAGGCCGCTGTCCTTCTTCGTGGTGGCGGCGATCTTCCCCTGGACCCCGTCACCGCCGCCGGACAGCGTGCCGACGATCTCGGACTGGCCGGCCGAGGCCACGTGGTAGTTGGCCGAGGGGCTCGGGCCCAGATAGCCGTCGATCCGGCCGGACTGGAGGGCCAGGTAGTAGTCGGTGTCCTTCTGGAAGTACTTGATCTCCACCGGCTCGCGTCCGGCCTCGACGTTCTGCTCGCTCCAGTCGACGAGGATCTTCTCCTGGTTGGTGCCGGAGGAGACGGCGATCGTCTTCCCCGCCACGTCCGCGGGGGACTTCACCTTCCAGCCGGAGCCCTTCTTCGCCTCGAAGGCGATGTTGTCGAGCCGGTAGGTGGCGAAGTCGTACTTCTCCTTGCGCTCCTCGGTGACGGTGACGTTCGAGAGGACGGCGTCGAACTTGGAGCTGTCGAGGCCGACGAAGAGGTTCTCCCAGGAGACCTCGTCGAACTCCGGCTCCAGACCGAGCGTGTCGGCGATCAGGGTCGCTATGTCGATCTCGGAGCCGATCCGGGTCTTGTCGTCGGTGGCGTAGAAACCGAGTGGTGGGGACGCGTCCGCGCTCGCACCCAGCCGGAGCGTGCCGCGCTCGCGGACCGCCTCCGGCACCTTGGCGGCGATGGCCGCGTCCTTCTTGCCCCGGATCCGGTTCTGGTCGGGGCCGATGTTGATCCCGGTGCCCTTCTGCCCCTCGGGCCTGACCTCCTCGACGGCGTCGCTCGTACCGCAGGCGGTGAGCAGTCCGGCGGCGGTGAGGGTGGCGAGCGCGGCGACGAGGGTGCGGCGGACGGACACGGACGTACTCCTTGGATGAGGGAACTGCCGGGACATGATTCAGAGGACCTTCGAGAGAAAGGCGCGGGTGCGCTCCTGGACGGGGTGGTCGAGTACGTCGGCGGGCGCGCCCTGCTCGACGATCCGGCCCTCGTCCATGAAGACGACGGTGTCGGCGACCTCGCGGGCGAAGCCGATCTCATGCGTGACGACGATCATCGTGGTGCCCTGGTGCGCCAAGTCCTTGATGACGTCGAGGACTTCACCGACCAGCTCGGGGTCGAGCGCCGAGGTCGGCTCGTCGAAGAGCAGCAGCTTCGGTTCGAGGGCCAGCGCGCGGGCGATGGCGACGCGCTGCTGCTGTCCGCCGGAGAGCTGTCTGGGGTACGCCCCCGACTTGTCGTAGAGGCCGACCCGGGCGAGGAGCTTCTCCGCCGCGGCGACGGCCTCCTTCCGGGGGCGGCGCAGCGCGGCGACGGGGGCCTCGATGATGTTCTCCAGGACCGTGAGGTGCGGGAAGAGGTTGAAGTTCTGGAAGACGAAGCCGATCCGGGTGCGCTGGCGCAGGACCTCCCGCTCGCGGAGCTCGTACAGCTTGTCGCCGTCCCTGCGGTAGCCGATCAGGGTGCCGTCGACGCTGATCCAGCCCTGGTCGACCTTCTCCAGGTGGTTGATGGTGCGCAGCAGGGTGGATTTCCCTGAGCCCGAGGGGCCGAGTACGACGGTCACCTCCCCTGCGCGTACGGAGAGGTCGATGCCGCGCAGGACTTCGAGCGTGCCGAAGCTCTTGTGCACGGACCGGACTTCGACCATGGCGTGCGGGACTTCGGTGGTGCTGGTGCTCATCGCACGGCCCCCTTGGCGTAGTGACGTTCGACGTAGTGCTGGAGGACGGAGAGCACGGTGGTCAGGAGGATGTACCAGACCGTGGCGACCATGAGCAGGGGCACGACCCTGCCGTTGCGGCCGTAGACGACCTGGACCTGGTAGAAGAGTTCGCCGATCGCCATCACGGAGACGATCGACGTGCCCTTGAAGAGGGACACGATCTCGTTGGCGGCGTTCGGCAGGATGGAACGCATCGCCTGCGGCAGCACGATCCGCCGCAACTGCCGCAACCTGGGGATACCGAGGGCGGCCGCGGCCTCCGACTGGCCGCTGTCCACGGCCAGTACACCGCCCCGGACGATCTCCGCCGCATACGCCGCCTGGTGCAGCGCCAGTCCGAGTACGGCCGCGCTCATCGCACCGACGAGGTTCATCGTGTCGAAGGAGAAGAAGCCCGGCCCGAAGGGGATGCCGAACTGCAGCTCCTTGTAGAGGTAGGCCAGGTTGAACCAGAACAGCAGCTGGACGATGAGCGGGATGGAGCGGAACGCCCAGATGTACGCGTAGGCCACCGCCCGGAGGAACGGGCTGGCCGACAGCCGCATGAAGGCGAGGACGATGCCGAGCGCGAAGCCGAGCACGGTGCCGTAGAAGGTCAGCTGCAAGGTGACCCAGACGGCCTTGAGGATGGTCTCGGTGGTGAAGAACCGGGCGAAGACGTCCCATTCCCAGCCGGGATTGGTGACGAGACCGTGCAGGAACTGGGCGAGCAGCACCGCGGTCGCGGCGACGGCGGCCCAGCGCCAGGGGTGGCGCAGGGGGACGACGGTGAGCTCGGAGTAGTCCGCTGCCGGATCCGCGTAGGTCTCTTTGTCGATGGGTTGATCAATGGACGGATGAACCGATGGATCGATCGGTGGATCGCTGGTGAGCGACATGAAGGTCCCTTTGGCGACTTGTATACGAGAAGGGGGGCCGCGGATCAGGCGCTGACGCGACCGCGACAGGAGAGGTCGCGCAGGAACGCCAGCGCGGCCCGTGCGGTGGCGTCGTTCTGCCCGAAGGCCGGGCCGCCGGTGCGCGGCCGGGTGAACGCGCCACTGGACCGTGCCGTGGTGTTCGGCCCGAGGGCGAAGCGACGCGGGTGCGCACGGCCGTCGCGCTCCAGGATCCGGCCGTCGGCCGGGTCCACGGAGAGCAGCCCTGTACCGGTGGCGGCCGCCCCGTCCTCGTACAGCCCGCGGAGCAGCCGGCTGCGGGTGTGCTGGAGCGAGGGGTCGGGGAGCCGGGCCTCGACCAGGGCCCCGGCCTCGATCCGCTCGCCCGGTACGGTGGCGCTGCCGGCCCGGAACACGCCCCGCTCCTCGTCGGCCTCGACGGTGACCGAGGCGCCGAGGAAGCGGACGACACCGGCCCGGGAGAGGGCGAGGAGCTGGCGCAGCCGGGGGCCCGGCGGGCCGGAGGCGAGGTAGCTGAAGTAGCCGTGCCACCAGGTGCCGATGTCGCCGAGCCGGATCAACTGCCCGTAGACGGAGAGCAGTCCGAGGAAGACGGCGAGATCGGGGCTGTGGCCGGGGTCGTGGCGGCGTTCCAGGTCGGCGGTGATGTAGGCGCGCAGGCCGTCCTGGAACGTGTCGTACGAGGTGTGGCGCACCCCGTCCAGCGGGTGGTCGAGCGCCGTCAGGCCGAGCCGGTCCGCGGGGTCGGGGACGGCGGCGGAGACCAGGGCGTCGAGCTCGGGGCTGCCGGGCTCCGACGCGTCGTACTTCTCCTCGAAGACCGCCCAGTCGACGGCGGTGCGCTCGGGGTGGGCGCCGAACAGCCGGTGGTAGTGGGCGTGGCCGAGCTCCTTCTCGACGAGCGGCCACACCTCGCGCCGGAAGTCGGGCGGGCCGGTCCTGCTCAGCAGCTCCTCGGCCTGCTCGGGGCCGAAGTAGCGGGGCGCCGAAGGCGGTTCGCCCTCCCAGCCGTAGCCGATCTTGGAGTGGTACGGGACACCGCGCCGCGATCCGACGTACAGCACGGGCTCACGGCCGGATGGCAGGTAGACGCCGTTCTCGTACCGGCCGCCGCGCCCCTCGGTGAGCAGCACCATCAGATCGATGAAGGCGAGGCCGAAGCCCCGGACGATGACCGGTTCGCCCGCGGGCAGGGCGGAGAGGTCGCTGTCCGCTGTGAAGTCCGGCGGCAGATGAACAAGTCCGTGCCGGTCGGCGAAGTCCGTCAACTCCTGCTGCCCGGCGTCGGGTTCGGCGTCGAGATGCCCGATGGTCAGGACGACGAGGTCGGCGAGCAGCGGCGCTGTGCGCCCTTCCAGCCAGACCCGCTGGCGGCCCGCGCGCGGGCCGGTGACGCGCAGGGCGTGACCGCGGTGTTCGTGCACGGTGATGCCGGGCGGGAGTGCGGCGATGGACTGCTCGTACACCCAGCGCAGATAGGCGCTCTGCAGCCGGCGGCTGGGAAAGTCCTGGCCGCCGAGCCCCCTGATCTCTTCGAGGATCTCGGGTGCCGTGTCGACGGTGGTACGCCCGTCACGGACGTCGGCCGCCCAGGTGTGCAGTGCGGGTCCCGGGCGTACGGGGCCGTCCTGGCGCACCGTGTCGTCGGTGAACATGGTGACGTCCTCGGCCATGGAGTTCATCCGCAGCAGCGGGGACTGGTCCTGCCGCCAGATCCGGCCGCCGCCGGGTGGGTGCGGGTCGACGAGGTGGATGTCGAGGCGCTGATTGCCGTACAGCTCAGTGGCGTTGGCGGCGATGCGCTCGATGACACCGGTGCCGCGCGGCCCCGCGCCGATGATGACGAGGGTGGGTACGGCGCTCATCGGGTGCCCGCCGAGCCGCGTGCGTAGTGCCGCTCGATGTAGTGCTGCCCGATGCTGAGGAGCGAGGTGACGGCGACGTACCAGAGGGTGGCGACGAGCAGCAGCGGGATGACCTGGTAGGTGCGGTGGTAGACGAGCTGCACCGAGTAGAGCAGGTCCTGCACGGCGATGATGCTGACGATCGAGGTGCCCTTGAGCGTGCCGATCAGCATGTTGCCCGCGGGCGGCACGATGGAGCGCATCGCCTGCGGCAGCACGATCCGGCTCAGCCTGCGCCACGGTCCGAGGCCGAGCGACTGGGCGGCCTCCAGCTGGCCGCGCTCGACGGAGAGGATGCCGCCGCGGACCACTTCGGCGGCGTACGCGGCCTCGTGCAGGGTCAGTCCGATGACGGCGACGGTGACGGGGCCGAGGAGGTTCACGGTGCTGACGCCGAGGATCTGCGGGTACAGCGCGCCGATGTTGAACCAGAAGAGCAGCTGGACCAGGATCGGCGTGGACCTGAACAGCCAGACGTACCCCCAACTGACGCTTTTCAGCACGTGGTTGGTGGAGAGTCTGAGCACGGCGAGGACGGTGCCGAGTGCGAAGCCGAGCACCATGACGAGCGCGGTGAGCCAGAGCGTGAGGCCGAGTCCGCGCAGGACGGAGTCGGTGGTGAAGTAGGCGCCGACGACGTCCCACTGGAAGGCGTCGTTGCGGACGACGGAGGTCAGCGCCAGGCCGAGGAGGACCAGGACGGCAACGGCCGCCGCCCACTGCCCTGTTCGGCGGACCGGGACGATCCGCAGGGCAGGCGTGTCGTCGCCCTTGCCAAATGGATCAGAGGCTATGGGAGTTGGGGAATGGAGGGTTTCCGGCTGCGCGGACATGCGAAGGCTCCGTGGATGCAGAGATCGAACACGGGACGTGCCTTCACAGCGGAGCAGCACAACGTGGACCGGGCCCCTCAGCGCCGGTCCGCTTCCGAGACAACCTCTGTGCGCGGCCTGTTGTCAAGCTTGTCCACACTGTGAGTCGTACGTCTCGGATCAGTTGACGCGCAAACGGATGCCTGCTCCACTTGGGCCATGCATTCGCAGCAGTGGCTGGTCACCCGCTCCCACATCGACTTCGGTCGCGTGTGGTCCTCTTCCTGTTGAGCTGACGCCCTGCGCCACCGCTTTTCCCGCTCGCGCCCTTCTCCGCGCCCGAGCGCTTCTTCCCGCGTGCCTTCACGTACACAACGCCGCGTCACCCTCCCCTCGCACAGCTGATCTCCCGCCCCGTGCCTCCGTGCTGCCCACGCACCGGAACACGGCCGGCGACCTCGACGACCCTGGAGACGCACCGCCATGCCCCGAACCAGGCACACCGCTGCCTTCGCCCTGATCACCGTGGCCGCACTCACGCTCACCGCGTGCGGATCGGGGGATCCGGCGTCGGCGCCGGCCGGTGGCGCCGGACCGGCCGCCGCGGGCAAGGGGACGATCCCGACGACGGATGTGGTCTCGGCGGTGAAGAAGGACGAGGCCGCCGCGAAGCTGCTGCCCGCGGATGTACGCGCCTCCGGCACTCTCGCTCTCGCCTCCAGCGTCGGCACTCCCCCCGGGGCTTTCTACCTGGAGAACGGCAAAACCCTGGCAGGCGCCGACATCGACTTCGCGGACGCCGTGGCCAGGGCGCTCGGACTGGAGCTGAAGCGCGAGGTCGCCTCCTTCGACGCGATCCTCCCGGCGCTCGGCAGCGGAAAGTACGACGTGGGCACCGGGAACTTCGGGGTCACCGACGAGCGCCGCAGAACCATCGACTTCGTGACGTACATCAATGACGGCCAGGGCTTCGCGGTCCGGGACGACAACAAGCTGACGGAGGTCACCGACCTCACCCAGCTCTGCGGCCTGACCGTCGCCACCGGAGCGGGGACCACCTTCGAGGTCACTCTGGAGGAGAACCGGCACCGGTGCGCCGACGCGGGCAAGAAGCCGTACGACGTGAAGACGTACGCCGACCAGGCCGCCGTCTGGATCTCCCTCCAGCAGGGCCGCAGCGATGTGGTGATGTCGACGATCAACGGTCTGCGCTACGCCGTGGCGCAGCAGGAGGGGCTGCGCTTCCTCAACGAGTTCAAGCGGCTCGACGTCGGGTTCGCGTTCAAGAAGGGCACCCCGCTGGCGCCCGCCTTCCAGGCCGCGGTCAACAGCATCAAGGCGGACGGCACCTACGACCGCATCCTGAAGAAGTGGGGCACCACCGAGTCGGCGATCGAGACCTCGCGGATCTCGCCGCCCGAGCTCAAGTGACCCGCTGTCGCCGGATCAGCAGTCGCACCCGCAGTCGCAGTTGCAGCAGCCGCCGTCCTCCCCGCCACAGCTGCAGCAGTTGCTGCAGCAGTCACAGGCGTCGCAGCAGTTTCCGGGGTCGCACTTCTGGCACAGCCCCTCGCGCTCCTCGCCGCTCCACGGGTCGTTGAAGCCTCCGCAGCACATCTGGCAGGTGCAGGCGAGCCCCGCCCACACCAGACAGCCCGCGATCAGTCCGCGCCGGTTGCGGGGCGGCTCGGGCGGGAGCGGAGGTCCCGGCGGGCCGTACGGACCGCCGGGCGTCGGCGCGTACGGGTTGCCGGGCGGCGGCCCGAAGGCTCCGGCCGGGCCTGCGTCCGGATGCCGGTGCGAGCAGGAGGTGGAGCCGAAGGCCCGGTCCACCGAGCGCCGCAGTTCGTGCACGAGCAGGACGTGCGCCAGCTTGCTGTCGGTGAACTCCGCGTCGGCCATCGCCAGCCGCACCCCGTGCAGCGCGTCGTCGCAGAGCCGCCGCGCCTCGGTGAGCGGGGTGCCGGTCGCGGTGAGCGGGTTCCAGGCACCCGATGCCGCGTCAGCTTCCCTGTCCTCCACGGCATCCAGCAGATGCGCGAGCCGCCCGAAGAGCCGGCCGGCCTCGGCGAGCGGAGCCGCGTTCTGGGGCTTGCCCGCGAGTACGGCGGTGTGCGCGAAGGCCGCAGCGGTCGCCGTCTCGGTGGGCTCGGTGACCGTCAGCAGCGGGGTTCCCGGCCCGGCGAGCGACTCGATCCCGGTCTGCCGGTCCACCGCGTCGACCAGCACCGACGTATCGAAGCCGAGCTCCGCGCCGGTACGGGCCCCGGCCCGGTCCCAGCCCGCGGCCACCCGGCGTGCCGCCGCAGCGACCGGCCTGCGCGCCAACAGGCCGTCCCGGTCGGCCACGTGGTCGCGCACCTTCGCCGAGGCCAGGACGAGCGAGACGGCGGCGGCGAGCCGTGCGCCCTCGCCGCGGGCGACCGGTGCGGTCCGCATGGAGCGCAGCGGGCAGGGGCCCGCGGTACGTCGCCGTCCGGTGTCGCGCTCCGCCTGAGCCTCCGTCAGGACCGAGACGATCAGGCCGTCATAGTTCGTGACAATCCTGGCGAACTGCCCGTGGTCCGCGCGCAGCGCGAGACAGAGCCCGCAGAGATGCGCCATCCACTCCGCCCTCAGCCCCTCCGACAAACGGTGGGTACAGGGCCTGACGATTCCGAACACGACGGTCCCCCGAGAGTCGTTCACAGTCCGCGCCGGGCTCGTGCACCTGCGCGGCGTGCATCGTATCGAGCGATCCGTTCACCCGTACGCCCCCCATGTCACCCGTACGGACCGGAGCATCATATTTTCCTTCTGCCAGCTGCCTTATGCAGGAGGAACCTTGACGAATCGCCACATCTTCTGCACCAGTACCGTCACGAATCCCCTGCGCGCCGACTATCCACTTGGCGCGGTATCCGCATCATGGACGACCATAGGGATACGAAAGAGATGCGGAACGCCAAGGAACCGCGGTGAGAGGAGGCGTCCATGGGATCGGTACGCAAGGCGAGTGCGTGGCTGGGCCTCGTTGAGGACAACGACGAGCGGTACTACGACGACGAGTACTCCGAGGGTGCTGAGACCGGTACGGGCCAGGCGTGGGTCACCGACCCGCGCGTTCAGGTGGCCTCCGAGACGGCCGAGGAGAAGGGCCGCCGGATCGCGACCGTCACCCCGGACAGCTTCCGGGACGCACGGGGCATCGGCGAGCTCTTCCGGGACGGCGTCCCGGTGATCGTCAACCTCACGGCCATGGACCCCACCGACGCCAAGCGCGTCGTGGACTTCGCCGCGGGGCTGACCTTCGGACTGCGCGGCTCGATCGAGCGCGTGGCCACCCGGGTCTTCCTGCTGACCCCCGCCGACACCAAGGTGGTCAACGGCGAAGCCGCCGGCCGGCCGGCCGACGGCTTCTTCAACCAGAGCTGAGCAAGGTGCTCACCGGAAGGCATCCAGACCGGTGAGCGCCTTGCCCAGCACCAGCTGGTGCATCTCCACGGTCCCCTCGTAGGTGAGCACCGACTCCAGATTCGTCGCGTGGCGCATCACCGGGTATTCGAGCGAGATCCCGTTGGCGCCGAGGATCGTGCGCGAGGTGCGGCAGATCTCGATGGCCTCCCGCACGTTGTTGAGCTTTCCGAAACTGACCTGCTCGGGGCGGAGCGTCCCCGCGTCCATCCGCAGGCCCAGATGGTGGGCGAGCAGGATGCCCTTGTGCAGTTCGACGGCCATGTCCGCGAGCTTGGCCTGCGTGAGCTGGAAGCCGCCGATCGGCTTGCCGAACTGCTCCCGGGTCTTCGCGTAGTCGACCGCCGCCTCGAAGCTGGCGCGCGCCGCGCCCATCGCGCCCCAGACGATGCCGTACCTGGCATGGCTCAGGCAGCTGAGCGGGCCGCGCAGACCGGTGACCCCGGGCAGGACCGCGTCCGCGGGCAGCCGTACGCCGTCGAGAACCAGCTCGCTGGTGACCGAGGCCCGCAGCGACCACTTGTGCTTGATCTCGGGTGCGGAGAACCCCGGGGTGTCGGTCGGCACGACGAATCCACGGATTCCGGTGCCGCCCGTGCCCTCGTCGGTCTGCGCCCAGACGACGGCGACCCCGGCGACGGAACCGTTGGTGATCCACATCTTGCGGCCGTCGAGCACCCAGTCCTCGCCGTCGCGCTTGGCGTACGTACGCATCCCGGCCGGGTCGGAGCCGTGGTCCGGCTCGGTGAGTCCGAAGCAGCCGATGATCTCGCCCGCCGCCATGCCGGGCAGCCACTGCTGCTTCTGCTCCTCGGAGCCGAAGCGGTGGATCGCGTACATGGCGAGGGAGCCCTGTACGGAGACCAGGGAGCGGATTCCCGAGTCGGCCGCCTCCAGCTCCAGGCAGGCGAGCCCGTACTGGACGGCGGTGGCGCCCGCGCAGCCGTATCCCTCCATTGACATGCCGAGGGCGCCGATCGAGCCGAGCTCACGGGCGAGCTCGCGGATACCGGGCAGCTCGCCGTTCTCGTACCACTCCGCGATGTGCGGCAGTACGCGGTCGGTGGCCCAGGCCCGGACGGTGTCACGGATCGCGAGGTCCTCGGAGCTGAGCAGATCGTCGATGCCGATCGGGTCGGCGGGGTCGAACGGCGGAAGCTTCGACGGCTTCGACGGCTTCGAGGGCGGAGTGGTGGACATGAGGGTGCCTCCGGCGGCTCGCACGGAACGAAAACTAGCAGTGGTAGTTATGACGTCCGTGCCGACATTACGGCTCAGTGTGCCGCTCGTCCAGAGCCGGTCGCCTCGGCGGGTTCGCGCCGGGCGGGCAGCGAAAGCCGGCGCTCGGGGCGCTCGTCGACGCTTGCCGCCCGGGGCTCGGGGGCGTGCTTCTCGCGCGGCTTGCAGAGCTCCGCCGGCGTGCAGTCCATGACCTTCGGCAGCCGCAGCGCGGCCAGCGCCCCGAGCAGCAGGAGCCCGGCGCTGACCAGCAGGGTGAGGTGGAGGCCGTTCATGAAGGCGTGTCGGGCTGTGGACCGGAGCAGGGCGCCCATCGGGCCGCCCAGCTGCCCCGCCACCTGGTACGCCTCGCCCAGCGAGTGCGAGGCCGCCGTTCCGGCCTCGGCGGGCACGCCACGGCCGTGCAGCCCGGCCAGACCCGGCGCGTAGGCGGCGTTCATGACGCTGCCGAGCAGCGCGATGCCCATCCCCGCGCCGAGCTGGTAGGACGTCTCACCGATCGCCGCCGCACCACCCGCCCGTTCGGCGGGGACCTCGCTCAGCATCGATTCGTACGCCCCGAAGAGCGTGGACTGCAGCCCGAAGCCGAGCAGCACGAAGCCGACGGTCAGGAGGGCGGGCCGGTCCTGCTGGCCCATCATGGTCAGGAGCAGCACAGCTGCCGCCGTCAGCACGAAGCCGCAGGCGACCATCCGGCGGGGGCCGACGCGGCGCAGGGTGTACGAGCCGGTGGCGCCCGCCGCCATCGCGGCGAAGGTCAGCGGCAGCAGCCGCAGACCGGTCTCCAGCGGACTGAGGTCCAGGACCAGCTGGAGGTACTGGACGGCGATCAGTTCCAGGCCGACCAGGGCGAGCATGGCGAGGACGATGCAGCCCACCGCGGTACTGAACGCGGGCCGGGAGAACATCCCTATGTCGATCAGTGGATGCGTACGGCGCTTCTGCCTGCGTACGAAGAGGAAGAGGAGCGCGGCGCCGATCAGCAGCGGGGCAAGGGTCGCGACGTTCAGTACGCCTTCCCCGCCGCCCAGGCGCTTGACCCCGAGGACCACTCCCAGCACGCCGGCCGCCGCGAGCAGCGCGCCGAGCACGTCCCACGGGCCGTCGCTGCTGCCGCGGGACTCGGGAAGCAGCCGGCGGCCGAGCGGCAGCATGACCGCCATCAGCGGGATGTTGATCAGGAAGACCGAACCCCACCAGAAGTGCTCGACCAGGAAACCGCCGATCACCGGCCCGCAGGCGGCGCCGACCGCGGCGACCGCCGTCCACACCCCGATGGCGAGCGCCCGCTCGCGGCGGTCGGGGAAGACCTGGCGGAGGATCGAAAGCGTCGCCGGCATGATCATCGCGCCGCCGACGCCGAGGAGGGCACGTGCCGCTATCAGTACGGCGGGCGTGTCCGCCATCGCGGCGAGCGCCGAGGCGACGCCGAAGAGCCCGTACCCCAGCAACAGGACCCGTCGTCTGCCGACACGGTCACCGAGTGTGCCGAAGAGGATGAGCAGCGAGGCGCAGACCAACGGGTAGGCGTCCACGATCCAGAGCAGACCCACGGCACTGGGACGCAGGTCCTCGGTGACCGCGGGGACGGCGACATGGAGGACCGTCGCGTCGAGCGCGACGAGCAGAAGACTGAGACAGAGGACGACCAGGACGACCCAGCGGTTGGCGCCGGCGCCTGTTTCACGCAGCCGGTTTCCGGCCGTGGTCGTCCCGGACATACACGTACCTCCCAGAGAGTCCCTCACGCTCGGCAGACCATCCGGGGACACTGCGTGCGGTATCCCTCCGGGCCCGGCATCGATGGGCGAGTGATCCGTCAGCGTACGCGAGTTCGGCGTGGTCAGACGTGGTCCACCTCATACCCCGGTGCGCCATGGAGTGTGCCGTACGCCACGCCGACCCGCTCCGCCGACCCCTCCCCGGGACCACGTCCGGAGCCGCGAAACGGCTCACGGGCGGTGTCCCCAGGGGGCTCCGGACACCCGGGCAGCACCTCCGGGCCACTCGTCCGTCACCTCCCGGACACGCACCGCGAATGGCCGGAGAATTTCATACAAGATCCGCCCCGCACTATTTCCCACACCCTCAAACACGCTTACGAGGCGGCTGCCGAACCAATTGGACGAAAGGTCACCGGGATTCTCCGTGACGTTCGGAATTGAGGCCCTGCTGAGACAAAGTCCACATCACATCGTCATCACAAAGCGGCCGGATCGGCCTGTACTCACACTCACTCGCTGTAACGTCGATTGGGTGCGTACCGACATCTTTGCCCGTCTGGACCGGGAGCCGGAACCGCCGAAGATAGAGATCCCGCGGATGAGTCGCCACCGCATCGCTCTCTTCGGCGGGACTTTGGCGTTCTATCTCGCCATCGTCTTCGCCGTGCTGGTCTCGTCCTGGCTGGTGGCCCTCGACTGGAAGGTCATGCTGTTCCGGCCGTACCAGCAGTGGCCCGAGCTGCACGCCTTCCTCGACTACTACGTCGTACTGGGGCAGCGAGGCCCCACGGCCGTGATGGTCGCCTGCTGGCTGGGCTGGCGGTCCTGGCGCCAGCACACCCTGCGCCCGCTGCTCACCCTGGGCGCTTCCCTGCTGCTGCTCAATGTGACGGTCGGCGCCGTGAAGCTCGGCCTCGGGCGGCTCGGCCCCCACTACGCGACACAGATCGGCTCGGCCGAGATGTTCGCGGGCGGCGATATATTTCCTTCGGGACACACCGCCAATGCCGTCGTGACCTGGGGAATCCTCGCCTACCTGGCCACCACGCCGCGGGCCAGGCGCTATCTGTCGGCCCTGTCGGCGACGGTCTCGCTGGGCGTCGGGCTCACCACCGTCTACATCGGTACGCACTGGCTCAGCGATGTCCTGCTGGGCTGGGCGGCAGGTCTGCTGATCATGCTGGGCCTGCCGTGGTTCGAGCCGGTGATCACCCGTGCCGAGGCGTGGATCTTCTCGGTGCGCGAGCAGTGGCGGGCGCGCCGCAGGCGCCTCGCCCCGGTCGTGCCCGTCGCCGTCGGCGGGCCGCGGACCGTCCTGCTGCCGCAGTCGATCGGCACCGAGGGCGCGGCGGAGGCCGAGGAGGCCGCCGCGCCCGTCGCCACGGCGGGTCACCCCGCGGTGAACGCCAGGCCACGCGCCCACACGGTGCGTTCGGAGCGGACTCCGGTCACTCCGGCCGGCCCACGCCGCCCGCCCCACGCGGACCGCGCGCCCCGGGCCGGCGCCAACACGGCCAACACCACCCCGGCACGTCCCATGGGCGGCAGCTGAGCCGCCTGCTCAGCCCACCCAGCAGCGGGTCACGGCGGACTGGTCGACCTCGAAGTTGATCCGTCCGCCCATGAACTCCATGGTGATGATCGAGCCCGGCGGCAGAGCCCTGACGGTCTTCCATCCGCGGGCCCGCGCCTGCCGCTCGGCGGCCTCGGCGTCGAGGCCGACGTACGACTGCGGGGCGTCGTCCGGCTGTGCGGGAGGGGTCGGTATAGGTGCCATACCCCCCACCGTAGGCGGCCCCGGACCGTGACGGAAGCCGGGATACCGGGGCTCCCTACTGCATCCCCACATGCCGTACCGGTCACGCTTGTGTCACAGGATCCCCACACCCGTTTACATCGAACAACGTCACTCGAACGGGCAGTCCGGAACTACTGAAGCCTTATGCGCGGACTACCGGGAATGATCTGCGCGGCGAACGCGGCAGATAATTTCCGCCGCGCAAGATCTCCGGGGTGACCTGCTATTTCTCGGCACATGAGGCGGTACGGAAATGTCCCCGCCACCTGAAATTCACGCCTGCTTATGTAGGACTTATCGTTCTCGTATATTCAGCCACCGGCGTCCGTTCAGCCCAACGCCCTGGAGAGACGGTCCCTGGCCGTCCTGATCGCGTCCGTGAGCTCCTGGGGTTCGACCACCTCGAAGTCGAAGCCCATGAGCATCACGTGGATGACCATCACATCGAGGCTCGCCGCTCCCGTACGCAGCAGGGAACTGTGCTCGTCGACCGCCTCCAGCACTCCCGCGGACGGCGAGATCCGCTCGGCCGCCCGTGCCAGCGGGACCTTCAGCCGGATGACCGCCTCCACGGCGTACGCGGTGGAGGAGACGCCCTTGGAGACATAGGCCGCCAGATCCTCCGCGGGGGCGGCACGCGGCTCGAAGCGGGGGCCGTGCGGCGGGGTGAGCGTGATCCGGTCCGCGCGGAACGTACGCCAGTCCGTCCGGTCCACGTCCCAGCCGACCAGATACCAGCGGCGCTCCGTGCACACCAGCCGGTGCGGCTCGACGGTCCGGCGCGACACCGAGCCGCCGTGGTCGCGGTACTCGAACCGCAGCCGCTCGCTGTCCCGGCACGCCCCGGCCAGCTCGGTGAGCACGCCCGGGTCGACCGTGGACGCGTCCGGGCCGCGCAGCAGCGGCACCGTGAACGCGCCGAGCGCGCTCACCCGGCGCCGCAGCCGGTTCGGCAGGACCTGTTCGAGCTTGGCGAGCGCCCGGACGGACGTCTCGCCGATGCCCTCGACGCCTTGGCCCGCCGACGTACGCAGCCCGACGGCGACCGCGACCGCCTCCTCGTCGTCCAGGAGCAGCGGTGGCAGCTCGGCGCCGGCGCCGAGCTGGTATCCGCCGCCCGTGCCCGGACTGGCATGGACCGGGTAGCCGAGTTCGCGCAGTTTGTCGACGTCGCGGCGGACGGTACGGGGTGTCACACCGAGCCGGCCCGCCAGATCGGCGCCGGACCAGTCCCGGTGGGCCTGCAACAGCGAGAGCAGGCGCAGCAGTCGTGCGGAGGTCTCCAGCATGGGGAGAGTCTCTCAGCGGTCGCGGACAACCAGTGTCCGCAATCGCGTCAGGCTCCCCCCTTGCGGATCACGTCGGCCGCCTTGTAGCGCAGCGCGTACGCCCCGTCCAGCACACTGCCGCGGGACCTGTGCAGTACGGTGCGCAGCGCGCTCCGCGAGCGGCCGGCGGCGCCCCGCGCGGTGAGCTCGGTGAAGAGGCTCAGGTGGCGTTCCGCGATGGAGGCCGGGTCGAACCGTTCGGAGGAGGCCATCGCGGCGCTGCCCATACGGCGGCGCAGCTCGTCGTCCTCCATCAGCGAGAGCAGGGCGGTGGTGATTGCCGCCTTGTCCCCCATCGGCACCAGCCGCCCGTCGGTGCCGTCCTCGATGATCTCGGCCGGGCCGTAGGGGCAGTCGGTGGCCACGACCGGCACCCCGCAGCGCATCGCCTCGACGATGGTCATACCGAAGGACTCGCGGTCCGAAGTCACCGCCGCGATGGAACCCTTGGGCCACTCGGCCTCCATCGGGTGCACCGCCCCCATCAGGAACACCTGTTCCTTCAGGCCGAGTTCGTCGACGAGTCCGCTCAGGGCGGGCTGCTCATTGCCGGTCGCGTCGCCGGCGCCGTAGATCCGCAGCCGCCAGTCGGGCCGGACGGCCGCCACGTCGGCGAAGGCCCGGATCAGCAGGTCGTACCGCTTGACTCGGTGCAGGCGGCCCGCCGCGACCACCCACTTCTCGTCGCACGCGGAGGGCGGGCCGGCCGGCGCGGGCACACTGTTCGCGATGGCCTCGATCCGGACACCCGGCAGCCGCAGGCGGGTCCGGTAGTCCCTGGCATCGGCCTCCGTCACGGTCGTGACGGCGTCGAGCAGCCCGTAACGATGGCCGATCTCCCGGCGCAGGCGGTACGGATGGCTGCCAAGCGTCAGGTGCTCCTGGGCGACGCGCACCGGTCCGCGCCTCGCCTGCCGGCTGATGTGGACGTTGAGGCCGGGCCGGGTACCGACGACGACGTCGGCCTCCAGCGACTGCAGGTGGCCCGCGATCCGGGCGTCGGTGAGCCTGCTGTACTGCTTGTGCCTGCTGTCCCCGCGCGGGAACACCGCGGCGGGCCTGGTGTGTTCGGCCGCGTCACCGTCGTACGTCGCACTCTTCTTGCGCAGGTCGACGAGATGGCTCATCCGTACGCCCGCGGGCGCGCCCAGCGCGGGTGTGTCACGGTGCCGGAAGACCGAGACGATATCGATGTCATGGTGCTCGGCCAGCTGGCCGGCCAGATTGAACGTGGTACGGATCGTTCCCCCGATGCCGTACGCGTTGTGGAGCAGAAATGAAATGTGCATTGCGTCGCCGTATCCCCCTGGTCGACTGGTCTGCTGGGGACTGTACTTGTCGCCCTGTCAGCGCACAGCATTCACACAGAAGTTCTACTGCCGGTCACGGACCGGTCACTGCAAGCCGATGACCAGCACCGTTCCCGGAATGAGTCGGTCCGGATCTTTGCCGATCTTCCGGGAGTTGGCGCGGTACAGCGCCTTCCAGCCGCCCTTGATCCGGTAGTCGGCGGCGATGGAACTGAGCGTCTCGCCCGCCCTGACCGTATGCACCCGGCCGAGGCCGCGGTACGGAGCGCCGCAGTGCGGCCAGGCACCCCAGCCCTGGGTCCCCAGCACCTCCTCCGCGACCTGGATCTGTTCCTCACGAGTGGCCAGGTCCGCACGCCGGGCGAATTCAAGGCCCCCGTGCTCCTCCCAGGTCGACTGCCGGAACTGGAGCCCGCCGTAGTAGCCGTTGCCCGTATTGATCTGCCAGTCGCCGCCGCTCTCGCAGGCGGCGACGCAGTCCCAGGGCCCCTTGCTCGCATCGCAGGCGTACCCGCCGGGCCAGTAGCCGCCCGGCGGGCCGGCCGCGGGCGCTCCGGGGGAAGGCACCGGTGGCGGCGGAGCGGCCAGGGCGGCCGGCGGCGCGAACAACAGCGTGAGGGCGAGGAGGGCAGCCCCCACCGGCGCGGACGCGGGCGGAGCGGCGGGCCTGGAGCGCGGATGCGGCATCGGGTCACGCTAGACGGCCGGGGCCGCACGCGATCCGGGCCACGCGGCGCACCGGCGATCCGCACCCGGTCGGCCCCGTACGTTCCCCGAAGCCCGCGCGCACAGGCCCCGGGGTCACCGGGGCCTGTGCGATTTCCGGACAGGCCGACCCGGCCGGAAGCAGACTTCCGCACTTCGGTGCCCCTTCGCGCGTGACCCAGGCCGTGGATCGTCCGTTGTTCTTTCATGAGCCGGGAACAGCCCGGCCCACGCACCGAGTTCGAGGAGCCACCCGTGCCGCGCATGCTCGACGTCAGCGAGGACGTACGCGCCGAGATCGGCGATGCCGAAGCCGACCGGCTGCTCGTCGGCGACAGCGCCCCAGGCAATTACGACTGCACTTCCTGCCGCACCCCCGGCGACTCCGAGCAGGAGCGGACCAGCACGGTGCTGTTCGTCGGCGAGGAGACCGCGGTGCTCGCGTTCGCCCACGCGACCTGCATCCCCTCGCAGGTCGTCCAGGTCGCGGAGGACCAGCTCCAGGGGGCGGTGCGATCCATCACAGGCAGCGAGCCACAGAACCCGGAGGGTCTCATGCCCGAACAGGCTGTCCTCGGCATCACCAGCGGTCTCGTCCTCATCGAGGACGACCTCCGACCGGCCCTGGTCGTCGAGCCGACCGGCCCCATCGCCCGGCCCGGCACCGACGGCAGCGGGGGCGACGAGTTCCTCCAGCTGCTGCTGGAGCAGGGCTTCCTGCCCACCCCCGACGTGAGCAGGCTGCCGGACGTGCTCCCCGGCTGGTCCGTGCTCCTCGCCATGGGGCAGCTGCACGCCGTGCTGCAGCCGGGTTCCGGCGGTGGCACCCCCGTCGCCTGGTGGCAGGCCCACCAGCCGCTCCAGGTCACCGAGGGCTGGCGTGCCGCGGCCAACAAGGCACAGTCCGTGCTCGTCTTCGCGGCCCCTGCGGGTTCGATCGGCCAGCAGCCGCGCGAGGATCTGCTCCGCGACGCCCTGGAGAAGGCCGCCGTCAACGGACTCCTGGTGGCCGCCGCGATGCCGCTGGCCGGTACCTGACCGTGCCGGTACGTCCTCCGTACCCCCGCCGAACAGCGATTTCTCCGCCCGGCCCGCATCCGACGGGCGGCGAGGTCGTTGGCACATACGTGCACTCATACGACCCCTCCCGCCAGCACCAGAGTCAGATTCCTGCCATGCGCCCGTCGCAGGACCCATCGGGCGGCAAGTCGCCGACCCCGATCTACGACGCGCTGTACTCCGAGTACCGGCGATCGTTCCGGGCCCTTCCGGGTGACCGGAGCGGCGAGGAGAATCTCGGCTTCCCGAGCTTCGGCGCCGGGCTGTTCGGCAGCCGGTCCCCACTCGGCGGCCAGCAGGCCGGCGGCGGGCACGGCAGCCACGGCGGTCAGACCACGCACACCGGGAATCTCGGTTCCTGGCAGCGGGTCGGCCGGCACGCGGGACGGTCGCACCCCGCCGCCCTGCCGCCGGGATCGCGGGACAACTGACGGTACGACGAAGCCCCGGGCCACTCGCGGAAGCGAGCGGTCCGGGGCTTCGTCACGTGAACTACGAGGTCACTTCTTACGGCCGCGCTTCTCGCGGACCCGGACCGAGATGTGGATCGGGGTGCCGTCGAAGCCGAACTCCTCACGCAGCCGGCGCTCGACGAAGCGGCGGTAGCCGTGCTCCAGGAAGCCGGAGGCGAAGAGCACGAACCGCGGCGGCTTGACGCCCGCCTGCGTGCCGAACAGGATGCGGGGCTGCTTGCCGCCACGGACCGGGTGCGGGTGCGAGGCGACGATCTCACCGAGGAAGGCGTTCAGGCGGCCGGTGGGAATGCGGGTCTCCCAGCCCTCGATCGCGGTCTCGATCGCCGGAACCAGGCGCTCCATGTGCCGGCCGGTGACGGCCGAGACGTTGACGCGAGGGGCCCAGGCGACCTGGGCGAGCTCGGTCTCGATGTCCCGCTCCAGGTAGTAGCGGCGCTCCTCGTCGAGGGTGTCCCACTTGTTGAAGGCGAGCACGATCGCGCGGCCCGCTTCCACGGCCATGGTGACGATCCGCTGATCCTGGATGCTGATGGACTCGCTCGCGTCGATCAGGATGACAGCGACCTCGGCCTTCTCCACGGCCGCCGCGGTACGCAGCGAGGCGTAGTAGTCCGCACCTTCCTGGAGGTGGACCTTGCGGCGGATGCCGGCCGTGTCGATGAACTTCCAGGTGATGCCGCCGAGCTCGATCAGCTCGTCGACCGGGTCACGGGTCGTGCCCGCCATGGCGTTGACGACGACGCGGTCCTCGTTGGCGACCTTGTTCAGGAGCGAGGACTTGCCGACGTTCGGCCGGCCGATCAGCGCGATACGGCGCGGGCCGCCGAGGGCGGTGCCGAACGTCTGCGCCGGGGCCTCGGGCAGCGCCTCCAGCACGGCGTCGAGCATGTCGCCGGTGCCGCGGCCGTGCAGCGAGGAGACCGGGTGGGGCTGGCCGAGACCGAGCGACCAGAGCGCGGTGGCGTCCGCCTCGCCGCTCTGTCCGTCGACCTTGTTGGCGCACAGCACGACGGGCTTCTTGGCCTTGCGGAGCAGCCGGACGACGGCCTCGTCGGTGTCGGTCGCGCCGACGGTCGCGTCCACGACGAAGACGACCGCGTCGGCCGTCGAGATCGCGTACTCGGCCTGGGCAGCGACCGAGGCGTCGAGCCCCAGCACGTCCTGCTCCCAGCCGCCGGTGTCGACGAGCTTGAAGCGGCGTCCGGCCCATTCGGCCTCGTAGCTGACGCGGTCACGGGTGACACCCGGCTTGTCCTGCACGACGGCCTCGCGGCGGCCGAGGATGCGGTTCACCAGGGTCGACTTGCCGACGTTCGGGCGGCCGACGACTGCGAGGACCGGAAGCGGTCCGTGACCGGCCTCACCGATCGCGCCCTCGACCTCCTCGGGGTCGAACCCCTCCTGCGCGGCGAGCTCCATGAACTCCGCGTACTCGGCATCGCCAAGTGCTCCGTGCTCGTGGTCCGAGCCGTCGGAGTGAATCTGGTCGTTCATGAAGTCCGTTCCTCTTTGCATCATCATCGATGGGCCGCTGTCAGCGCGGCCCACTACTCAAGTCTTACCTAGCGCCCGGTGAGGCGCCTGGCGTTTCCCAGGTGCGCGGTCAGCCGGCCCTGGATCCGTACGGTCGCCTCGTCGAGCGCCTTACGGGTCCGCCGCCCGCTGCCGTCACCCGCCTGGAAGGCGTCGCCGAAGACGACATCGACCCGGCTGCGCAGCGGAGGCAACGCCGATATCAACCGTCCCCGGCGCTCCGTGCTTCCCAGAACCGCTACCGGGACGATCGGCGCCCCGCCGCGTACCGCGAAGTACGCGAGCCCGGCGCGCAGGGAAGCGAAGTCGCCCTCGCCCCTCGTGCCCTCGGGGAAGATCCCGAGAACCCCGCCGTTCTCCAGTACGCCGAGCGCGTGGGTGATGGCGGTGCGGTCGACGGTCGTACGGTCCACTTTCAGCTGACCGATTCCGCGCAGGAACGGGTCGAGCGGGCCGACGAACGCCTCCTTCTTGATCAAGAAGTGGACGGGCCGGGGCGCGGTCCCCATGAGCATCGGTCCGTCGATGTTGTGCGCATGGTTCACCGCGAGTATGACGGGTCCGGCGGCGGGGACCCGCCACGCGCCCAGTACACGGGGCTTGAACAGCCCGTACATCAGCCCGACGCCGATCCCTCGCCCGACGGCCGCTCCACGCGGCGTGGGCGCCCCCGTGGCTTCGGTCACTTCGCGGCCCGCTTCTCCTCGACGAGGGTCACGACGCACTCGATGACCTGCTGAAGGGTCAGCTCCGTGGTGTCCACCTCGCACGCGTCGTCCGCCTTGGCCAGCGGCGAGGTCTTGCGGCCGGAGTCGGCCGCGTCGCGCTTGATCAGCGCCTCCTTGGTGGCGGCGAGGTCGGAGCCCTTCACCTCGCCACTGCGGCGGGCGGCGCGCGCCTCGGGGGAGGCGGTGAGGAAGATCTTGAGGTCGGCGTCCGGCAGGACGGTGGTGCCGATGTCACGGCCCTCGACCACGATGCCGTGCTCCGCTTCGGCGGCGATGGTCCGCTGCAGCTCGGTGATCCGGCTGCGCACCTCGGGGACCGCGCTGACCGCGCTGACCTTGGAGGTGACCTCCTGGGTACGGATCGGGCCCGCGGCGTCCTCGCCGTCGACGGTGATCGTGGGCGCGGCCGGGTCTGTGCCGGAGACGATGACCGGCTTGTCGGCCGCGGTCGCGATCTCTGCCGCGTCCCGTACGTCGATGCCGTTGTTCAGCATCCACCAGGTGATCGCCCGGTACTGGGCGCCCGTGTCCAGGTAGCTGAGCCCGAGCTGGGCGGCGACGGCCTTGGACGTGCTCGACTTTCCGGTGCCGGAAGGCCCGTCTATGGCGACGATAACCGCGGCCGGGGCGGTCGGGGCTGCGGCTGCTGCGGTTTCCACGGTGGTGGACACCTTCCTGGTACACGGGGCGGGCGGAGTCGGGCCACCGTCCAGGCAGCCACCCCCAAGGTTACCGAGTGCCGGGCGGGCCCTTGTACCCCGTGCGGTCCGGGCAGCTCACTGCCGGATCGACCAGCCCCTGTCCTTGAGCGCCGCACCGAGCGCCGGCGCCGCGCTCGGCTCGACCATGAGCTGCACCAGGCCCGCCTGCTGGCCGGTGGCGTGCTCGATGCGGACGTCCTCGATATTGACCCCGGCCCGCCCGGCATCGGCGAAAATCCCGGCCAGTTCGCCCGGCCGGTCACTGATGAGCACGGCCACGATCTCGTACGAGGCGGGGGCCGCCCCGTGCTTGCCCGGCACCCGGACCCGGCCCGCGTTGCCGCGGCGCAGGACGTCCTCGATGCCTTCGGTGCCCGCCCTGCGCTTGTCCTCGTCGCCGGACTGGAGGCCGCGCAGCGCCCGGACCGTCTCGCCCAGGTCGTCGGCGACCCCGGCGAGCACATCGGCGACGGGACCCGGGTTGGCGGAGAGGATCTCCACCCACATCCGGGGGTCGGAGGCCGCGATCCGGGTCACGTCCCTGATTCCCTGCCCGCAGAGGCGTACGGCCGTCTCGTCGGCCTCCTCAAGGCGGGCGGCGACCATCGACGAGATCAGCTGCGGGGTGTGGGAGACCAGGGCGACGGCCCGGTCGTGGGCGTCCGCGTCCATGACGACCGGTACGGCGCGGCAGAGCGCGACGAGTTCCAGGGCCAGGTTGAGCACCTCGGTGTCGGTGTCCCTGGTGGGGGTGAGGACCCAGGGGCGGCCCTCGAACAGGTCCCCGGTGGCCGCGAGGGGGCCCGAGCGCTCCTTGCCGGCCATGGGGTGCGTACCGATGTAGGGCGTGAGGTCGACGCCGAGCGCTTCCAGCTCGCGGCGCGGGCCGCCCTTGACGCTCGCGACGTCCAGGTAGCCGCGGGCGACGCCTTCGCGCATGGCGGTGGCCAGCACGGTGGCGGTGTGGGCGGGCGGCACGGCGATGATCGCCAGGTCCACGCGGCCCTCGGGGGCCTCGTCCGTACCGGCGCCGAGCGAGGCCGCGGTGCGCGCCGACGACGGGTCCTGGTCGACGAGGTGGACATGCACGCCGCGCCCGGCGAGGGCGAGCGCTGCGGAAGTGCCGACGAGGCCGGTACCGATGACGACGGCTGTTCTCACTGGGCGATGTCCTTGCGGAGGGCGCCGGTGGCGCCGAGGTAGACGTGGCTGATTCCGGCCTTGGAGAGGCCGGTCTCGACATGGGCGAGGATACGGACCACGCGGGGCATGGCCCCGTCGATGTCGAGCTCCTGCGCGCAGATCAGCGGTACGTCGACGATGCCGAGGCCGCGGGCGGCGGCAGCGGGGAAATCGCTGTGCAGATCGGGTGTGGCGGTGAACCAGACACTGATCAGGTCGTCCGCGACGAGGCTGTTGCGCTCCAGGATGGCGGTGAGCAGGGCGCCGACCCGCTCGTCCATGTGTCCGGCCTCGTCCAGTTCCAGCTGGACGGCTCCGCGGACCGCTCGTACCGCCACGTCGTACCCCTCGCTTCTTCGCCGGGCGCGCTGATGTGCGCCTTTTCATTTCAGCCTAGAGGGGCGGCGGGGCACGTGGTCACGCTGCTCTGTCCGTGAGACGAGGGGGTGGCCCGAAAAGCGTGCGGAGTGACACACCCGCCAGGTTGCTTCGCCAATCCGGTCCGTGCCGCCACGATCGTCGCCACAGGGAGTCCCCCACACGAGGAGAACCATGAACGCACGGCGAAGGACAGTCCTGACCGCGGGAGCGGCGGGCGCCGCGGCACTGGCGACGGGCTGCGGATCGTCCGGGGACGGCGGCGGGGACAGCACCACCACCCCGGCCGCCACGGTCCCGGAGACGGGCCGGACCACGACGCCGAGCGCCCCGGCGTCCGGGACGCCGGCTCCCGGTGGCGAGGAGCTCGCCAAGACCTCCGACATCCCGGTCGGCGGCGGCACGATCTTCAAGGAGCAGAAGGTGGTGGTGACCCAGCCGAAGGAAGGCGAGTTCAAGGCCTTCTCCGCGATCTGTACGCATGCCGGGTGCACGGTCTCGAAGGTCGCCGACGGCACGATCGACTGCGCGTGCCACGGCAGCAGGTACAGCATCGTGAACGCCGCCGTCGAAGCGGGACCGGCGCCGCGTCCGCTGCCCGCCGAGAAGATCACGGTGTCCGGAGCGAGCATCCGGCTCGCGTAAATCGCTGGCGCCGGCCACCCCCGTGGCACGTACGCTCGCGGGCATGATCACCCCCGAAGCCGAGGTTCTCGTCCGCGATCACACGATCTACTCGTGTGTGATGGGCTCCCGCGCCTTCGGGCTCGCGACGGCCGGCAGCGACACGGACCGGCGGGGTGTCTTCCTGGCCCCCACCCCGCTGTTCTGGCGCTTCGAGAAGCCGCCGACCCATGTCGACGGGCCGGCGGACGAGCAGTTCTCCTGGGAACTGGAACGCTTCTGCGAGCTTGCGCTGCGGGCCAATCCCAATGTGCTGGAGTGCCTGCACTCACCGCTCGTGGAGCGGGCCGACGCGACGGGCCGGGAGCTCCTCGACCTGCGCGGGGCCTTCCTGTCGCGGCTCGCCCACCAGAGCTTCGCCGGTTACGCCCTGGGGCAGCGCCGAAAGCTCGACGCGGACGTACGGCTGTACGGGGCGCCCCGCTGGAAGCACGCCATGCATCTGCTGCGTCTGCTCACGAGCAGCCGGGACCTGCTGCGTACGGGCCGGCTGACGATCGAGGCCGGCGATGCCCGTGAGGACCTGCTCGCGGTCAAGCGGGGCGAGGTCCCGTGGGCCGAGGTGGAGCGCCGGATGACCCGCCTGGCCGAGGAGAACGCCGAGGCGGTGCTCACCACCCCGCTGCCGCCCGGCCCGGACCGTGCCCGGGTGGAGGACTTCCTGGTCCGCACCCGCCGGGCCTCGGCGCCCACCTGACCGCCCCGCACGGTTCACGCGTCCCAGAGCGCCCCCAGCGACAGCAGATCGCTGCGGTACTCGATCCGCTCCGACCACTCCTTCGGCCACACCCCCGCCCCCAGGTGCGCTCCCGACAGCGCCCCCGTCAGACAGGCCAGCGAGTCGGAGTCGCCCCGAGTGCAGGCCGCCCTGCGCAGGGCGGTCAGCGGTTCCTCGGGGAAGAGCAGGAAGCAGTGCAGGGCCGTGGCGAGGGCCTCCTCCGCGATCCACCCGTCGCCGGTCACCTCGCACGGGTCGGTCTCGGGTGACGGATCACGCAACGCGTCCTGGACCTTCCCCAGAGCGGTCAGGCACTCGTCCCAGCCGCGCCGGATGTACGCCTCGGGCGAGGCATCGCCCGCGTACCGCCACAGGTCTCCCAGCCAGCGCGTCAGATAGCGGCCACTGTTCTCGTACGCGTAGCTGCGCAGCTGCCCGACGAGGCCCAGCGGCTCCGCCCCCTGGGCCAGCAGGAACACCGCGCGGGCCATCAGGTCGGAGGCGGCCAGTGCCGTCGGGTGGCCGTGGGTGAGCGCGGCCTGGAGCTGTGCGGCGCCTGCGCGCTGCTCGTCGCTGAGCCCCGGTACGAGGCCCACCGGCGCGACCCGCATGTTCGCCCCGCAGCCCTTGGAGCGGGTCTGGCTGGCCTCCTGCCAGGGCCGGTCGCTGTCGAGCAGCCGGCATGCCTGGAGGCAGGTGTTGCCGGGGGCCCGGTTGTTCTCCGGGTCGTGGTACCAGGTGATGAACTCCTCGCGCACCGGCCGGACAAGACCGTGAGGGGTCAGCAGTCCGCTGTCCATCGCGGTGCGGATGCCCCGCCCGAGCGCGAGCGTCATCTGGGTGTCGTCGCTGACGAACGCGGGGTTCGCCAGTGTCATCTGCCGCCACGGCCCGCACTTCGCGAGGATGGCCGGCACATCGTTGAACTCGGTGGGGAAGCCCAGCGCGTCGCCCAGCGCGAGGCCCATGAGGGCCCCCGTGGCAGCCTGTTTGGTCATCGTCCTCGTCACGATCATTCGGTTCGTCCTTCCGGGCGCAGGAGTGGAGGGTGCAGGGCGGCAGCGGTACCCGCCCGGTACAGGGCGGCCGGTTTCCCCCGTCCGCCGGTGCGGCGCGGCGATCCTTCGACGGCTTCGACGAAGCCGGGCGTGGCCAGGACCTTGCGCCGGAAGTTGGGGCGGTCGAGCTCGACGCCCCAGACCGTCTCGTAGACCTGCTGGAGTTCACCGAGCGTGAACTCAGGCGGGCAGAAGGCGGTGGCCAGGCAGGTGTATTCGAGCTTGGCGCCGATCCGGTCGTACGCGTCGGCGAGGATGCGCTCGTGGTCGAAGGCGAGGGCGCTCGGCTCCCGCGCGTCCCACCACTGGGCGCGGGCCGCGTCCCCGCCACCGCGCGGTTCGGGCAGGTCGGGCAGGAGCGCGGCGTACGCGACGGAGACGACCCGCATCCTGGGGTCGCGGTCCGGTTCGGTGTAGGTGCGGAGCTGTTCCAGGTGGAGTCCGCCCACGGTGTCCTGGGTGAGGCCGGTCTCCTCGGCGAGTTCGCGGCGGGCGGCCTCCTCCGCGGATTCCCTGGGCAGGATGAAGCCGCCGGGCAGCGCCCACTGTCCCTTGTACGGTTCCCCGCCCCGTTCCACGAGCAGGACGTGGAGCCGCGCCTCGCGGACCGTGAAGACGGCGAGGTCGACGGTGACCGCGAAGGGGACGAAAGCGTGGGGGTCGTAGCCCTCGGGGGCGGTGTTCATCGGCGCTCCGGGAGCGGGGCGGCGAAGTGCCAGCCCGTGGCGAGCAGGGTGTCCACGGCGGCCACGGCCGCCTTGAGACGTTCGGTATGAGGTCCGGTGAGTTCGATGAACTCACGTCCTGTCCTGGCGAGTTCGGCGCGGAAGCGGTCCGTCATCCAGGGCCGCAGCTCCTCGCCGTCGCGCAGCCCGTCGTCCTCGAAGGCGACGCCTTCGTGGTCGGTGAGCAGCCAGAGGTGGTGGGTGGCAAGGTCGGCGGTCCGCTCGACGAGCGGGTTGCGCCCGCCCACGTACCGCTCGTGCCAGACGGTGGTGGCGAAGGAGTCCGTGTCGCAGAAGAGGACCGGCGAGCCGGTCGCGGCGGCCGCGTCCTCCCGTTCGTTCTGGGCGCGGGCGATCAGCGGGAAGTCGTCCGTGGTGAAGACGACGTCCTCCCATTGCGCGCCGGGCTCCAGGCGGCGCAGCCCGGCCAGCTTCTGTTCGCTGAACTCCCGCCCGTACTCGTCGACACAGCCGGTCCGCGCCCAGACCCCTCCGCGTCGGCGGTAGTGCTCGGCGAGGGCTCGCGCCATGGTCGTCGTGCCGGTGGACTCGGCGCCGAGGACGACGATCCGGCGGGCGAGCGCGGCCCGTACGGGCGGTTCGAGGAAGTCCCAGCAGCCGACCGGGTCCTCGCGCACCGCGGTGCCGGAGACCGGGAACACAGTGCGGTCGGGGTCGACGCAGACGGATTCGGCGCCGAAGCGGCGGGCCAGCTCGTCGCCGTACGACTCCGAGGTGAAGACGGCGTCGACCCGTTCCGGGACGGCTCCGGTGAAGACGGCCATGTGGGCGTCCCAGACGGCCGGGTCGTGGAGGTCCATGCGGGTGTCGTCGACGGCGCCCACCACCGTCACATCCGGGTGCACCGCCCGCATCCAGGCGACCCGGTCGGCGAGGGGGACGGACTCCACCGAGGCGGCGCAGACCAGGACGGTCAGCCGTTCGCAGCGGTCCTGGGCGGTGCGGACGAGGTGGTGGTGGCCGGCGTGGGGCGGATAGAACTTGCCGAGCACCAGGCCGTGTTCGTAACGCTTCATGCCGCGACCCCCGCCAACTGCTGCTTCTCGGGGATCAGTTCACGGCTCCAGTTGCGCAGGCCGATCAGGCAGAGCGTAAGGAAGCCCATGTACAGGAGGGAGGTGAGGTAGAGCTCCTTGTACGCGTACAGCGGGATGTACACGACATCGGCGGCGATCCACAGCCACCAGGACTCGACGCGCTTGCGGCACTGCCCGTACGTCGCCATGAGCGAGAGCGAGGTGGTCAGCGCGTCCCAGAAGGGCACCGTCGAGTCGGTGGCCCGGGAGAGCAGCAGGGTCAGGGCGAGTGTCCCCACCGCCCCCGCCGTGAGCAGCCAGGTCCATTCGGTGCGGGTGGTGCCGCGCACCGGCAGGACGGACGTACCTGGTCCACCCCCGTGGGTCCAGGTCCACCAGCCGTACGCGGCGAGGGCGATGAAGACGATCTGGAGGCCGGCGTCGGCGTACAGGCCGGCCTGGGTGAACAGCAGGATGAAGAACAGGTTGTTGGCGATACCGATCGGCCAGTTGGCGAGATGCTGGCGGGCCACGAGCCAGACGCAGAGCGCTCCACTGCCGAAGCCCAGAACCTCGGTCCAGCTGACCGGCGTACCGAGGAACGTCACCAGGGGTTGCTGCAGGGGATCCAGAATGTCCGCGAGACTCACGCCCGCCTCCTTAATAGTCACTCTGACTATAAAGGCGGAACGGTGACAGCAAAAGGCCCGCGGCCGATTTCCTGTTCGGATACGAACAGGAGCCGGACGCGGGCCCTTCGAGGAGTGCGGTTACAGACCGACCTCGCGCATCAGCATGCCCACCTCGGTGTTGGTGAGCCGGCGCAGCCAGCCGGACTTCTGGTCGCCCAGCGGGATCGGCCCGAAGGACGTGCGCACGAGCCGCTCGACCGGGAAGCCGGCCTCGGCCAGCATCCGGCGGACGATGTGCTTGCGGCCCTCGTGGAGGGTCACCTCGACCAGGTAGTTCTTGCCGGTGTTCTCGACGACCCTGAAGTGGTCGGCGCGGGCGTACCCGTCCTCCAGCTGGATGCCGTCCTTGAGCCGCTTGCCGAGGTCGCGCGGGAGCGGGCCCTGGATGGCGGCCAGGTAGATCTTCTTCACCCCGTACCCGGGGTGCGTCAGACGGTGGGCCAGCTCACCGTGGTTGGTGAGCAGGATGATGCCCTCGGTCTCGGTGTCGAGGCGTCCGACGTGGAACAGCCGCGTCTCGCGGTTGTTGACGTAGTCACCGAGGTTCTGGCGGCCGTCCGGGTCGCCCATCGTGGAGACGACACCGGCGGGCTTGTTCAGCGCGAAGAACAGGTGCGACTGGGTCGCGACGGTCAGACCGTCGACCTTGATCTCGTCCCGCGTCGGGTCGACGCGCTTGCCCTGCTCGAGGACGATCTCGCCGTTGACCTCGACCCTGGCCTGCTCGATGAGCTCCTCGCACGCCCGGCGCGAGCCCATGCCGGCGCGGGCGAGGATCTTCTGCAGCCGCTCGCCCTCCTGCTCGGCGCCCGGGTGCGTCTTGGGCGTCCTGATCTCGGGCTTCTCCGCGTACCGGTCGCGGTTGCGCTGCTCGATCTTGGCGTCGAGCTCGCGCGGGCGGGACGGGGCGCCCACACGGCGTCCGCCCTTGCTCACGTGCTGTGCGGCCTTCGGGCCGCCCTTGGCGCCGCCGCGTGCCGCCGTACCGCGGCCCTTGCGGGGGCCGCCGTCGCCGCCCGGCTTGTCGTTGCCCACGTCGTAGCGGCGCTCCTCGGGGCGGGGCCTGCGGGGACGCTGCTCCTGCTGCTTGTCGTCGCGCTTCTCGTCACGCTTGTCGTCGCGCCCGCCGCCACGCCTGTCGTCGCGCCTGTCGTCGCGTCCGCCACCGGCCTTCGGCTGGAAGCCGCGGTCGTCGCGTCCGCCACCGGTCCTCGGCTGGGAGCCCCGGCCGGCGCCGGCACCCCGGTTGTCCCGGTTGCCGCCGCTCTTGCCGCCGCCGGTGCCGCTTCCGCTGTTCCTGCCACTGCTTCGCATCAAAATTCCGTCTTGTCGTGTGCGTGAGTATCCGGGGTGTCCGGTGCGTCCGGATCGAACGACGGCACACCCTCTAGCGTCTCAGCCTCGATCGCGTCCGCCTCCGGGAGGAAGGGCGCGAGCTCCGGGAGCTCGTCCAGGCCTCGCAGGCCCATACGCTCCAGAAAGTAGTTCGTCGTCCTGTACAGGATCGCACCTGTTTCGGGTTCCGCGCCCGCCTCCTCCACCAGGCCCCTCTGGAGGAGGGTCCGCATCACGCCGTCGCAGTTCACTCCGCGCACCGCCGAGACCCTGGAGCGGCTCACCGGCTGGCGGTACGCGACGACGGCGAGGGTCTCCAGAGCCGCCTGGGTGAGGCGGGCGTGCTGGCCGTCCAGGACGAAGCCCTCGACGGCCTCCGCGTACTCGGGGCGGGTATAGAAGCGCCAGCCGCCCGCCACGAGCCTCAGATCGAATCCACGGCGCTGCACGGTGTACTCGTCGGCCAGTTCCCGCAGGGCGTCCGCCACGGCCCTGCGGGGGCGCTGGAGCACCTTGGCGAGGTGTTCCTCGGTGGCGGGCTCGTCCACGACCATGAGGACCGCCTCCAGGGCGGGCTTGAGGTCGAGTCCTGCGACGGTGGCGCCCTGCCCGTCCTCGTGGCTCTGCTCACTCATGCCTGTACGTCCTCCGGTGTGTCCTGCGACTCGTGGATCTCCTGGTCGAACTCGTCCGTCACGGTGGGAACCGCGTCCTCACCGCCCGCCCAGCGCACGAGCAGATCACCGAGCGCCTCCTCCTGGTCGAGGGTGACGGCCTTCTCCCGGTACAGCTCCAGCAGCGCGAGGAAGCGGGCGACGACGGTGAGGGTGTCCGGTGCGTCCTCGGTGAGGGCGCGGAAATTCAGCTCGCCCGCCTCGCGCAGCCGCATCACGACGATCTCGGCCTGCTCCCGCACGCTGACCAGGGGTGCGTGGATGTGGTCGACGTACACCTGCGGCTTGGCCTTCGGCTGCATCGCCTTCACGGCCAGCCTGGCGAAACCCTCGGGTCCGATGCTGATGACGACCTCGGGCAGCAGCTCCGCGTGGTGCGGTTCGAGGCCGACGGTACGCGGGTGGCGGCGGGCCTCGGCCTCCAGCCTGGTCTGGAAGATCTCGGCGATCTGTTTGTACGCGCGATATTGCAGCAGCCGTGCGAAGAGCAGGTCCCGCGCTTCGAGGAGCGCGAGGTCCGCCTCGTCCTCCACCTCGGCGGTGGGGAGCAGCCGGGCGGCCTTGAGGTCCAGCAGGGTCGCGGCGACGACGAGGAACTCGGTGGTCTGGTCGAGGTCCCAGTCCGGGCCCATGGCGCGGATGTACGCCATGAACTCGTCGGTGACCTTGGAAAGGGCGACCTCGGTCACATCGAGCTTGTGCTTGGAGATCAACTGGAGCAGAAGATCGAAAGGGCCCTCGAAGTTCGCGAGCCGCACGGTGAACCGCTTGTCGCCGGCCTCACCTGCCTCACCGGGCTCGGCGGGGACCGTTTCGCGCGGCGCTTCGGGCACTTCGCGGGGCGCTTCGGGTACGGGGGCGGGCGCGGGTTCACGTACGGATGCGGGTTCACGTACGGATGCGGGGACGGCTTCCGCGGGCTCGGCCCCCACCGCGCCCGGCCCGCGGCCGAGGGTACGGCGGGGCGGGCGGGCGGCGTCGTCGGTCGTCGGCATCGCGGTCCAGGGGTGCGGCGGGGAGACGGGCGGGTGGTGGCCCGTACCCGGGGCCGGGCCACCCGGTCGGCGGCCCTCCCGGGCAGGCTACCTGCGCCGTTCCGCTCAGCGACCGCGCAGTCGCCGTACGAGGATGCTCGCGTCGCCCCGCGACTCCAGGTCGGCGAGTACGACAGCGACGGCCTCGCGGACGATGCGCCCGCGGTCGACCGCGAGCCCGTGCTCGCCGCGCAGGACCAGCCGGGCGTGTTCGAGGTCCATCAGTTCCTCGGCCGACACATAGACCGTGATCTTCTCGTCGTGGCGCTCCCGGCCGCTGGGCCTGCGGTTCGCACCACGTCCGCCACCACGCCTGCGCTGCTGCTGGACGGCGGGCACGGGTTCCTGCGAGGACGGGGGCCGGGACACGGCGCCGGGCGTGCCGGCCGCCGCGGGACGGTCGGCCTCTCCGCCGCGGCTGCGCGGCTCGCTCCCGTCGGCCTCGGCCGCCGAGTGCTCCTCACGGGAGGGGGCGGCCGAACCGCTCCCCGCCCCTGCCGGTCCCCCGCTCTGTCCCGGCGTGTCCGTCCGGGAGTCGCTCTCCCCGGCCGGCGCCGGCACGCGTGCCTCACCGTTCGCCTTGCGTCGCCGTTCCGCGGGTGAGGAGGACTGGAGGCCCATTCCCCCGGTCGTACGGAACAGTTCGTCGGCGCCCGGAAGACTCACTCGGCGTGACACCGGGCGAGCACCTCCCTGGCGAGCTGGCGGTAGGCGGCGGCGCCGACCGAGTTGGAGGCGTACGTGGTGATGGGCTCACCGGCGACCGTGGTCTCCGGGAAGCGCACCGTGCGTCCGATGACCGTGTGGTAGACGTGCTCGTCGAATGCCTCGACGACGCGCGCGAGGACCTCGCGGCTGTGCACGGTGCGGGAGTCGTACATGGTGGCGAGGATGCCGTCGAGCTCCAGTTCCGGGTTGAGTCGCTCCTGGACCTTCTCGATGGTCTCGGTGAGCAGGGCCACGCCTCGCAGCGCGAAGAACTCGCACTCGAGCGGCACTATCACCTTGTGAGCCGCCGTCAGGGCGTTCACGGTGAGGAGACCCAGCGAGGGCTGACAGTCGATCACGATGTAGTCGTAGTCGGCCATCAGCGGCTTGAGCGCGCGCTGCAGGGTGGACTCGCGGGCGACCTCGCTGACCAGCTGTACTTCCGCGGCCGAGAGGTCGATGTTGCTCGGGAGCAGGTCCATGTTGGGCACTGCGGTCTTCAGCAGGACCTCGTCGGCCGACATGCCCCGCTCCATGAGCAGGTTGTAGACCGTCAGGTCGAGCTCCATCGGGTTGACCCCGAGGCCGACCGACAGGGCACCCTGCGGGTCGAAGTCGACGAGCAGGACGCGTCGTCCGTACTCCGCGAGCGCCGCACCCAGGTTGATGGTCGACGTGGTCTTGCCGACGCCGCCCTTCTGGTTGCACATCGCGATGATCTTCGCGGGGCCGTGAGAGGTCAGCGGGCCCGGGATCGGGAAGTACGGCAGCGGGCGGCCCGTCGGACCGATCCTCTCGCGGCGCTGGCGCGCGGCGTCGGGTGCGAGCGTGGCCGCGTACTCCGGATCGGGCTCGTACTCGGCGTCGGGGTCGTAGAAGTGCCCCTCGGGCACCTCGGCGAAGTCGGCGAAGTGGTCGGACTTGCGACCACTCTCGTTGCCGGCCGTGGCGTTCACGTGTAGGCCGTCCATCATCTGGGGGGCTGTCGTCATGTGCTGGTGGGTGGCGAAGGTGCGGACAGCGACGGAGCCGACAGCTTCGAGCCCGATCGGGCTCAGACCCCGTGCGGGCATCCCTGGTTGACCACCCCCAGGAGTAAATGTCGACTCATTCACAAGTCGTCTTACCTCCTTGGACGTGACCAGGAAACTTATCGATAGGTCAGCGTGGCACCATGCCGACGATTGGCGACTCTATGGCGTGTCACCGGTCCGCAGCAACACAATCCGCCGGACCCGGCCCGTTGTGTCGGCAATCGAACACCCCTCTGTCAAGGGTGCACGGAGAACAAGCCGCACATTTCGCGGGGGCACGAAACGGGTAAAGGGTTACGTTCGAGGCGAGTTGAGCGAGCGCCTCACAGGGCCCGGACACGCGTCCGGCCGGGCCTTGCTGAGCAAGGTCCGGCCGGACGTATGAGGTTGACGAGAAGTGTTGACTCGTCAGCCGAGAAGCGTGTTCAGCTCGACGTGGTCGAGGCCGTGCGCCTCGGCCACCTCGCGGTAAACGACCTGCCCGTCATGGGTGTTGAGCCCCTTGGCGAGTGCGGCGTCGCGGCGCAGGGCCTCGACCCAGCCGCGGTTCGCGAGCTCCAGGATGTACGGCATCGTCGCGTTGGTGAGCGCGTACGTGGAGGTGTTCGGCACCGCACCCGGCATGTTGGCGACGCAGTAGAAGACCGAGTTGTGGACCATGAAGGTCGGCTCGGCGTGCGTCGTCGGGTGCGAGTCCTCGAAGCAGCCACCCTGATCGATTGCAATGTCGACAAGTACACTTCCGGGCTTCATCTTGGCGACGAGCTCGTTGGTGACCAGCTTCGGGGCCTTCGCTCCGGGGATCAGAACGGCGCCGATGACGAGGTCGGCCTCGACGACCGCCTTCTCCAGCTCGAAGGCGTTGGAGACGACCGTCTTCACCTTCGTACCGAAGACCTTGTCGGCCTCACGGAGCTTGTTGATGTCGCGGTCGAGCAGCGTGACGTGGAAGCCGAGACCGACGGCGATCTGCGTGGCGTTCCAGCCGGAGACACCGCCGCCGATGACGACGCACTCACCGGGCGCCGTGCCCGGGACGCCGCCCGGAAGCACACCACGGCCGCCGACCGAGCGCATCAGGTGGTACGCGCCGACCTGCGGGGCCAGCCGGCCCGCGACCTCGGACATCGGGGCGAGCAGCGGAAGCGCGCGGGTGGCGGTCTCGACCGTCTCGTACGCGATGGCCGTGGTGCCCGACTCGAGCAGCGCGTCGGTGCACTCGCGGGAGGCGGCGAGGTGCAGGTAGGTGAAGAGCGTCTGGCCCTTGCGGAGGCGGTGGTACTCCTCGGCGACCGGCTCCTTGACCTTGAGCAGGAGGTCGGCGGCTGCCCAGACCTCGTCTGCGGTGGCCAGTATCTGCGCTCCGGCGGCGATGTACTCCTCGTCCGTGATGGACGAACCGGCGCCGGCGTTCTGCTCGACCAGGACCTGGTGGCCTTGGCGGGCGAGCTCATGCACTCCGGCAGGGGTGATCGCCACCCGGAACTCGTTGTTCTTGACTTCGCGGGGGATGCCGACCTTCACGTCGATCACGGTCCTTGGCTCGGAGGGGGTACGGGCATAGCGGTGGATACCCGGATACACCCAGCATAAATGGAGACACCGCAGTGACACGCGGCAGAGCCAGTCTAATGAAGGACTTCGCGCTGTCTAGCCTTACAAAGCATTAACTTTCAGCCGAAGCACTACGGATTTCGTAGGCAGAACCCTCCTCGCCAAGCAATCTGTCGGCCGCACCCCGGTGCAGCCTGGCCGCCGCGGGGTCTCCCAGCCGGTCCAGCGTGTCGGCCAGCCGCAGCTGGAGCGCCGCCTGGAGCCGTACGTCCTGCGCCTGCCGTGCCAGCTCCACCGCTTCCCTGCACGTGTGCAGCGACTCCTGCGGACGGCCCGCGTACTCCTGGACCCGCGCGGCCTCACTGAGCGCCCGCGCCTGGGCGGGCACGTCCCCGAGCCTGCGATGGCCCGCCGCGGCGGCCCGCCAGTTCCGCAGGGCCTCGCCGTACCGCCCGGCATAGGTGTGTACGGCACCGAGACGCCCGTACAGCCGCGCCTCGTCGGCCCGCTCCCCCTGGGTGAGCCGCTGCGCGAGGGCCCGGCCGTACCAGTCGGAGGCCCGGTGGAAGTCCCCGAGCTCGGCGTAGGCCCCGCCTACGGATTCCATCGCGCGGCCGGTCGCGTAGAGGTCCTTCGCCTGCCGTCCGGCGTCCAGCGCTGCCCGGTATCGGGTCAGCGCGTCCTGCGTACGGCCGGTTCTGGCGTCCAGATCGGCGAGATTGAGCAGGGCGGCGGCCCTTTCGCGCGGCAGATCGCGGCGTTCGGCGACATCGAGGACCAGCCGGTGCAGCCCGTAGAGCTCGGGCGCCGCCTCCTCCGTGCCGCGGTGGACGGCCAGCGCCCGTACGAGTGCGGCCACCAGCCTCCTGGCCAGGGTGTCCAGATCACCGTCCTCGACGGCGATCCTGGCCGAAGCCAGCAGGGCGGGCTGGCGGATGCGCAGCCAGGCGGCGGCCGACTCGGCGTTGGGGAACCGCAGGGATCGCGGCAGTCCGGCCAGCTTCCGCTGGGACGGGGAGTCCTCGGGGTCGGTGACCGCCCGGCAGGACTGGAGCTGGCGCACGGTCCGCTCCAGCATCCGGGCCCTGGCCAGCTGGATCTCGGCCGGCCGGTCCCGGTCCTCCAGGAGTGCGCGCAGCATCGGGGCCAGGCAGCCGGGCACCTCGTACTGCGGCAGAGCGGCGCCGTCGCCGCGCAGCAGGCCGAGGCCGACGAAGTCGTCCAGCGTCGACTGGGCCGCCGAGACGGAACAGCCGGCCAGCGCGGAGGCGGTGTGGGCGTCGGCGAGTCCGGCGGGCGCGAGTGCGAGCAGTCGCAGTATCCGGGCGGCGGCCTGCGGCAGGGACTCGTAGACCAGACGGAACGCGCGGGCCAGCGGGCGGGCGCCGGTGGGCTGGTCCGTGTCGTCGGGCAGTTCGTGCACCTGCTTGGTGACATCGGCCACCGACGCCATGGGGTGGGCGGCGAGCCAGCCTCCGACGAGGGCCAGCGCGGCGGGCTGCCCGCCGCACTCCTCGGCAAGGGTCTCGGCGGTGCGCGGGTCGACGGTGATGCGGACCTGGCCGATGATCCGGCCGAGCAGCTGCACGGCGGAGCCCGCGTCCAGGCCGCCGATGGTGCAGGGGCGGACCCCGGGGATGCCGGTGAGCGGGCCCGTAGCGGTGGCCACGACCAGGCAGTCCGGGTTGTCGGGCAGGAGCGGGTCGACCTGTTCGGCGTCCACGGCGTCGTCGAGCAGGAGCAGGACACGGCGTACGGCGAGGGCCTCGCGGACCATCTCGGAGAGCTCGTCCTCGTCGGCGCCGGGCGGGGCGGCCACACCCACCAGGTTCAGGATGTCGCGGGCGGTACGTTCGGTGGGGACCCGGTCGCCGCCGGGGTCGGTGAGCCCGACCCGCAGCACACCGTCCGGATAGTCACCCGAACGAGCCGCTCCGGAACCCGAACCGGAAGCCGATGCGGAACCCTCACCGGAACCCGGACCCGTGAGTCTTCGCGCGAGCTCGGCGGCCAGTGCGCTGCGCCCCGAACCCGGCCGGCCCGCGATCAGCAGCACCCGGGCACGGGCGCTCCCGCGCCCCGCGAGCGTGTCCAGACCGGCCCGCTCGATATCGGCCCGGAGCTCCTTCAACTCGCGTTCCCGCCCGAAGAATTGGGGTGGGGTGGCGCCGGACGGCTCCTCGGTCCCCGCTGCTCCGGCCGGGCCGCTGGTGTCCACCGCCTGATCGGTCACGAGCCACGCTCCACTTCGCTGCACGCGGTGCCCGCCGGAACTCCGGACGGGGCTTTCCGAGCGTAGTTCAGGGGTGCGGACGATCACGGTGGAGCGCGGCGGACGGGTCCCCCGATCGGATCAGCGTTTTCTACGATCGTCCGACCGGGGGCGCGTACGGAGAGAGGCGAGCGGACGGGCCGTCAGGCCTCGAACGGACGGGCCGGCCACGGAGCTTCGGCCGGGCGCAGCGAGTCCACGCCCTCGCCGGCGAGCACAGCGGTGAGCGAGAGGACTCCCACGACCAGACAGTTGTTGTGCAGGTCCCCGGCGAGTACCCCTCGTACGAGCTCCTGGAGCGGCACCCGCGCCAGCTCCATGTCGGCCTCCTCCTCGGAGACCTCGAAGCGTTCGCCCACCACATCGGAGAGGTCCCGGGCCAGGAAGATGCGTACCGCTTCGTCGCAGCCGCCCGGGGTGGTGTAGACGTCGGTCAGCACCCGCCAGTCCTCGGCCTTGACGTGCGCCTCCTCGTACAGCTCGCGCTGGGCGGCGTGCAAGGGGTTCTCGCCGGGGACGTCGAGCAGTCCTGCCGGGATCTCCCAGAGCTTGTGGCGCACAGGGTGGCGGTACTGCCGCAGGACGAGGACCTGGCCGTCCTCGTCGAGCGCGAGGACCGCCACGGAGCCGGGGTGGACCTGGTAGTCGCGGCGTGCGGTCGTGCCGTCGGGCATGACGACGTCGTCGGCCCGGATGCTGGTCTTCTTGCCGGTGAAGGGCGTCGCGGTCGCGGTGACCTGCCACTCCTCGGGCGTGTCCTGGAAACCCATGTACGTCCTCCCACGAACCACGAACAAACAGAAACCGGGGTACGTGTCCCTGCGGACGCGTACCCCGGTCAACGGTATCTCCTGCGGACTACTTGGCCGTCTTGCGCTCCACGGCCGCCTTCACCAGGCCCGCGAAGAGCGGGTGCGGGCGGGTCGGGCGGGACATGAGCTCCGGGTGCGCCTGGGTGGCGACCAGGTAGGGGTGGACCTCGCGCGGGTATTCGACGAACTCGACGAGCTTGTTGTCCGGGGAGGTGCCGGAGAAGACCAGACCGGCCTTCTTCTCCAGCTCGGTGCGGTAGGCGTTGTTGACCTCGTAGCGGTGGCGGTGGCGCTCCTCCACGTACGGCTGGTCGGCGTACGCCTCACGGACGACCGAACCCTCGGCGAGCTTCGCGGGGTAGAGGCCGAGGCGCATCGTGCCGCCCAGGTCGCCCGCGCCCTCGACGTACGCGAGCTGCTCCTCCATCGTCGAGATGACGGGGTGGGAGGTGGCGGCGTCGAACTCGGTGGAGTTGGCGTCGGGGATCTCGGCGAGGTTGCGCGCCGCCTCGATCACGATGCACTGGAGGCCGAGGCAGAGGCCCAGCAGCGGCACCTTGTTCTCGCGGGCGTACTGGATGGCGCCGATCTTGCCGTTGACACCGCGGTCGCCGAAGCCGCCGGGGACACAGATCGCGTCGACGTCGGCGAGCTGCTTCGCGGCGCCGGCCGGGGTCTTGCAGTCGTCGGACGCGACCCACTTGACCTGGACGCGGGCCTTGTTCGCGAAGCCACCGGCACGGATGGCCTCGGTGACGGAGAGATAGGCGTCGGGCAGGTCGATGTACTTGCCGACGAGCGCGACGGTGATCTCGTGGTCGGGGTTGTGGACGCGGTCCAGCAGGTCGTCCCACGTGGTCCAGTCGACATCGCGGAACGGCAGGTCGAGCTTGCGCACGACATAGGCGTCCAGACCCTCGGTGTGCAGCACCTTGGGGATGTCGTAGATCGAGCGGGCATCCGGGCAGGCCACCACGGCGGTCTCGTCGACGTCGCACATCAGCGAGATCTTGCGCTTGATGGCGGTCGGGACCTCACGGTCGGCGCGCAGCACGATGGCATCCGGCTGGATACCGATGTTGCGCAGGGCCGCGACCGAGTGCTGGGTGGGCTTGGTCTTCAGCTCGCCGGACGGCCCGATGTAGGGCAGCAGCGAGATGTGGACGACGAAGACGTTGTCCCGGCCGACCTCGTGGCGGACCTGACGGACGGTCTCCAGGAACGGCAGCGACTCGATGTCGCCGACCGTGCCGCCGACCTCGGTGATGACGACATCGACGTCGTCGGTCGCCATGCGGCGGATGCGGTGCTTGATCTCGTTGGTGATGTGCGGGATGACCTGGACGGTGTCGCCGAGGTACTCGCCGCGCCGCTCCTTGGCGATGACCGTGTTGTAGACCTGGCCGGTGGTGACGTTGGCCGAGCCGTCGAGGTCGACGTCGAGGAAGCGCTCGTAGTGGCCGATGTCCAGGTCGGTCTCGGCGCCGTCGTTGGTGACGAACACCTCTCCGTGCTGGAAGGGGTTCATCGTGCCCGGGTCGACGTTGAGGTAGGGGTCGAGCTTCTGCATGGTGACCCGCAGGCCCCGTGCCTTGAGCAGGGCACCCAGGCTGGAGGCAGTCAGACCCTTGCCGAGGGAGGAGGCGACACCCCCGGTGACGAAGATGTGCTTGGTCGTCGTGGATGTGGGCTGCATAGCCAAAGGGGGCTCCCGTGGTCGCGATCGTGAGGTGCGTGCCGGCGTTGCCGAACCGGAGAATCCGGAGGTGCCGTCGCTGCGGTTCGGGGGTCTCGTCCACTGTCGGGAACGACCACCGGTCCACGGGCTACCAGGGTAACAGCGACGACGAGAGGCTGCTTCCGGCCACACTCCCTCACACGGGCCACACAGGATGACCGCACTCGTTTCACGTCCCACCCGTTCGGCTCAGGGGTGTTGCCGAGACGGTCGCGCGGATCATCCATCTGCGTCGTATCCTGCTCGGACACTTGCTGCCGAGCTGGCCGGCCAGCGGCACCACCCCCGCCCGCTCAGCCGGTGCGAGATCTCGTCGGTTCTTCCCCCACGACCCACGACCCTTGACCTGCAGTAAGCGCCCCTCGGGGCGACATGGCCGTTCGACTGGAGATGCACGTGGCCGGGCGCATCGAGGATTACGCACTCATCGGAGACATGCAGACCGCTGCCCTGGTCTGCCGGGACGGCACGGCCGACTGGCTGTGCCTGCCCCGCTTCGATTCGCACGCCGTCTTCGCAGGACTGCTTGGCACCGAGGAGCACGGCTTCTGGCGTCTGGCCCCGGCGACCGGCGAGGGGACACCGCCGCCTTACGCGGACCGTCGCCGCTACCGAGGGGACTCCCTCATCCTGGAATCGGAGTGGGACACGCCGCGCGGCACCGTCCGCGTGACCGATTTCATGCCGCCGCGTGACGGCGCGCCGCAGCTGATCCGGATCGTGGAGGGTGTGAGCGGCCGGGTGCCGATGCGCTCGGAGCTGCGCATGCGGTTCAGCTACGGGCGGGTCACGCCCTGGGTGCACAAGGTCGACGGCCGTACCGTCGCCGTCGCCGGCCCCGACTCGGTCTGGCTGGACACTCCGGCCGAGACCTACGGCAAGAACCTGACGACGTACTCCGACTTCACCGTGGGCCCCGGCGACCGGATCGCGCTCACCATCAGCTGGCAGCCCTCGCACCGCGAGCCCCCGGCCCTGCCCGACCCCGAGGGTTCCCTTGAGGCGACGGAGCAGTTCTGGCGCGAGTGGGTCGACCAGTGCACGTACCACGGGCCCTACCGGGAGGCCGTGGTCCGCTCCCTGATCACCCTCAAGGCCCTCACGTACGCGCCCACAGGCGGCATCGTGGCGGCCCCCACGACCTCCCTGCCGGAGGAGATCGGGGGCGTACGGAACTGGGACTACCGCTACACGTGGCTGCGTGACGCGGCGATCACCCTCTCCTCCCTGCTGCGCACCGGCTACCGCGAGGAGGCCCGGGCCTGGCGCGAATGGCTGCTGCGGGCCGTCGCGGGCGACCCGGAGAACCTTCAGATCATGTACGGGATCGCGGGCGAGCGGGAGCTCGGCGAGGCCGAGCTCGACTGGCTGCCCGGGTACGAGAACTCCGGCCCGGTCCGCGTCGGCAACGGCGCGGCGGGGCAGCTCCAGCTCGATGTGTACGGCGAGGTCACCGAGGCGCTGCATCTGGCGCACATGACCGGCCTGACCCGCAACGACTACGCGGTGGGGCTCCAGCTCAAGCTGATCAGCTACCTGGAGAAGCACTGGGACGAGCCCGACGAGGGCATCTGGGAGGTGCGCGGGCCGCGCCGCCACTTCGTTCACTCCAAGGTGATGGCCTGGGTCGCGGTCGACCGGACCATCAAGCTGATCGAGTCCGGGGACACCGAGGGGCCGCTGGAGCGCTGGCGCGAGCTGCGCGACGACATCCACCGCGATGTCTGCGAGCGGGGCTACGACCCGGAACGCAACACCTTCACGCAGTCCTACGGCTCGAAGGAGCTGGACGCGTCCCTGCTGCTCATCCCGCAGATGGGCTTCCTGCCACCGGACGACAAGCGGGTCATCGGCACGATCGAGGCGATCCAGCGGGAGCTGTCCACGGAGGACGGTTTCATCCTGCGCTACCCGACCGCGGGCGAGGACGCGGGCGTGGACGGCCTGGAGGGTGACGAGGGCGCGTTCCTGGCGTGTTCGTTCTGGATGGCGGACGACCTCGCCATGATCGGGCGGGTCGACGAGGCGCGCCGCCTCTTCGAGAAGCTGCTCTCGCTCCGCAACGACCTGGGGCTGCTCGCGGAGGAGTGGGACCCCCGGCTGCAACGCCAGGTGGGCAACTTCCCGCAGGCGTTCAGTCACGTGCCGCTGATCGACACGGCCCTGCGGCTGACGGCGAGCGGCGCGTACGTCGGCTGAGCCCACGGGGGGTGCGATGGCAGGACAGTGCCGAACGGCCGGTACGAGCAAGCGGTAATACGCTTGGACTGTCCTGTCACGCCTCCGGAAGGGGGCCCTCGATGGCGCCCCGCAGCACAGTCGAAGCCGACCTCACCGGCCTTCGTGAGGAACTCGCGGGGGACGCGCTCACACCCGCCGACACGGGTTACGACGAAGCACGCACCGTCTTCAACGGCATGATCGACCGCCGTCCCTCGGTCATCGCCCAGTGCGAGTCCCCCGCCGATGTGGCGCACGCCCTGCGCTTCGCCCAGGCGCACGGGCTGGAGATCGCCGTGCGCGGCGGGGGCCACGGCGTGGCCGGCACCGCGTTGAGCGAAGGCGGGCTCGTCGTCGACCTGCGCCGAATGAACGAGGTGACGGTCGACCCTGCGTCCCGCGCGGTACGGGTGGGCGGCGGGGCCACCATGAGCGACCTGGACCGGGCGACCCAGCCGTACGGTCTGGCGACGACCGGCGGCCGGGCCTCCACCACCGGCGTCGGGGGCTTCACGCTCGGCGGCGGTTCCGGCTGGCTGGAGCGGAAGTTCGGGCTCGCCTGCGACAACCTGCTGTCCGTCGAGCTGGTCACCGCGGACGGCGAAACGGTGCACGCGAGTGTCGACGAGAACCCCGAGCTCTTCTGGGCCCTGCACGGCGGCGGCGGCAACTTCGGCGTCGCCACGGCCCTCACCCTTGAACTGCACGAACTGCCCGCGATGAGCTTCGTCCTGCTGCTCCACCGCCCCGAGGAGGGCCGCCCCGTCGTCGAGACGTTCCGCGACGTGATGGGCTCGGCGCCGGACGAGGCGGGCGGCGGCTGTCTCTACTTCACGGCGCCGCCCGAGGACTTCGTACCGGAGCGTCTGGTCGGCACGCCGGTCTGCGCGACGCTGCTCACCTTCGCGGGAACGGAGGAACGGGCCCGCGCCGTCGCGGCCCCGCTGCTCGCGCTCGGCCACGAGGCGGAGCTAATCGCCGAACTGCCGTACGCGGACCTCCAGTGCATGCTGGACGACCCGCCCGGCATGCGGAACTACTGGTCCGCCGAGTATCTCGACAGTCTCCCGGACGAGGCGGTGGAGGTGTTCTGCGCCCGCGCGGACGACATGCCGATGCCTTCGGCGACCCAGCACGTGCTGTTCCCGATGGGCGGCGCGGTGTCCAGGAACACCGACGGATACCCGCTGCCGTGGCGCTCCGCCCCCTGGGCGGTCCACCCCTTCGGCGTCTGGGAGAGCCCGTCGGACGACGCGCGCGCCAAGCAGTGGGTACGCGATGTGCGCGCCGATATGCGTCCCTGGTCAGGTGGCGCCGTGTATCTGAACTTCATCGGGAACGAGGGATCGTCCCGGGTCGTCGAGGGTGTCGGCGCCGAGAACTACGCGCGGCTGTCCGCGGTCAAGGCGCGGTACGACCCCGGCAACGTGTTCCGCCTCAACCACAACATCCAGCCCGCCGGGCAACTGTGACGCACGCCATATCGACGGAACGGTCGATGTTCACGGCCCCATTCGCCCGGTAACTTCCTGGTCAGGGCGACAGTCCTGCGGATCCGAGTGAAAGCGTGAGGCCTCAGCCAGTGGAGACCCAAGGCGGAATAACCGTGCAGCGCGCGCTGGAGCTCCCCGGGCTGCGCGGCGGGCTCCCGGAGGTCGTGGCCGGTGCCGACCGGCTGAACCGTACGGTGCGCTGGGTGCACGCCGGCGAGGTACCGAACATCGCGTCGCTCCTCAAGGGCGGCGAACTGCTGCTCACCACCGGCCTCGGGCTCGGCACCCGCCCCGCCGAGCAGCGGGCCTTCGTTCGCCGGCTCGCCGACCGTGGCATAGCCGCGCTCGTGGTGGAACTCGGACCGCGTTTCAGCCGACTGCCCGCGTCCATCGTGGACGCCGCGCGCGCGGCCGGGCTGCCGCTCGTGCAGCTGCACCGCGAGGTGCCGTTCGTGGCGGTGACCGAGGAGGTCCACACCGAGATCGTCAACGGGCACTACGCGCTCCTCCAGCAGGCCGAGGAGGTCCACATGCGCTGTACGCACGCGCTGCTGGGCGGCGGCGGGGTCCCGCAGGTGCTCGGCATCCTGGCGGACTTCACCGCCAACCCGGTCTTCCTGGAGACCGCCGACGGCCAGTTGCTGTACGCGGCGGGCACCGGGGCGCGCCCGGCGAGCGCGGATCCGCTCCAGGTCTGGGACGGGATGCGCGGCGGCCGGGCGGCCCGCGAGAGCCCGCCCGCCAGTGCCCTGCTGGTGGATGTACCCGGCGGCGGCGCGGGGGCCGGTTCGGTGCGGGCCAGGCTGGTGATGCTGGCCGTGGACGGGCCGCTGGTGCCCGTGCACCGGATGGCGGCCGAGCGGGCCGCGGGCCTGATCGCCGTCGTCCTGATGCAGGCGCGCCAGGAGGAGGAGCTCGCGGCACGCGGCCGGGGCGACTTCCTCACCGACCTCGCCGAGGGCCGGATCGCCCCCGAGGACGCGCCCGCCCAGGCCAGGGTCCTCGGTTTCAAGCCGGGCGAGGCTCCGCTGCTGCCCGTGGTGATGCGACTGGCCCCCGAACTCTCCCCCTCGGGCAACTGGGCGCTGCTCGCCCGCGCGGTCCTGGAGGAACTGTCATCGGTGGGCGTGCCCGTACTGCTCGGCGTCCGCCCCGTGGAGGGCAGGGTCCCGTTGCTGCTGGGGCTGCGCTCGGAGACCGAACGCACAGCGGTGGCCGACCGGGTCGCCGCGGCCCTGCGGGCGGGCGTGGCACGCGCGGGCCTGGAGCGCGCCGGATCGCATCCGCCGGTCGTGGTGGTCGGTGTGGCGGGCGGCTGGGCAGCGGCCGGCGCGGGGCTGCGGCACGCGGCGGAGACGGCAGCCGCAGCGCAGGGGCTCAGCGACCGCCCCTGGTACGACGCCCGGCGCCTCGACATCGATCTGCTGCTGTGGCGGCTGCGGGACCATCCGGATCTGGCGGCCTTCGTGGACCGGGCGATCGGCCCGCTGCGCGACCACGACCGCACCTCGCGGCCCCCGCTCCTCCCCACTCTTGAGGCGTATCTCGCTCATGCGGGCCGCAAGGCGGAGACGGCCCGCGAACTGCATCTGAACCGGCAGACGCTCTACAACAGGCTGGCCCGTATAGGCGAGTTGCTCGGCACGGACCTGGACGACCCGCAGACGGTGCTGGCCCTGAGCCTGGCCCTGCGCGCCCGCCGCCACGCCTCGTAACGCCCTCTTCGGAGAAGCGAGTCAGCGGGTGCGGACCAGCTGCGGCTGCGCCAACTCGTCGTACACCGCGAGCACTTGCGCGATCGTGTCGTCCTCGGTCGGCCAGCCGGCGGCCTGTACGGGCCCAGCGGCCGTCAGCCGCGCCCGCCGCTCCGGGTCGCCGAGCAGCCGGATCACGGTACGGGCGAGCGCTTCGGCGTTCCCGTACGGTACGAGTTCGGCGGCTTCACCCACGAGTTCGGGCACTCCGCCGACCGCGGTGGCGACCAGCGGGACACCGAGCCTCAGCGACTCCTGGGCCAGGAGCGACCGGGCCTCCCAGCGGCTGGACAGGATCGCCAGATCGGCGGCGGCGAGGAGTTCACCGATGTCCTCCCGGCAGCCGATGAGGCTGACGGGCAGCTCCTCGTCCCTGATGCGGCGCTGCAGGGCCGCCCTGGACGGCCCCTCCCCCGCGATGATCAGCAGGGGTACGGGGTCGAGTTCACGCCACATCCGGGCGGCGTCCAGCAGCGTGTCGTACCCGTGGGCCGGCACGAGACTGCCCACGGACATCAGCAACGGCCGCTCGACCGCGCCCAGTTCGGCCCTCGCCTTGCCGTCGTGGACACTCACGGGGAACCGGGCCACGGGCACCGCGACCGGCGCGAGCCGGGCATCGCGCGCACCGCACCTGCGGGCACGGTCGACCAGGTCCGATGACGTACCGAGGACAACGGCCGCCGCACGGACGGCCCTTCGCTCCAGCATGCGCAGCAGCCGGCGCCGGGCGCCCTCGGCATGGGAGCGGGTGTGCCAGGTCAGGACGAGCGGGGTGCGCCGCCCGCTGAGCGCGAGCCCGGCGCGTACCGCCGCGTGCAGTCCATGGGCGTGAACGACGTCGGCGTCCGCGCAGGCGGCACGCAGCGCAGCGACGGCGGAGGGGTCACTGCGCCGGGGAACGGGCAGGAAATGTGCTCCGGTGGCGGGGAAGTCGTAGGCGCGGTCCAGCTCGGCCGGTGCGCAGACCGTGACCCGCACGCCCCTGGCCACGAGCCCTGCGGACAGCGAGCTGACATGTGCGCTGCTGCCCGCACTGCCCCCGCCGAGGACTTGGACCGTATGCAGCTGTGACACGTTGAATGGCTCCCGGGGCTCCCGAGTCGGCGGTATGTACAGCGCCAAGGATGCCAGTCCGTACGCACGTTCCGGGACCGCCGGAGCGTTGTTGCCGTGCGCCTGGTGACAACGAGCCGCACCGCATCACTCGCACGGGTGAGACAAATGGCGCGCTCTTGCCGTCCGGACGCACCCGCTCCGACCGTCCGGCGCCCCTGCCCGCGCCTGCCCGGAGGCCGCGCGACCGCCGGGCGAGTCGGGCCCCGGGACGGGAGCCCCACCGAGGGGCTCCCGTGCGCGCCTGCCCCGATATCCGCGCTACCTGTCCGCCCGCGCCGAGGCGAGCAGCTCCTCGGCGTGCGCACGGGCCGTCTCCGAGTCCTCCTGGCCCGCGAGCATCCGCGACAGCTCCCGGACCCGGTCCTCGCCCTCCAGGACCGTCACACCGCTCCTCGTCACGGAGCCGTCGACCGTCTTCTCGACCAGCAGCTGCCGGTCGGCGAAGGCCGCCACCTGGGGCAGATGGGTCACGACCACGACCTGCGCCGACCTGGCGAGCTTCGCCAGGCGCCGGCCCACCTCCACGGCCGCCTTGCCGCCGACACCCGCGTCGACCTCGTCGAAGAGGTACGTCGGTACGGGGGCGGACCCCGCGAACACCACCTCGACGGCCAGCATCACGCGGGACAGCTCACCGCCGGACGCGCCCTTGGCGATCGGCCGGGGCTGGGCGCCGGGGTGCGGGGCCAGGAGCAGTTCGACCTCGTCGGCGCCGGACGGGCCGTAGACGACGCTCCGCCCGCCGATGTCGATGCCGGACGCCTCGTCCGGCGCCTCGGTCTGCCTGATCTCGAACGAGACCCGGGCGTGCGGCATCGCGAGCGACGCCAGTTCCGCGGTCACGGCCCCGGCGAAACGCTCCGCCGCTTCCGTACGCGCGTCGGTCAACGCCTGTCCGAGTGCGGAGAGTTCGCCGCGCAGCGCGTCGCGCTCCGCCGTCAGCTCGCCGATCCGGTCGTCGTCGCCCTCCAGCTCGGTGAGCCGCCCCGCGCCGTCCTCTGCCCAGGCCAGGACCGCGGTGACGTCCTCGCCGTACTTGCGGGTGAGCGCGGTGAGTGCCGCGCGGCGTTCCTCGACCGCGGCGAGCCGCAGCGGATCGGATTCCAGCTGGTCGGCGTACCCGGCAAGCTCCCCGGCCACGTCGGCCAGCAGGATGGAGATCTCCCCGATCCGGTCCGCGAGCCCGGCCAGTGCCGGATCGTGGGCCCGTACGGCCTCCAGGGACCGGCCCGCCGCCGCGACCACGGTCGTGGCGTCGACACCTTCCTGGTCCTCCGGATCGCCCGCGAGCGCTCCGTGCGCGAGGGCGGCGGCGGAGGCGAGCGCGTCGGCATGACCGAGCCGCTGCGCCTCGGCGGCGAGCTCGACGTCCTCACCCGGTCTGGGATCCACGGCGGCGACCTCGTTGAGGCCGAAGCGCAGCAGGTCTGCCTCCTGGGCCCGTTCGCGGGCACGCGTCGTCAGCTCGTCGAGCTCCGCCGCGACCGCGCGCAGCCGCCGGTAGGCGGAGGCGTACTTGGCGTGGGGCACGTCGACGCCACCGCCCGCGTACCGGTCGAGGGCCTGACGCTGCCGGGCAGGCTTGAGAAGTCCCTGCTGATCGGTCTGGCCGTGCACGGCCACGAGCTCGTCGGCGAGTTCGGCCAGCACCCCGACGGGCACGGACCGGCCGCCGAGATGAGCGCGGGAACGCCCCTCGGCCGAAACGGTACGGCTGATGAGCAGCGCACCGTCGTCGAGTTCCGCCCCGGCCTCCTCGGCGCGCAGCGCTGCCGCGTCGCCCTCGGACACCGTGATCCGGCCCTCGACGACCGCGGCCTTGGCCCCGATCCGTACCAGGGCAGGGTCGGCGCGCCCGCCGAGCAGCAGCCCCAGACTGGTGACGACCATGGTCTTGCCCGCGCCGGTCTCGCCCGTCACCGCGGTGAAACCGGGTGACAGCTCCACCACCGCGTCGTCGATGACTCCGAGCGACCGTATCCGCATCTCCTCCAACACGGACACGACCTTACGAGGTCCGGACCCCGGTATGCGACGGGGCCCGGTACCCGATTCACTCTCCGGTGTGCGGGAGGGTGCGCGGGACGGTGCCGGAGCCGGGCATCCGGAGGGTCAGTGGGGCGCTCCCCGCCACCCGGAAACGGGCAGCGCGAACTTGGCGACGAGCCGGTCCGTGAACGACGCCTGGTGCAGCCGTGCCAGCCGTACGGGCACCGCCCCGCGCCGTACCTCGACCCGGGCGCCCGCGGGCAGCTCCACGGTCCTGCGCCCGTCGCACCACAGCACCCCGTGCGGCGTGTGCGGCTGGACCTCGACGGCGAGCACCGAGGTCGGAGAGGTCACGAGCGGTTTGGCGAACAGCGCGTGGGCGCTGATCGGCACCATGAGCAGCGCCTCGACCTCCGGCCAGACCACGGGTCCGCCAGCCGAGAACGCGTAAGCGGTCGAACCGGTCGGGGTCGCGCAGACGATCCCGTCGCAGCCGAAACCGGTGACCGGGCGGCCGTCGATCTCCAGGACGACTTCCAGCATCCGGTCCGGCGACACCTTCTGCACGGCCGCCTCGTTGAGCGCCCAGTCGGTGTGCACGATGTCGCCGTTGCTGTGCACGACGACGTCGAGCGTCATGCGCTCCTCGACCTGGTAGGCGCGGGAGACGACCCTCTCGACCACCTGGTCCAGGTCGTCCCGCTCGGCCTCGGCGAGGAAGCCGACCCGGCCGAGGTTGACGCCGAGCATCGGTACCCCGGAGGCCCGGGAGATCTCGGCGCCGCGCAGCAGTGTGCCGTCCCCGCCGAGGACGATCAGCAGCTCACAGCCGTCCACCGCGGCGGGGCCCGTCTCGCTGACGATCTCGACGGAGGGTGGCAGCGGCAGATCGGCCGCCTCGTGGGCCAGCACCCGCACGCCGAGACCGTTGCGGAGCAGCCCCTGCACGACGAGTTCGGCGCTCCGGATCGCGGCCGGCCGGCCGGTGTGCGCGAGAAGAAATACTGTTCGTGCCGTATTCGTCGTCAACGAGGCCCCTCCGCCACTGCACGGTCGACATCCGCGGGGTCCAGCTCAGGAGCTCCGGCCCGCAGCCACAGAAAGTACTCGACGTTCCCCGAGGGTCCGGGCAGCGGACTCGCCGTCACACCCCGTACCCCCAGGCCCAGCAGACCGGCCCGGCGGGCCACCTCCCGTACCGCTTCCGCCCGCAGTTCGGGGCTGCGGACCACCCCGCCGCTGCCGAGCCGCTCCTTGCCCACCTCGAACTGCGGCTTGACCATGAGGACCAGGTCCGCGTCGGGGGCGGCACAGCGCGCGAGAGCGGGCAGCACCAGCCCCAGCGGAATGAACGACAGATCGCCGACCACCAGGTCCACCGCCGTCCCGTCGATCTGCTCCAACGTCAACTCCCGCACGTTGGTACGGTCCTTGACGGTGACGCGTTCATCGGACTGCAGTGACCAGGCGAGCTGCCCGTAGCCGACGTCGACGGCGACGACATGGTCGGCTCCGGCCCGCAGCAGTACATCGGTGAAGCCACCGGTCGACGCCCCGGCGTCCAGCGCCCGCCGCCCCTCGACCTTCAGCCCCAGGGGTACGAAGGCGGCGAGGGCGCCGGCCAGTTTGTGCCCGCCGCGCGAGACGTACTCCGGATCGCCCTCGTCCTTCGTGACGACGACCGCGGCGCTGGTCTCGACCTGCGTGGCGGATTTGGTCGCGGTGGTACCTCCGACGGTCACCCGCCCCGCTGCGATCAGCTGGCTCGCGTGCTCGCGAGAGCGGGCGAGACTACGGCGTACCAGCTCGGCGTCGAGGCGGCGACGTGCCACTCCTGCCACGTTCGGTTCAGCTCCTGTGGTTGTGCGGGGCCATCGGCGCGGGTGCGGGCCGGGCGTCCAGTGCGGTCAGCGCTTCGCGCAGTCCACGGTGTACATCCTCGTACACCTCGGTGTGCCCGTCCGCCGGGAGGTGGTCCGCATCGGCCAGACGCTCCAGTCGCGCGTCCACGTCGGCGTTCCCCGTGGGGGTGCGTACGACGCCCAGGGGCGTGGGCGCCGCGGGCTCGAAGGAGGGCGGGGCAGCCGGTTCCGGTTCCCCGGAGGTGGTCCCGGGCGGCGTCTCCGGCCCCGGCATCCAGTCGTCGCTCATGCCGAAACGCTACCGCGAAGGGCTGAGGTAGCGTCGACGGCGATATGGCGACCATGGCGGAGTGCCGCAGCGCACTCGACAGACTTTCCGACAACCTGACAGGGGCCGAGGGGGACGTGCGCAGCGCTGCCGACCTCGACCGGTCACTGAGCTGTCACATCAGGGATCTCGATGTGACCTTCACCGGGCGGCTGAAGGATGGCCGGATCACGGTTCTCGACACGGTCGAGGGCCCACCCCGCGAGAAGGCCCAGATCCGGCTGGCGATGGCGGGTGACGATCTCGTGGCGATGGTGGCCGGCGAGCTGAACTTCGCGAAGGCGTGGGGCTCGGGCCGGGTCCGCCTGGAGGCCGGCTTCCGGGACCTCCTGAAGCTCAGATCCCTGCTCTAGCGCCTGTCCGCGCCTTCCGGGCGGCCGGCACCACCAAGGGCGTGCCGGTCTCCGGATCATCGATGACCTGGCACCGCATCCCGAACACCTCCTCGACGAGCTCCGCAGTGACGACCTCACCCGGCGCACCCTCGGCTACGACCCGCCCCTCACGCATCGCGATGAGATGCGTGGCGTACCGCGCGGCATGGTTCAGATCGTGCAGGACGGCGACCAGAGTGCGCCCACGCGTCTCGTGCAGCTCCGCACACAGGTCGAGCACGTCGATCTGGTGCTGGATGTCGAGGTACGTCGTCGGCTCGTCCAGCAGCAGCAGCGGGGTCTGCTGGGCGAGCGCCATCGCGATCCAGACACGCTGACGCTGCCCACCGGACAGTTCGTCGACATAGCGACCGGCGAGTTCACCCACACCCGTGGACTCCATGGACTCCACGACAACGCGCTCGTCCTCGGGCGACCACTGCCGCAGCAGCCCCTGGTGCGGGTAGCGACCGCGCGCGACGAGGTCCGCGACCGTGATGCCGTCGGGAGCGATCGAGGTCTGGGGCAGCAGCCCGAGCAGCTTCGCGACCTTCTTGGCGGGCAGCGCGTGGATGGACTGCCCGTCCAGGAGCACCTGGCCCCGGCTCGGCTTCAGCATCCGGGACAGCGCGCGCAGCAGGGTCGACTTCCCGCAGGCGTTGGGGCCGACGATCACCGTGAAGGAGTTGTCGGGAATCTCGACCGAGAGGTCCTCGGCGATGACCCGCTGGTCGTAGCCGAGGGTCACCGAATCTGCGGTGAGGCGCTGCATGGTCGTACTCCCGGAGTCGGTCGACGCAAGTTAGGCAAGCCTACCCTCCGCCCTACAGCCCCAGTCTCGCGAGCACCTTCCCCGCGTCCAGGCCGCACGAACCCTCGCCCGCATACGTCCAGGCCGCCCCGCAGAGCGCCCGCAGCCCGTCCAGTTCGTCGCCCTGCCCCTCCAGCACCAGCTCGTCCCCGCGCACGGCGGCGCTCCAGCCGCCGCAGCGCCACGCGTCGTCCACCACCGTCACCTCGGGCTGCCCGGTGAGCAGTCCCCGCAGATCCCGGTCCACGTACGTGGGCCGGTACCGCGGCTCGGCGGCCAGGAGCCGGGCGGCGTCCGTCACCCCGGTGAGCACGAGCAGCGAGTCGACGCCCCCGTTGAACGCGCCCTCGATGTCCGTGTCCAGCCGGTCCCCGACGACCAACGGCCGCTCGGCCCCGGTCCGCAGCACGGTCTCGCGGTGCATCGGCGGCAATGGCTTCCCCGCGACCTGCGGCTCGGCGCCCGTAGCGATCCGGACAACCTCCACCGCGGCGCCGTTGCCCGGCGCGATGCCCCGGGCACTCGGAATCGTCAGATCGGTGTTGGACGCGAACCAGGGCAGCCCGCGCGCGACCGCGTAGCTCGCCTCGGCCAGCCGCCCCCATGCCAGGTCCGGACCGCCGTACCCCTGCACCACGGCAACCGGCTCGTCGTCCGCCGACTCCACGGGCACCAGACCGCGCTCGCGCAGGGCGACCCGCAGCCCTTCCCCGCCGATCACCAGCACCCGCGCACCGGGCGGCAGCTGATCCGCCATCAGCCGGGCCACCGCCTGAGCGGAGGTGATCACATCGGCGGCCTCGGCAGGCACACCGAGCTCGGTCAGATGCTCCGCCACCGCGTCCGGCGTCCGCAGCGCGTTGTTCGTCACATAGGCGAGACGCATCCCGCCGTTCCGTGCGATGCCGAGCGACTCGACGGCATGGACGATGGCGTGCCCGCCCGCGTACACCACCCCGTCCAGATCGAGCAGGGCCGTGTCGTACGCCTCGCTCAGCGCCGTGCTGCTCCCGAGCGGCCGGGACGTGTACTGCTGACTCATATGCATACGCTCCTCATTCATGCCTCTCCCCCGATCATCGCGCATGCGCGGAGCGCACATACGATGCAGAAATGAACACATCAGGTCCCGCCGAACAGGGGCTGCGTCTGATCCCGTTCCGTGGACTTCGTTACGTCCCCGAGCGGGTCGGCAGCCTCGCCGCGGTGACCTCACCGCCGTACGACGTCGTCGTCAGGCCCGACGGACTCCACCACCTGGAGTCGGCGGACCCGCACAACATCGTCAGGCTGATCCTGCCGCAGGCGGACACGGCCACGGCCCGCCACCAGCAGGCCGCCGAGACGCTCGGCGACTGGCTCTCGGAGGGCGTGCTCGCGCCCGATCCGGCACCGGCGCTGTACGTCTACGAGCAGCGCAACAGCGAGATCCTGCAACGCGGCCTGATCGGCGCCCTGGCGCTGTCACCCGCCGCCGACGGCATCGTGCTCCCGCACGAGGACGTCATGGCCCACGTCGTCGAGGACCGGGCCGACCTGATGCGCACGACGGCGGCCCATCTGGAGCCGCTGCTGCTCACGTACCGGAGCGACGGCCGGCGCACCGGCACGACCGCCGTGATCGAACGCATGGTCGCGCGCCCGCCGCTCCTCGCCACCACGACGGAGGACGGTTTCAGCCACCGCCTCTGGGCCGTCACCGACCCCGCGGAACGGGCCGAGATCGAGTCGGATCTCTCCCGCCACCAGGCGCTGATCGCAGACGGCCACCACCGCTGGGCCACGTATCTCAGACTCCAGCAGGAACAGACCGGCCCAGGCCCCTGGGACTTCGGCCTGGTCCTTCTCGTCGACACGGCCCGCTACCCGCTCCAGGTCCGCGCCATCCACCGCCTGCTGCACGGACTCCCGGTCGCCGAAGCGCTCGCCGCCCTGGACGGCCTCTTCCGCGTCCGGGACGTCGAGGGCCCGCTCCCCCACGCGCTCGGCGCCCTCGCCGAAGCCACGGCCGAGGGCAACGCGTTCCTCCTCGCCGGCGACGGTGGCTTCCACCTGGTCGACCGCCCGGACGGAGGGCTTCTGTCCCGTACGGTCCCGGCGGACCGCCCCCTGGCCTGGCGGACGCTGGACGCGACGGTCCTGCACTCCACGCTGCTCGACCAGGTCTGGCGGATCCCCGACGCCCCGGAACACATCGCGTACATCCACGACACCGCAGCCGCCGTCGAGCAGGCCGAACGCCACAACGCCACGGCGGTTCTGCTCCATCCGGTACGGGAAGAAGTCGTCCGCGACCTGGCCCGGCAGGGCGTCACGATGCCGCGTAAATCGACATCGTTCGGCCCCAAGCCTGCCACGGGCATCGTGCTGCGCAGCCTCGACCTGGACTGACCGAACCGCGCCACAAACAGAAGAGGGCGGCACCCGAACCGGGTGCCGCCCTCTTCATCACGACTTACGCCTTCGGGGCCTCGTCCGAGTCCTCGTCGTCGTCCTCGTCCTCGTCGTCCTGGTCGTCGAGCTCGTCGCCCGCAGCGTCGGCTTCCACGACGTCGACAATCTCGACGGCCTCGTGGTCGTCGCCCTCACCGAGAGCGTCGACGAACTCGACGCCGTCGAGCTCGGCCAGCCGGTCCGACGCGTCGGTCGAACCGTCCTTGTCGGCCTCCAGGGCCTTGCCGAACCACTCGCGCGCCTCGTCCTCGCGACCGGCCTCGAGCAGCGCGTCCGCATACGCGTAACGCAGGCGCGGAGTCCACGAGTGCACGGCGCTCGACGCCAGCTCGGGTCCCTGCAGCGTGACGATGGCGGCATCGATCTGCCCCATGTCCCTGCGGGCTCCGGCGGCCACGAGACGCATCTCGACCTGTCCGGCCTTGTCGAGCTTCTGCACCTCCGGCTCGCCGGCCATGGCCATCGCCTTCTCTGGGCGGCCGAGGCCACGCTCGCAGTCGGCCATGACGGGCCACAGCTCCACGGACCCGGTCATCCGACGGGACGCCCGGAACTCGGCCAGCGCCTCGGCGTACTTCTGCGTGGCGTACGCGGCGAAGCCGGCGGCCTCACGCACGGCGGCCACACGCGAGGCCAGCCGCAGTGCGATGCGCGAGTACGCGTACGCCTGCTCGGGGTCCTCGTCGATCAGGTTGGCCACCATGACGAGGTTGCGTGCGACATCCTCGGCAAGCGTCTTCGGCAGGCTCAGGAGCTCCTGGCGAACGTCCTTGTCGATCTCGTCACCGGTGACGTCGTCGGGGATGGGGAGCCGCTTGATCGGCTCACGGTCCCGCTCGTCACGCCGCTCGAAACCACCGGAACGGCCACCGCGGTCGTCACGCTGCCCACCGCGGTACCCACCACGGTCGTCATCACGACGCGGGCCACGATCCCGGTCGCCGCCACGGTTGTCGTCACGGCGGAAGCCGCCGCTGGGGCGGTCGTCGTCACGACGGGGGCCACGCGGCCGGTCGTCACGCCGCTCGAAGCCACCACTGGGACGCCCACCACGGTCGTCATCACGACGCGGAGCACGGTCATCACGACGGAACCCACCACCGCCACGGTTGTCATCGCGACGGAAACCACCGCCGGACCCACCACCGGTCGGCCGGCTGTCATCACGACGCGGAGCGCGATCGTCACGACGGAACCCACCACCGGAGCCACCACCGGTGGGCCGGCTGTCATCACGGCGCGGGGCCCGGTCATCACGACGGAAACCACCACCGGAGCTACCGCCGCCACGGTTGTCGTCACGGCGGAAGCCGCCGCTGGGGCGGTCGTCGTCACGACGGGGGCCACGCGGCCGGTCATCGCGCCGCTCGAAGCCACCACTGGGACGCCCACCACGGTCGTCATCACGACGCGGGGCGCGATCGTCACGACGGAACCCACCACCGGAACTGCCGCCACCACGGTTGTCATCGCGACGGAAACCACCACCGGACCCACCACCGGTGGGCCGGCTGTCATCACGACGCGGGGCACGGTCATCACGACGGAACCCACCACCGGAGCTACCGCCACCACGGTTGTCGTCCCGACGGAACCCACCGCCCGAACTGCCACCGCCACGGTTGTCATCGCGACGGAAACCACCACCGGACCCACCGCCGGTCGGCCGGCTGTCATCGCGACGCGGGGCCCGGTCGTCACGGCGGAAGCCACCGCCGGAACCGCCACCCGTGGGTCGGCTGTCGTCCCGACGGAAGCCACCCCGGTCGTTGTCACGGCGAGGCGCGCTGGACCGGTCGTCACGACCACCGCGGAAGCCGCCCTTGTCACCGCCGTCCCGGCGACGCGGCTCGCGCTCCGGACGATCGTCGGGAGAGTTGGTGGACATGGGTGTGACTCCTGTCATCGGGTACCACAGACATTCTCGCGCAGCCAACCGGCCAACGCGCTTCGAGAAAACAAAAAAGGACCCTTGGTCCCAGCATGAACGCTGGGACCAAGGGTCCTTGAAAGATTGTTCGGCGGCGTCCTACTCTCCCACAGGGTCCCCCCTGCAGTACCATCGGCGCTGAAAGGCTTAGCTTCCGGGTTCGGAATGTAACCGGGCG
>NZ_JBSHFH010000013.1:0-172499 GCF_053617235.1 Streptomyces sp. NPDC055749 | reverse complement strand
GTTGATAGGCCAGATGTGGAAGCCCGGTAACGGGTGGAGCTGACTGGTACTAATAGGCCGAGGGCTTGTCCTCAGTTGCTCGCGTCCACTGTGTTAGTTCTGAAATAACGAACGGCCGTGTTTTCATCCGGTGTTGGTTAATTTCATAGTGTTTCGGTGGTCATTGCGTTAGGGAAACGCCCGGTTACATTCCGAACCCGGAAGCTAAGCCTTTCAGCGCCGATGGTACTGCAGGGGGGACCCTGTGGGAGAGTAGGACGCCGCCGAACAATTATTCCGGGAAAGCCCCGTACCGCAAGGTACGGGGCTTTTCTGCGTTCAGGGTGCTGTCCTGCGATACCCCAGTGCACCGGTACACGGTGGCTGAGGGTAGGGTCAGGGGGCATCATTGGCACATTCTTCACAGGAGGCCCCCGGGTGGAGGTCCAGGAGACTCGGGTTCAGACGGACCGGGTCCTCACCATCCCCAATGTCCTCAGCATGGCTCGCCTTGCCGGGGTCCCGCTCTTCCTGTGGCTGATCCTTCGCCCCGAGTTCGGCGGGCCCCAGAGCGATGGCTGGGCCCTGCTGGTGCTGATGTTCAGCGGTGTCAGTGACTACCTCGACGGAAAGCTCGCCCGTCGGTGGAACCAGATCAGCAGCCTCGGGCGGCTCCTGGACCCCGCGGCCGACCGTCTCTACATTCTTTCGACCCTCGTCGGACTGACCTGGCGGGAGATCCTGCCGCTGTGGCTCACAGCGGCACTGCTCGCCCGCGAGCTCATGCTGCTGGTGATGGTCGCTATCCTCCGCCGGCACGGCTATCCGCCCCCGCAGGTCAACTTCCTGGGCAAGGCTGCAACGTTCAACCTCATGTACGCCTTCCCCTTGTTGCTGCTCAGTGACGGAAGTGGTTGGCTTGCTACGTTGGGTGCCATTTTCGGATGGGCGTTCGCCGGATGGGGTACAACGCTCTACTGGTGGGCAGGGATCCTCTACGTGGTCCAGGTCCGCCGGCTCGTCAAGGCGGATGAAGTAGCCGATTGAGCTCGTTGATGCGGTGCCGCGCAGCGTTGCCGGCCCGCATTTGATGTGTAGATGATGCCCGACGGGCAAAGTCGGCTAGACCGTCGTCTCTTCAAGGAGGACGTTTCCGACATGAAGGCCGTCGTGATGGCTGGTGGTGAAGGCACTCGCCTTCGCCCCATGACCTCAAGCATGCCCAAGCCGCTTCTGCCCGTGGCCAATCGGCCCATCATGGAGCATGTCCTGCGGCTGCTCAAAAGGCATGGGCTCAATGAGACAGTCGTAACCGTCCAGTTCCTCGCCTCGCTCGTCAAGAATTACTTCGGCGACGGCGAAGAGCTCGGAATGGAACTCACCTATGCCAATGAGGAGAAGCCACTCGGCACAGCCGGGAGCGTGAAGAATGCCGAGGAAGCTCTCAAGGACGACACATTCCTCGTCATCTCGGGTGACGCGCTCACCGACTTCGACCTCACCGATCTCATCGCCTTTCACAAGGCGAAGGGCGGGCTCGTCACCGTCTGTCTGACTCGGGTCCCGAATCCACTGGAATTCGGGATCACGATCGTGGACGAAGAGGGCCAGGTCGAACGATTCCTGGAGAAGCCGACCTGGGGACAGGTTTTCTCGGACACCGTCAACACGGGTATCTACGTGATGGAGCCCGAGGTATTCAACTACGTCCAGGCGGACACCTCCGTGGACTGGTCCGGGGACGTCTTCCCGCAGCTCATGAAGGAAGGCAAGCCGATCTACGGCTATGTCGCCGAGGGCTACTGGGAGGACGTGGGCACGCACGAGAGCTATGTGAAGGCCCAGGCCGACGTCCTGGAACGCAAGGTCGACGTCGAGCTCGACGGCTTCGAGATCTCCCCGGGCGTATGGGTGGCCGAAGGCGCCGAGGTGCACCCCGACGCCGTACTCCGCGGGCCCCTGTACATCGGTGACTACGCCAAGGTCGAGGCGGACGTCGAGATCCGCGAGCACACCGTGGTGGGGTCCAACGTCGTCGTCAAATCCGGTGCGTTCCTGCATCGGGCGGTCGTGCACGACAACGTCTATATCGGCGAGCACAGCAATCTGCGTGGCTGTGTGATCGGTAAGAACACCGACATCATGCGGGCTGCCCGCATCGAGGACGGTGCGGTCATCGGCGACGAATGTCTGGTCGGTGAGGAATCGATCATTCAGGGGAATGTGCGGGTCTACCCGTTCAAGACGATCGAGGCCGGGGCCTTCGTCAACACGTCGGTGATCTGGGAATCGCGCGGACAGGCGCACCTCTTCGGCGCCCGTGGTGTCTCCGGCATCCTGAACGTCGAGATCACCCCCGAACTCGCGGTGCGCCTCGCCGGCGCCTATGCCACCACCCTCAAGAAGGGGTCGACGGTCACGACGGCGCGTGACCACTCCCGTGGTGCCCGAGCGCTGAAGCGAGCCGTCATCTCCGCGCTCCAGGCGAGCGCGATCGATGTCAGGGACCTGGAGAACGTCCCCCTGCCCGTGGCCCGTCAGCAGACCGCGCGAGGCAGTGCCGGCGGCATCATGATCCGTACGTCCCCGGGGGTGCCCGACTCGGTCGACATCATGTTCATCGACGAGCGGGGAGCGGACCTCTCGCAGGCTCTGCAGCGCAAGCTCGACCGCGTCTACGCCCGCCAGGAGTACCGCAGGGCCTTCCCCGGTGAGATCGGGGATCTGCACTTCCCGTCGAGCGTCTTCGACTCGTACACGGGCTCCCTGCTCCGTAACGTCGACACGACCGGGATCGCCGACGCGAACCTCAAGGTCGTCGTCGACGCCTCAAACGGCAGTGCCGGGCTCGTGCTGCCCAGCCTGCTGGGGCGGCTCGGTGTCGACGCGCTGACCATCAACCCCGGGCTCGACGAGTCCAGGCCCACCGAGTCGGCCGAGACCAGGCGGGCCGGGCTGGTGCGGCTCGGAGAGATCGTGTCCTCCGCGCGGGCCGCCTTCGGTGTCAGGTTCGACCCCGTGGGTGAGCGCCTCTCTCTCGTCGATGAACTGGGCCGGATCATCGAGGACGACCGGGCACTGCTGGTGATGCTCGACCTCGTGGCCGCGGAGCGGCGCAGTGGGCGGGTGGCACTGCCCGTGACGACCACGCGTGTCGCTGAGCAGGTTGCCGCGTACCACGGCACCCAGGTCGAGTGGACCACCACGTCGCCGGACGATCTGACGCGGGTGGGCCGCGAGGAAAGCACCATCTTCGGTGGAGACGGGCGCGGTGGATTCATCGTTCCCGAATTCAGCAGCGTGTTCGACGGGTCTGCCGCGTTCGTGCGGCTGCTCGCCCTCGTGGCCAGGACCCAGCTCACGCTCAGCCAGATCGACGCCCGCATTCCGCGCGCCCATGTGCTGCGTCGCGACCTGGCGACGCCGTGGGCGGTCAAGGGGCTCGTCATGCGCCGTGTCGTCGAGGCGGCGGGGGAGCGCAGTGTGGACACCACGGACGGCGTCCGCGTCGTCGAGGCCGACGGACGCTGGGTGATGGTGCTGCCCGACCCGGCCGAAGCGGTCACCCACCTGTGGGCGGAGGGGCCCGACGACGCTTCGGCGCAGGCACTGCTCGACGAGTGGTCGGCGATCGTGGACAGCGCGGGCGACTGACCCGCATACGGTGCACCGGGAGCTGTCACGGCACCGCTCCCGGTGCACCGGTGGGGCCATTCGGCGGTAGCCACAGTGACGTGCGACGATGTGCGGCATGTCGCAGCAGTCCCCCGATCGGAGCACCGCCTCTCCGCCCGCCCGCCCCGACGCGTCCATGTCGCTGCTGACCAATGTGATGGACCACAGCCTCGACGAGGGATATGCCGAGGCTTCCGCGCGCCGGAAGGCCGACGGGAGCGCGGGCCTGCCCCGTACGCTCAAGTCGAAGCTCGGTCTCGCCGCAGGTCTGGTGGTGGCCGCCCTCGTAGTGACCCTCGGTGCCGCGGAGGCGCGTATCTCGGCGCCTGTGGTGGCCAAGGAGCGCGAAGAGCTCATCGACCGCATCGACGCGGAGACCACCGCGGCCGATGCCCTCGAAACCGACGTCGACGAGTTGCGTACGGACGTGAGCGAGCGGCAGCGCAAGGCCCTCGAACAGCACGGTGGTGACCAGGGCGAGCTGGTGGCGCTGCTCTCCGGAGCGACCGCGGTCGAAGGACCTGGGGTGAAGCTCGTCGTCGACGACGCCGAGGACACCGACCAGGGCGGAGGCGGTCCGCGTGAGTCGACCGGTTTCGCCGACACCGGGCGGGTACGGGACCGCGACATGCAGCGGGTCGTCAACGGCCTCTGGCAGTCCGGCGCGGAGGCGATCGCCATCAACGGGCAGCGGCTGACCGCCCTTTCGGCGATCCGTGCGGCGGGCGACGCCATACTGGTGGACAACAGACCGCTCGTGCCGCCGTACACGGTGCTCGCGGTGGGGGACGGCAAGAGGCTCGCCACGGCGTTCCAGGACAGTGCCGACGGTCAGTATCTCCACGCGCTGCAGGAGAGTTTCGACATCCGTACCAGCATTTCCGATCAGCAGAAGGTGCGCCTGCCCGCTGCGCCGAGCCTGATCGTGCGCACAGCAGAGCCGAAGGCCGCAGACACCCGCAGTGGTGCGGCGGATACAGGGAAGGGCACATCGTGATCGCCGTACTGGGCCTCGTCGTGGGAGTCGTGGTCGGACTGTTGGTCCGGCCCGAGGTGCCGGCGGTGGTCGAGCCCTACCTGCCGATCGCCGTCGTCGCCGCGCTCGACGCCGTCTTCGGCGGCCTGCGGGCCATGCTGGACGGAATCTTCGTGGACAAGGTCTTCGTGGTCTCGTTCCTCTCGAACGTGGTGGTGGCCGCCCTGATCGTGTTCCTCGGAGACAAACTGGGTGTCGGAGCCCAGCTCTCCACCGGTGTGGTGGTCGTGCTCGGCATCCGGATCTTCTCCAACGCCGCCGCGATCCGCCGGCACGTCTTCCGGGCTTGAGGCCGATGAGTAACGACGCAACCCCCAACGGCGAGGAGCGCACCGGCGAGCAGCCGGTCGACGCACCCGCACCCACCGTCCTCTCCGGGCGCCAGCGACTGATGGCGGGGCTCTGGCCGCCACGGGTCAGCCGTGCCCAACTCATCGTCGCCCTGCTGCTGTTCGTCCTCGGTCTGGGGCTGGCCATCCAGGTCAGGTCGAACAGCGACAACAGCGCGCTGCGCGGCGCCCGTCAGGAGGACCTGGTCCGCATCCTCGACGAGGTCGACGACCGGACCCAGCGGCTCGAGGACGAGAAGCAGCGCCTCGACGACCAGCGCACGGAGCTGGAGAACAGCTCCGACCAGGCCGAAGAGGCGCGGAAGCAGACGCTCGAGAAGGAGCGTCAGCTCGGTATCCTCGCCGGCACGGTGGCGGCGCACGGCCCCGGCATCACGCTGACCATCAGCGACCCCACCGGCGCGGTCGAACCGGACATGCTGCTCGACGCCATTCAGGAGCTTCGGGCGGCAGGTGCGGAGGCGATCGAGGTCGACGGAGTCCGTGTGGTGGCCGGTACGTACTTCTCCGGTGAAGGGGGTGCGATCGAGGTCGACAGCCGCAAGATCGAGGCTCCCTACGAGTTCAAGGTCATCGGCAAGCCGCAGGACCTGGAGCCGGCCCTGAACATCCCCGGCGGAGTCGTGCAGACACTGGAGAAGGAGCAGGCCACCGCCCGGGTGGAACGAGCCGACGACATCGTCGTCGATGCCTTGCGACCGGCGCAGCGGCCTGACTACGCTCGGTCGTCGCCCCAGTGAGGCCGTGGCGCATGGGCGCCGCAGGACACGGGCATGAGGTTCCGGGGGGTCGGCGCATCGTATTGGTGGCGCGTGGTGGAAACTGTCGAGTGGCTACGGACGTTGTGAAGATGTCCGGGTCGGCAGGTGTGGTCATTCAGGGTTCGTCCTGCCCCACGGGCGGGTCTATGTCGGTCAAGGGGAAACGCCCGTGAAGTTGTTTGCGAAGTTGTTCGGAAAGAGCGCACGCGAGGACAGCGGCAGCGCTGCCCGCCACCGTGCTCCGCGGCATGGCCAGGGTGAGGAGCAGGGCGTGGACCGCCCGCTCTTCCGTGACGAGGTGTCCGGTTCCGCCGGTGACATTTCGGGTGCTCCCGGCGCGTCGTCCGACCCTGCCGGTGCCGGACGCATAGGTTTCGGGGAACCATCAACCTCAAGTACGGGTGGAGGGTTTACCCACGCCCCGGAGGGCTCCTCCATGCCGGTTTGCGCGAGGTGCGGCCACCGCAACGCCGAGGCCAGCCGATTCTGTTCCAACTGTGGTGCGCCGCTGAGGGGCGGAGTGCCGGAGCGGGCTTCGGAGACCACGTCGACCATTTCGATCTCCGGTCTCGAGGCGTACGAGGCGGAGGCGACGGGGCAGACCATGCTCCCCTCGCTGTCGCCGGAGGCCCAGGCCGCCGTAGACGCCCTCCCGGCGGGCTCCGCGCTGTTGGTGGTGCGCCGAGGTCCGAACTCGGGCAGCCGCTTCCTGCTGGACGGCGACCTGACCACGGCGGGCCGTCACCCGCAGAGCGACATCTTCCTCGACGACGTGACCGTGTCGCGGCGCCATGTGGAGTTCCGCAGGAACCCCGACGGCAGTTTCACGGTCGGGGATGTCGGCAGCCTCAACGGCACGTATGTGAACCGTGAGCGCATTGATTCCGTTCCGCTGACCAACGGCGACGAAGTCCAGATCGGGAAGTACCGGCTGGTCTTCTACGCGAGCCAGCGGAGCGTGTGACCCTTCAGGGAAGGTCCATGCTGCGAACATCCACGGGCGGTGCCGGTCACGGCACCGCCACCGCGGACGAGCGAGCGATGAGCATCGGCACGGTGCTCCTTCGGCTGCGCGACGAGTTTCCCGAAGTCACCATCTCCAAGATCCGGTTCCTGGAGGCCGAAGGGCTGATCGAGCCGCAGCGGACGCCTTCCGGATACCGGAAGTTCAGCTCCGGCGATGTCGAGCGGCTGGCTCAGGTCCTGCGGATGCAGCGGGACCACTACCTGCCTCTCAAGGTCATCCGTGGTCATCTGGACGCCCTCGCCAGGGGCGAGAACGTCGCCCTGCCGGCCGCGGGAGGGCAGCGGGATCTCGGCGACGGCTCCTGGGACGCCGACCCGGGCCGGGCGACAGCGGCCAGGATCGGGCGCTCCGAGCTTCTCGCCGCCGCCGAGGTCACCGGGGACCAGCTCGACGAGTGGGAGTCCTACGGGCTGATCTCGCCCACTCCGGAGGGCGCCTACGACGCCGAGATGGTCACCGTGGCAAAACTTGTGGCGGATCTGGGGCGATTCGGTCTGGAACCTCGGCATCTGAGGGCCATGCGAGCGGCCGCGGATCGTGAGGCCGGGCTCGTCGAGCAGGTGGTCGCGCCCCTGCGCCGGCACAGGAATCCGCAGACCAGAGCCCATGCGGAGGCCACCGCGAAAGAGCTCGCCGAGCTCTCCGTACGGCTTCACTCGGCGCTCGTGCAGACGGCTCTCGGCATCCGACTTCACTGAGCTCGGCGGAGCCCGACTACCCAAACATGGCGAGCACGTCCTAGGGTTGCTGTGTGAACGAGCTCGACGTTGTGGGTGTCCGGGTGGAAATGCCCTCCAATCAACCGATCGTGCTCCTGCGTGAAGTGGGAGGCGACCGGTACCTCCCCATTTGGATCGGTCCCGGCGAGGCGACAGCGATCGCCTTCGCCCAGCAGGGCATGGCTCCGGCCAGGCCGCTGACCCATGATCTCTTCAAGGATGTGCTCGAGGCCGTAGGCCAGGAGCTCACCGAGGTCCGTATCACGGACCTCCGAGAAGGGGTCTTCTACGCGGAGCTGGTCTTCGCGAGCGGGGTCGAGGTGAGCGCGCGGCCGTCCGACGCCATAGCGCTCGCCCTGCGCACCGGCACGCCGATCTACGGCAGTGACGGGGTGCTGGACGATGCGGGGATCGCCATCCCTGACGAGCAGGAGGACGAGGTGGAGAAGTTCCGCGAGTTCCTCGACCAGATCTCGCCGGAGGATTTCGATACCAACAGTCAGTGACCGTCCAGCAGGGGTGCAGTCAGCGCATCCGACAAGCCGTTCCCGGTAGCGAGTCACGGGAAACCACCCTCAGGGTGATTATCACTCGGCGTGCCGAGTGTGGCGATCGTTGACGCACCCCGAGTGACTGCCTACCTTCGAGATGGCAGGTCAAGGACGGAGGTCGGCGTGAGAAGCAGCGGCGACGGTACGGTGGCGGGCGGGCCGTATCCGCAGCAGGGCAGTGCAGCCGACCACAGCATCAGGCAGCCGGTTCCACCGGTTCAGCCGGTGGTGGCGGCGGCGGACGGTGTGGCAGCGGTGGGCGACATCGGCTACCGGGGCCCGACCGCGTGTGCGGCGGCGGGTATCACCTACAGGCAGCTCGACTACTGGGCGCGTACAGGGCTGGTCGAGCCGAGTGTGCGTCCCGCGTACGGGTCGGGGACCCAGCGTCTCTACAGTTTCCGGGATGTGGTCCTCCTCAAGATCGTGAAGCGGTTCCTGGACACGGGTGTCGCTCTGCAGAACATCCGCAGCACGGTCCAGCATCTGAGGGCCCGCGGATTCCAGGACCTCGAACGCATGACGCTGATGAGCGACGGCGCGACGGTCTACGAGTGTTCCTCGCCCGACGAGGTCGTGAAGCTGCTCCAAGGAGGTCAGGGCGTCTTCGGCATCGCCGTCGGCGTCGTCTGGCGGGACGTGGACGTGGCCCTGTCCCAGCTGCACGGCGAGCGGGTCGATACCGGCGAGACACTGATCGGCAACAACCCCGCGGACGAACTGGCCAGGCGACGCAACCGCGCCGGGTGAGCGGTGTGGACTGCCCGGGCCTCCAGGGGCGCCGGGCAGGCCGATTGTCAGTGCCATAGGGCAGCATCGATTGATGTGAGAGCCGCGCCCACCATCCTGCATCTGGACATGGATGCCTTCTACGCCTCCGCGGAGCAGGCGGCGAAGCCGAGCCTGCGCGGCAAGCCCGTGGTGGTGGGCGGTCTCGGGCCGCGCGGGGTCGTGGCCACCGCCTCGTACGAGGCACGACGCTTCGGCGTCCACTCGGCGATGCCGATGGCCCAGGCCCGCAGGCTCGCGCCCAACGCCGCCTACCTGGTGCCGCGCTTCACCCTGTACCGAACGGTGAGCGACCAGGTGATGGGGCTCCTGGGGCGCATGTCACCCCTCGTGGAGCCGCTCAGCCTGGACGAGGCGTTCGTCGACCTGGAGGCCGGCGGGGTCGCCGACGACTCGGCCTCGGCCCGCGAGATCGGCGAGCAGCTGCGTACCGCGATCAGGGCCGTCACAGGACTCACCGGTTCCGTCGGTCTGGCCGGGTCCAAGATGCTGGCCAAGATCGCCTCGGAGGAGGCCAAGCCGGACGGGCTCTTCCTCATCGAGCCGGGTACCGAACGGGAACTTCTGGCGCCCATGTCCGTGCGCATCCTGCCGGGCGTCGGGCCGGCCACGGGAGACCATCTGCGGCGGGCCGGGATGACCACGGTGCGCGATCTGGCCGACGCCGGCGAGGCGGAGCTCGTACGGCTGCTGGGCAAGGCGCACGGCGCCTCGCTGCACCTCATGGCCCTCGGGTACGACGACCGGCCCGTGGTGGCGGAGCGGGACGCCAAGTCCGTATCGGTCGAGGACACCTTCGATGTGGACCTGCACGACCGGGTGCGCGTCAGGACCGAGGTGGAACGGCTCTCGGACCGGTGCGTACGGCGGCTGCGGGCCGCGGAGCGCTCGGGGCGGACCGTGGTGCTGAAGGTGCGGCGCTACGACTTCTCGACGCTCACCCGCTCCGAGACCCTGCGGGGGCCCACGGACGACCCCACCGTGATCAGGGAGGCCGCCGCGCGGCTGCTGGAGGCCGTCGACACCACCGGGGGCGTACGACTGCTCGGGGTGGGCGTCACGGGGCTTGCGGACTTCACCCAGGAGGATCTGTTCGCGCAGGCCGCCGACGCGCTGAGCGCCGCCGCGGACCTCGAGGCGACCGCCGAGGCCGGTGCCGACGAGGAACCGGCGGACGCGACCGAGGAAGCCACCGAGGAGACCCCAGAGCAGCTAGCCGCACGGCGCTGGCCCTCCGGACACGACGTACGGCACGAGACGTACGGCCACGGGTGGGTCCAGGGCAGCGGCGTGGGCCGGGTGACCGTGCGCTTCGAGGAACCGGGCGACGCCCCGGGCCGCGTACGCACCTTCCGCATCGACGACCCGGAGCTGCAGCCGGCCGAGCCGCTGCCGCTCGTGAAGGACCCCGTGGACTACTCCTCCTGGCCGGCCAGCCTGCCGAAGTCCCGGTCCGGGGCCACGTCCTCGGGGGGCGGCGAGTCCAGACCGTAGTGGCGGTACAGCTGCAGCTCCTGTTCCGGTGAGAGATGCCGGCCGACACCGAAGTCGGGCGCGTCCTTGATCAAGGCGCGGTCGAAGGGGATGCGCAGCGAGTCTTCGACGAATTCGCTCGGCTCCAGGGGCACGAAGGCGTCCCTGCTGAACAGCCCGGTACGCACCGCCGCCCACTCGGGCACACCGGTCGCGTCGTCGAGATAGACCTCATCCACCGTTCCGATCTTGGCGCCCTTGCGGTCGAATGCCTTGCGGCCGATCAGGCTGCGCGGATCGATATCGGTCTGCACGGTGCCTCCCACTGGTCGCAACAACTGAGGGTGGTCCCCCTATTACTCCACAAGCACTACGAAAGTGCAGATCGAGGGCGTCGGCCACTCGAGACGGCCGGCGCGTGCCCGCTGGTACGCTGGCAGTGGCTGCTGACCCCGTGCGGGAGAGTCCTCCGGTTAAGAACCCGGAGGCGCCGAAGGAGCAAATCCTCCCCGGAATCTCTCAGGCCCCCGTACCGCACGGTTGAGGTCACTCTGGAAAGCAGGACGGGACTCGTACGGGCAGATGCCGGCACGGGACCCTTCCTCACCGACGGTGAAAGCCGGTACGCCTTGGCGCGTGCCGGTGAAGCTCTCAGGTTGAGATGACAGAGGGGGAGGCCGTTCGGGCACCCACGCCGTGGTGCCCCTCGCAGGTCGTGACAGACCAGGAGGCCTCCATCATGACCCCCCGTCGCACTCCGCTCTCCCAGCTGGAGCAGGGCATTCCCTTCGAGCAGCGCCACATCGGGCCCGATGGCGAGGCCCAGGCGAAGATGCTCGCCCAGGTCGGCTACGGCTCCCTCGACGAGCTCACCGCCGCCGCGGTGCCCGACGTGATCAGGAGTGCGGAGGCGCTGAACCTCCCCGCCGCCCGCACCGAGGCCGAGGTCCTGGCCGAGCTGCGCTCCCTCGCCGACCGCAACCAGGTGCTCGCCCCGATGATCGGGCTCGGCTACTACGGCACCTTCACCCCGCCGGTGATCCTCCGCAACGTCATGGAGAACCCGGCCTGGTACACGGCGTACACCCCGTACCAACCGGAGATCTCCCAGGGCCGCCTCGAGGCGCTCCTCAACTTCCAGACCATGGTCGCCGAGCTGACCGGACTGCCGACCTCGGGCGCATCCCTGCTCGACGAGGGCACCGCCGCCGCCGAGGCCATGGCGCTGGCGCGGCGCGTCGGCAAGGTCAAGAACGGCGTCTTCCTGGTCGACGCGGACACCCTGCCGCAGACGATCGCGGTGATAGAGACCCGCGCGGAGCCGACCGGTGTCGAGGTCGTCGTCGCCGACCTTTCCGAGGGCATCCCCGCGGACGTCGCCGAGCGCGGTGTCTTCGGCGTGCTGCTCCAGTACCCGGGTGCCTCCGGAGCCGTCCGGGACATCAAGCCCGTCATCGAGCAGGCCCACGAGCTCGGCGCGATCGTCACCGTCGCCGCCGACCTGCTGGCCCTGACCCTGCTCACCTCGCCCGGCGAGCTGGGCGCGGACATCGCGGTCGGCACCACGCAGCGCTTCGGTGTGCCGATGGGCTTCGGCGGACCGCACGCGGGCTTCATGGCCGTACGCGAGAAGTTCGCCCGCTCCCTGCCCGGCCGTCTGGTCGGTGTCTCCGTGGACGCCGACGGCAACAAGGCGTACCGCCTGGCCCTCCAGACCCGCGAGCAGCACATCCGCCGGGAGAAGGCCACCAGCAACATCTGTACCGCTCAGGTGCTGCTCGCCGTGATGGCCGGGATGTACGCGGTCTACCACGGCCCCGACGGGCTGCGGACGATCGCCCGGCGCACGCACCGCTACGCCACGATCCTCGCCGAGGGCCTGCGGTCCGCCGGCGTGGACGTGGTGCACGGTTCCTACTTCGACACGATCACCGTGCGGGTCCCCGGCAAGGCCGAGGAGATCGTCGCGGAGGCCCGTGGGCGCGGTGTGAACCTGCGGCTCGTCGACGGCGACCTGGTCTCCCTCGCCTGCGACGAGACCACGACCCGTACGCAGATCTCCGCCGTCTGGGCCGCCTTCGGCGCCGACGGCGACATCGAGGCGCTGGACGCGGCCACCGCGGACTCGCTGCCCGATGATCTGCTGCGCACGGACTCGATCCTGGCCCACCCCGTTTTCCACCAGCACCGTTCCGAGACGGCGATGCTGCGCTACCTGCGCAAGCTGGCCGACCGTGACTACGCGCTGGACCGCGGAATGATCCCGCTCGGCTCCTGCACCATGAAGCTGAACGCGACCACGGAGATGGAGTCGATCACCTGGCCCGAGTTCGGCGCGCTGCACCCCTTCGCGCCGGCCGAGCAGGCCCAGGGCTTCCTGACCCTGATCCGCGAGCTTGAGGAGCGTCTGGCCGAGGTCACGGGCTACGACGCCGTCTCCATCCAGCCGAACGCGGGCTCGCAGGGCGAGTTCGCCGGTCTGCTGGCCGTTCGCGCGTACCACCGGGCCAACGGCGACGACCAGCGCACGGTCTGCCTGATCCCCTCGTCGGCGCACGGCACCAACGCCGCGAGCGCCGTGATGGCCGGCATGAAGGTCGTCGTGGTGAAGACCGCCGACGACGGCGAGGTCGACATCGAGGACCTGCGCGCGAAGATCGAGAAGCACCGCGACGAGCTCGCCGTGCTCATGATCACGTACCCCTCGACGCACGGTGTCTTCGAGGAGCACGTCGCGGACATCTGCGGCGAGGTGCACGACGCGGGCGGCCAGGTGTACGTCGACGGCGCCAACCTCAACGCGCTGGTCGGTCTGGCCAAGCCCGGCAAGTTCGGCGGCGACGTCTCGCACCTGAATCTGCACAAGACCTTCTGCATCCCGCACGGCGGCGGCGGTCCGGGTGTCGGCCCGGTCGGCGTGCGCGCCCACCTCGCGCCGTACCTCCCGAACCACCCGCTCCAGCCCGCCGCGGGCCCGGAGACCGGCGTGGGGCCGATCTCGGCCGCCCCGTGGGGCTCGGCGGGCATTCTTCCCATCTCCTGGGCGTACGTGCGCCTGATGGGCGGAGAGGGCCTCAAGCGGGCCACGCAGGTGGCCGTGCTCGCCGCGAACTACATCGCCAAGCGGCTCGAACCGCACTACCCGATCCTGTACAACGGCCCGGCCGGTCTGGTCGCGCACGAGTGCATCGTCGACCTGCGGCCGATCTCCAAGGCGACCGGGGTCAGCATCGACGACGTGGCCAAGCGCCTGATCGACTACGGCTTCCACTCGCCGACCATGTCGTTCCCGGTGGCCGGGACGCTGATGATCGAGCCGACCGAGAGCGAGAACCTCGCGGAGCTCGACCGTTTCTGCGACACGATGATCGCCATTCGCGGCGAGATCGAGAAGGTCGCCTCCGGTGAGTGGAGCGCGGACGACAACCCGCTGAGCAACGCCCCCCACACGGCGGCGGCGCTCGGTGGCGACTGGGCGCACGGCTACAGCCGTGAGACGGCGGTCTTCCCGGCCGGTGTGTCCCCCGCGGACAAGTACTGGCCGCCGGTGCGCCGGATCGACGGTGCCTTCGGCGACCGCAACCTGGTCTGCTCCTGCCCGCCGCTGGACGAGTACGACAACTGAGGTACAAGCGGTAGAGCGTGACGCGGACATGCGTCGGGGCCGGTGCGGAGACTTCTCCGGCCGGCCCCAGTTCGTACGGCCGCTGTCAGGGTCTGATCCAGACGGCGGACCCTAGGCGGCTTTCATGATCCGGCCGGTTTCCAGCGGCCGGTGCGGTGCGATGATCTGCCCGTCCGGGAGCAGTTCGCCGGTGTCCTCGAAGAGCAGGACGCCGTTGCACAGCAGGCTCCAGCCCTGCTCCGGGTGGTGTGCCGTGAGGCGCGCGGCTTCCCGGTCGGCGGAGTCTGCGGACGGGCAGGGTGGCTGGTGCTGGCACATGGATGGGTTCTTTCGCTGCGTTGAGTTGATTGTCCTGCGGCTTGACGGTGTGTTCATGGCCGCCCCCGTATCAGTCGGTCCGGTCCCAGTGTTGCCCCACGGGAGTCATTCCGCAGGGATTTCGTGGCAGCTCTTGTCCTCCTCTGAGGACGCATCACCCGGCCGGGCGGTTCAGGGCAACTCCACTGTCTCTTCGGGTGGTTCGGGGTGGCCCGTACGGACTAGTCCGTACGGGCAGAACCGCGCCCCCGCCGCGGAGTTCCGGTAGCCGGAACAGCGAGGCGGGGGCGACGGAAGGGGTTCAGGCGGGCGAGCCGAGCAGGGGGCCGGGCGGAATGCGCAGCGTCATCACGGGCAACAGGTCGGCGACCGCGTGCGGGCGGTGGGCGGCGATGCCCGGGGGTGCGGGCGCCAGTGGTACGAGAACGTCGGTCGGGTCGAGTGTGCCGCCGGACGCGTCGGCTGTGATGTCACCGTGCAGCCACAGCGTGAGCATGTAGAGACCGGGGATGGACAGCAGGCGCGGCTGGCACGGGGCCGTCGCCGCTTCGGCCTGTCGCACGGCCAGCTCCGTCGAGGCGATGTACGGGCCCTCGAAGAAGTGCGAGAAGGCCCAGCCGTCCGGAGTCAGCATGGTGTCCGCGGCGGCGATCGCGCGGTCCCCGCTGCGGATCATGAAGCGCCAGCCGGCGAGGCGGGTGCTGGGTGCTGCCTCGTTCGGAGTGATCCTGTCCAGTACGTGGACGGGGAGCGGTAGTTCGGGGCTCAGCGGTCCCTGGACGGACCGGAGAGCGGGCGTGCGGGCCTCGCGGACTGCGGTGGGAGAACCGAGTGCCGCGAGAACGCTGCGCAATGCGGGCGCGGGAGCCTGGGGTACATGCAGCGGCATGGTGAGTCGCCTCTCACTTCGGAGACACGGTGATGCGTGGGCGGGTGCAGACGGCGCTGTCGGCGTGCCGGGGCCAGAGGACGGCCGGTAACGGGGCCTGTGCGTCAACTCTCTGCCTCGTTCGCGGAGTTTATACGACACGTGTTCACACGGTGTTTCCGCTAGCCGTTTCCCATATTGTCCGCAAGGCGGTATCAGGACTTCGGAATGCGGAGTTTCAGGTGATTCGGCCTGCCCGGACTTCCTCCGCCAGGGGTTTACCCGATACGGCGGTAGGCTGAAACTCGACGATGCTTTCACCGCGCGTCAGGCAGCGGAATGTGCAGCTGCGCCATGCCGACGGAATGTGCCCCCGGCCTCCGTCATCAGACTATCGGCTACCCGGGGTCCATGAGGGCGTTATCGATCACGTCGTCTGGGCATTATCGATCGTGATACGAACGGCCTGGGCCGCGGGCCGGTCAAACGAGGAAGGACGCTGCCATGGGGGAGAAGGTCGTGGCGGGCGCCTTTGACCTGTCCGATCGGCAGGCTTACCGCGAGAAGCTCAACCAGTGCCTGGAGGGGCTGGGGAGGCTGCTGGCGGAGCGGAGGTTCGAGCGTCCCAGGAATCTCATGGGGCTGGAGATAGAGCTGAATCTCGCAGGTGCGGACGGTATGCCGCGGATGATGAATGCCGAGGTGCTCCAGCGCATCGCGAGCAAGGATTTCCAGACCGAACTGGGGATGTTCAATCTCGAAGTAAATATCGTTCCGCACCGTCTGAGCGGTCGCGTTTTCGATCAGCTCGCCGAGGAGCTGAGGACCGGGCTCGCCTATGCCCACCGGAAGGCCGGCGAGGTCGACGCGGGCATCATGATGATCGGAATCCTGCCGACGCTGGGCAGGGAGGACGTGGTCTCGGCGAATCTTTCCGAGGTGGACCGCTACACGCTGCTCAACGACCAAATGGCGGCGGCCCGCGGCGAGGATTTCGCCCTCGATATCGAGGGCGTGGAACGACTTGTCTTCACCTCTCCGTCCATCGCTCCGGAATCGGCGTGCACCTCGGTCCAGCTGCATCTGCAGGTGACGCCGGACCGCTTCGCCGACGTGTGGAACGCGGCGCAGGCCATCGCCCCCGTGCAGATCGCACTCGGGGCCAACGCGCCCTTCCTGTTCGGCAAGGAGCTGTGGCGGGAGACCCGGCCGCCGCTGTTCCAGCAGGCCACGGACGTCCGGCCGCCGGAGTTCCGCAATCAGGGCGTGCGCCCGAGGACCTGGTTCGGTGAGCGCTGGATCAGCTCCGCGTACGAACTCTTCGAGGAGAACCTGCGCTACTTCCCGCCGCTGCTGCCCATCCGCGACGACGAGGACCCACTGCGCGTGCTCGACCAGGGCGGGGTGCCACAGCTGGCGGAGCTCGTCCTGCACAACGGCACGGTCTACCGCTGGAACCGGCCGGTCTACGGCCTGTCCGGCGGTGTTCCCCACCTGCGGGTCGAGAACCGGGTGCTGCCGGCAGGACCCACCGTGACCGATGTGATCGCGAACGCGGCCTTCTACTACGGTCTCGTGCGCGCGCTGGCCGAGGAACCCCGGCCGGTATGGACCAGGCTGCCGTTCGCCGCCGCCGCCGAGAACTTCGACACCGCCTGCCGGTACGGCATCGACGCCGAGCTGCTCTGGCCCCGCCCCGGCCGCTCGGGCGGCATCACCAAGGTGCCCGCGGTCAAGCTCGTACGCGACGAACTGCTGCCCCTGGCCGCCGCCGGGCTCGATTCCTGGAACATCGAGCCCGCGGACCGCGATCTCTACCTCGGTGTCATCGAGGAGCGGTGCAAGCGGCGGATGAACGGGGCCTCCTGGCAGGTCGACACCTACCACCGGGCCCTGGAGGCGGGTCTCGAACGGGACGCGGCGCTGGCCGCCACCACCCGGCGCTACGGCGAACTGATGCAGGCCGGTGAGCCCGTGCACACCTGGCCGGTGGGCTTCCCCGCGCCCTGAGCCAGGGGGCCACGTCGCGGGCTACTCGCCCCCGGCGGGGCTGCTCTGTCCGGCCGTCATGATCGCCTGGAGGATCACCGCCTGGATCTCGGCCGGGTCGCTGACCTGGTAGCCGCCGCCCCCGGTCACCTCGGCTATCGCGGCCACCTCCTCGCGATCGGCGTCGGGACCGACGGCGATGGCGATGATCGGAACGGGGCGCTCCGGGTCCGCGATCGTCTTGAGCTGCGCGATGAGCGCGCTGCGGGAGATGCTGACCGGGTCCTGGTTGGAGCCGTCCGTCAGGATCACCAGGGCGTTGAACTTGCCCTTTACATACGTCGACTGCGCCTCCTTGTACGAGGCCAGCGTCGTGTCGTACAGACCCGTCGCGCCGTTCGGCACGGGCTGGAGTTCGGCGAACGCGGCGGCGAGCGCCTCCCGGTGGGTGCGACCGCCCTTCGCCGGGTCGCCGAGCCGGCGGGTGGGCATCAGCTTGCGGTAGTCCTTCGTGCCGTCGAGCGTCGTCGCGAACTCCCAGAGCCCGATCTCGTCGTTCGGCGTGAACTGGGTGAGTGCCTGGATCAGGGACGCCTTCGTGACGTCCATCCGTGACTGCCCGCGGCCGGGTACGAGGGTGGCCATGGAGCCGGAGGCGTCGACGACGGTGGTCAGCCGCGCGCTCTGCACGGTGATCGTCCACATGCCGAGCGTCTCCTGGAGCGCCGCCGCGGAGGGTGGAGCGGCGGCCGATGTGGCGTACGGCTGGGGCTTTTTGCCGCCCGCCGCCGCGACGACCGACGTGCCCGCCGTGCCGTCAGCGATACGGAACCCCCGCTGTTCCAGCGTGCGCCGGGAGCTCTCGTCCCTGAGCAGGGTCATGAACCGCAGGGCCGCGCGGGACTGGTCGGTGGTCAGTTCCGGTTCGTTGACCAGTGCGTACGGATAGTTGAGCAGCGGGGTGCCGTCCTTCGGATAGAAGAGGTCCAGCCTTCCGCCGCCGGTCGAGTCCGCGTTGTGCGTGAAGGCCGCCTGCTCCGAGAGGAGCACCGCCTGGTTGCGTTTCGGGTTGCCCTCCTCGGCGCCCGAGCTGTCCTGGGCCAGCGTCTCCAGCACCTGGGCGTCGCTGTCGGACATCCGCTGCGCCAGGACCTTCGCGGTCTCGGCGACCCGGGTGTCGCTGTCCCCGCCCTGTTCGTCGGACGAAGCGCCGATGCTGGCGAGCGCCAGCAGGCCGGTGGCGCTCCGCGCGGGGTCCGCGGCGCCGAGGCGTACCTTGTCCGACTGCATGGCGGAGGCGACCAGCTCGGCCCAGGAGTACGTCTTCCTGGGCCAGCCGAGCGTCCTGGACGCGGACGGCACCATGGCGAAGGCCACCGGGGACGCGGCCACCGAGTCGCCGGGGGCGACCGGGATTCCGTCGCCGTTCCCCCTGGCCCTGTCCAGCCAGAGGTCCGAGTCCGGCAGCCAGACCTGGTAGTCGGGTGCCTTGTCACTCCTGGCCAGCGCGTCCGCGACCTTGTAGGAGTCGCGGGCCACCACCTCGACGTACAGGCAGTGGCCGTCCGATCTCACCCCGTCCTTGCGCGCCCTGTCGGCGACGGCACGCACGGCGGGGGCGATGTCGGGGGAGGCGACCATGGACACCCGTACCGCGGAGTCCTCACAGGACTCGGAGAGCGACAGCAGACCGCCCTGCGCGGCGACCGCCGTTCCCGCCGCCACTGCGAGCACGAGCATGGTGGCGATGGCGACGGTGCGGCGGCGCCGGGGAGGGGCGTCCCCGGCGCCCTCCGTCGCGTAGTCGTCGGGCAAGCTGTGACGTCCCATGTCGGTGGTGCCCCTCCTTGAGGATGAACAAGGAAAAGGGGGACCACACCATCACCAATGGTGGTCGTCCCCCGGCAGGTCGCGCATGATCTTCGTACCTGCATTCGAGACCCTAGCGGGGCGGTGGGGAAGATGAGACGTGAATGCACAACTAAAGGCAGGTGTACAGGTGGAGGCGGGGCGTGTGGCTGATATTTATCCCCAAGAGGCCGTACCACGAAGGATCTTGCGGTCCGAGACGGTGCTGGTCCTGGCTCTCTCGCTCGGCGCCAGCGGGGTGTCTGCCCTTATCAGTTTTGTCGGATCGCTGACGAAGCCGGGGGGACTGAAGGATCAGGCGGCCACGCTCAACGGTTCGTACGCGCCGGGGCGGCCATGGCTGGATCTCGCCTGGCAACTGTTCGGAATCACCACGGCCCTGGTGCCTGTCGCCCTGGTGGCGCACCTGTTGATCAGGGAGGGGGCGAGCCTGCGGGCGATCGGTTTCGACCGGACCAGGCCCGGGTCCGACCTCGGCCGCGGCACCCTGATCGCCGCGGGCATCGGCAGCGCCGGGCTCGCCTTCTATCTGGTGGCGCGGGCCACCGGATTCAATCTGACGGTGGTGCCGGAGTCGCTGCCGGAGGTGTGGTGGAAGTTCCCCGTACTGATTCTCTCCGCGCTCCAGAACTCCGTACTGGAGGAGGTGATCGTCGTCGGCTATCTGCTCCGCAGGCTGGGGCAGTTGGGCTGGACGCCGATGGCCGCCCTGGTGGCCAGTTCGGTGCTCCGCGGCTCGTACCACCTGTACCAGGGCATCGGCGGTTTCATCGGGAACCTGGTGATGGGTGTGGTCTTCGTGCTGCTGTACCGGCGCTGGGGGCGGGTCGGACCGCTGGTCGTCGCGCACGCGCTGCTCGATATCGGCGCGTTCGTCGGCTACGCGCTGCTCGCCGGGAAGGTGGGCTGGCTGCCCACGCCGTGAGCGGACCGCCGGCGAAGGGGCGTGCGGGGTTTCCCGTACGCCCCTTCGGGCTGTCAGGGCGCGGTGAGCAGTTCGCCGTCGATGACCGTGACGGCGTGGCCGGTGAGCAGGGTGCGGTCGCCGCGCAGGGATGTACGGACGAGGCCGGTCCTGGCCGAGCACTGCAGGCCGGTGAGTTCGTCGCGGCCCAGCCGTGCGGACCAGAACGGCGCGAGGGCGGTGTGCGCACTGCCGGTCACCGGGTCCTCGTCGATGCCGACCCCCGGGAAGAAGCCGCGCGAGACGAAGTCGTAGCCGCGCGAGGGGTCTTCGGCCGCGGCGGTGGCGATGATCCCGCGCCGCGAGCAGGCGGCGAGTCCGGGGATGTCGGGCGTCAGCGCGCGTACGGCTGCCTCGTCCGCGAGTTCGATCAGCAGATCGCCGATGTGCTCCCCGGTGTCGAGGACGGTGACGGGCTCGGCCCCCAGCGCCCTCGCCAGGCCGGGAGGGGCGGTGGCGGGGGTCAGCGGGGCCGTCGGGAAGTCGAGGGTCAGCGTGCCGTCCGGGTGTGCGGTCGCGGTGAGGATGCCGCAGCGCGCCGCGAAACGCACCGTCCCGCTCGCGGTACCCGTGGTGTGCAGGACGTGGGCCGTGGCGAGTGTGGCGTGCCCGCACATGTCGACCTCGGTTGCCGGGGTGAACCAGCGCAGCGCCCAGTCGGCATCGCCGCCCGGCGGCAGTGGGTGGGCGAACGCGGTCTCGGCGAGGTTGACCTCGGCGGCGACCTGCTGGAGCCAGGTGTCGTCCGGGAAGCCGTCGGAGTCCAGGAGCAGGACCCCGGCGGGGTTGCCGGTGAAGGGGCGGTCGGTGAACGCGTCGACGATGCGAATCCTCATGACGTGACGGTAGGGCCGCGGGAGAGCCCCGGGCCAAGGCCAATCCGGGGTGACTGGACCGGAGGGGTCGCCGGAGGGGAGGCCGCTGACCTGTGACACCGAAGTAAGGAAGCGTCGTCGTGCTCCCGAACGCACCTATTTGCATCTTGTGAGCCCTCGCCGTATTTCAGGGGGATACCCGCGCTGCTCTGCCAGCGGCAGAACAGCGGCCGGACCGGGCTCGACGATTACTACAGTCCAGCCTCATGACGACGATTACGACGCGTACGGTCGAGTACCCGGCCGACGGTCTGACGATGATCGGGCACCTCGCGCTCCCGGCCGGTGTCGACCGCCGGCCCGCGGTGCTGCTCGGACCGGAGGGCACGGGGCTCAGCGACGTCGAGCGCCGCCGGGCCGATGCTCTCGCCGAGCTGGGATACGTAGCGTTGGCCTTCGACCTCCACGGCGGGCGCTATTTGAGCGACCCCGAGGAGATGCTGGCCCGTTGCATGCCACTGCTCGCTGATCCCGACCGGATGCGGGGCATCGGCCATGCAGCGCTCGACGTGTTGTGCACCGAACCGCGGACCGACCCCGACCGGATCGCCGCCGTCGGCTACGGCACCGGGGGCGCCGTCGTGCTGGAACTCGGGCGCGACGGCGTCAACCTGCGCGCGATCGGGACAGTCAACGCAACGACCACGGGCCGACCGGGCGAGGCGGCGCGCATTCGCTGCCCGGTGTGGGCCGGGGTCGGGTCGGAAGACCCGATCATGTCGCCCGCGCAACGGAACGAGTTCACCGCTGAGATGCAGGCCGCGGGCGTCGACTGGCGCCTCGCGGTCTACGGCGGCGCCTTGCACGCCTTCCACCACCCGCCGGTCGACCACCCCACGGTCCCCGGCGTCGGCTACCACCCACAGCACGCGCAGCGAGCCTGGCGCGACGTCGTCGACCTGCTCGCCGAGTGCCTGCCCGTGACGGAGGACCTGGGGGCCTGACCCAGGCACTGGTCAACGCTGACGTTGCCGACCGTCTCTGGACTCGGCACCAAGGAGCACCCGAAAGCTCGATTGCCAAGCGACACGTACCGATATATCGTTGAAGCATCGCGACAGATCAACGATGGAAGGAGCGTAGCGATGCGTTCACATGGACATGGCAATGAACACGGACATGGACACTGCGGGCCCGGTCATCGCGGTCAGGGCGACTTCGAGGAGAGGCGGGCTGCCTTCGGGCCGTTCGGGCCGCCCTTCGGCGGTGGGCCTTTCGGTGGCGGGCGTGGACGGGGCGGCGGTAGGGGGAGGGCGCGGCGCGGCGATGTGCGCGCGTCGATCCTCACCCTGCTCAAGGACCGGCCGATGCACGGTTACGAGATGATCCAGGAGATCGGCGAGCGGAGCGGCGGGGCCTGGCGGCCCAGTCCGGGTTCCGTCTATCCGACCCTTCAGCTGCTGGAGGACGAGGGTCTGATCGTCAGCGAGACCGAGGGCGGCAAGAAGCTGTTCACGCTCACCGATGCCGGGCGCACCGAGGCCGAGTCCGGTCCCGACGCGCCCTGGGAAGAGGCCGGGCGCGGTGTCGACTGGGAGAGTGTCAACGAGATCCGGCAGGCCGGCTTCGGTCTGATGGAGGCGTACGGCCAGGTCTGGAAGACCGGCTCCGCCGAGCAGCGGCAGAAGGCGCTCGGCGTCATCAATGACGCCCGTAAGCGGCTCTATCTGATTCTGGCCGACGAGGACTGACGCCGTCGTGCGCGAGTCCGCCAGGAAGGGCCCCGCGGCCTATGGCTGCGGGGCCCCTCCGGTGTCGGGTGCCGTGCGGTCGGGCAGCGGTCACGCGGTGACCAGGCCGCCCAGCTTGCGCAGTGATTCGTGCAGGGCGGACGTGGCCGAATCCTTCAGCTTGCCCGCCATGAGGGAGACCGCGGCGCCGGTGAACTCCCCGTCGATCCGTACGGTGGTGGCGTCTCCGTCCGGGGTCAGCGCGTAGCGCATGGACAGGTTGACGCCCATCGGCCCCTTGCCGGTGGTGGTCAGCAGCCGCCCCGCCTCCAGCTCCGAGACCGTCCACGTCACCTCGGCCGGGAAGCCCATCAGCTTCATGTTCTCCTCGTAGGTGGCCGCGAGCTCCAGGGAGCCGGGCCCGCCCTTGGGGAAGCTGGTGTGGGTGGCGTTCCACTCGCCGTACGCCGAGAAGTCCGTCAGCTGCGCCCAGACCTTCTCGGCCGGTGCCTCGATGCGTGCCTCCGCGCTGACTTCGGCCATGCGACCACCCCTTGCTCGTCGGGTTACGGTGCCGCGGAACGTAGTGGCAGCGGCGGAAACATTCAATACTGATGACCTGTCAGATCTGCTGGGTCTGGCGGCTCGGCCAGATCACCGCGGAGTCGAACCGGTCGGACGCGCGGGGGTGCGGGCCCTCGTCGTGGCAGTGGAACGCCGCCCAGAAGAGGTCGGCGGCCAGCGCGTCGGGCGGTGCGTAGACCCGGTAGACGTACTGCTGCCCGTCGACCGCCAGCAGGGCGACCATCCAGAACATTTCGCCCACCCTCCCTCCGACGCCGTCTTGAGGCTGTGGCCAGTGGGACGTACGCGCCGTGGCCGATGGTTGCTCCGGGAGTACGAGGCAAGGCGGCGCGCGCCGTTTCCCCTGATCGGTACCGCGCGGCTGCCAGATCTCATCCAGAAGGATGAGGAACCGCGCTGGTGTGCCCAACTTGGGTGGGATGTGCGAATGGGCCGCTCCGGGGATGCCTTTACGCCACGGGACTGATGGGGTGAGAGGTGTGCAAAACCGGACGCCGCGGATTCCTGAACAGCCCGCACCGAACCCTGCCGAGCTCGACGCCAGATTCACCGTGGAACTGGCCTCGGTGGTGACCGGTGCACGCAGGCGGGCCCTGCGCGACGGTGACCGCCACATCGACACCGCCCATCTGCTGCACTCGCTCATCGAGTCGGACCCCGAGGTCCGGGCGGCCTTCGACGGGGGTCCGCGACTCGCGAAGGTGCTCGGCTATCTCGTGCAGCGCAGCATCGGCTACGGGCTCCGCTGGCAGGGGGCGGTCGAGGACTCGGGCACTGTCCCCCTGGTGCGCGAGGCAGGGGTGGACGGCTGGTCCCCCTCGGCCGTGGCCGCCATGGAAGGGGCGCGGGCGCGTGCGGAGCGGCGCGGGGAGAGCAGGGCCGGCGGTCTGGATCTTCTCGCCGCGTTCGCCGCGGACTCCGAGTGCCGGGCGGTGGAAGTGCTGGACCGGGCAGGCGTGGACGCCACATGGCTGGCGGAGCGTACAGCCGACCGCACAGCGGAGGCGTCCGGCCAGGCATGACAGCCGTGACAGGGGTGACGCTACTGGTGACACCTGTCATGATGTGCCGATGTACGCGTCTCAGGGGAGAAGCGCCGGCCTGGGACTAGCCCTGGCCTCGGCGTTCGCATTCGGTGGTTCGGGAGTGGCGGCCAAGCCGCTGATCGAGGCGGGGCTCGACCCCCTGCATGTGGTGTGGCTACGGGTGGCGGGTGCCGCTCTTGTCATGCTGCCGGTCGCCTGGCGCCACCGGAATCTGGTCCGTGAGCGGCCCGCCCTGCTGGCCGGCTTCGGACTGCTCGCCGTCGCGGGTGTGCAGGCGTGCTACTTCGCCGCCATCTCCCGTATCCCCGTCGGCGTGGCCCTCCTCGTCGAGTATCTGGCGCCCGCACTCGTGCTCGGCTGGGTCAGGTTCGTGCAGCGCAGGCCGGTCACCCGGGCCGCGGCCGTCGGCGTGGTCCTCGCGGTCGGCGGACTCGCCTGCGTCGTCGAGATCTGGGCGGGACTGAGCTTCGACGCCGTCGGGCTGCTCCTCGCCCTCGGCGCCGCCTGCTGTCAGGTCGGCTACTTCGTCCTCTCCGACCAGGGCGGCCAGGACACCGAGGGCAGCGGCGGCAAGCACGCCGAACCTCCGCACCCGGTCGGCGTGATCGCGTACGGACTGCTCATCGGCGCCGCGGTTCTCACCGTGGTCGCCCGGCCCTGGGGCATGGACTGGTCGATTCTCGGGGGCAGTGCCGATATGAACGGCACCGGCGTCCCGGCCTGGCTGCTGCTCGGCTGGATCGTGCTGCTCGCGACCGTCGTCGCCTACGTCACCGGGGTCATCTCGGTGCGGCTGCTCTCCCCGCAGGTGGCGGGCGTGGTCGCCTGTCTGGAGGCGGTCATCGCGACCGTGCTGGCCTGGGTGCTGCTCGGTGAGCACCTTTCGCCGCCCCAGCTCATCGGCGGCAGCGTGGTGCTGATCGGCGCGTTCATCGCCCAGTCCTCGGCGCCGAAGCCGCCGTCTGGTCCGGTGGCCTCCGGGTCGGGTGTCCCGGGTGCGGAGCGGGGTGACGGGCAGGCCGAGGGGGAGTTGTCCGCCGGCCGGACCTCGCCGTAGTGTGACGATCATGCATCTGACTGTGCTTCCGCCGCCTGCCCTCTAGCGCGGGCGGCAATTCCTGACGAAGACCGGGCTCGGGCAGTCCCCGAGCGGTTCGTCGCTGCCCGCGTGCGGAGCCGAGCGACCACCTCCCGTTCTCTGTCTGGAGAAGCACGTGTCCCAATCCACGTCCGGCCTGCCCGTCGGCCGGAGCATCCTGTATCTGATCGTCGCCGGAGTCGCCTGGGGAACGGCGGGCGCCGCCGCTTCCCTGATCTTCCGGGCCAGCGATCTCGGCCCGCTCGCCCTCTCGTTCTGGCGCTGCGTCGGCGGGCTCGTCCTGCTCGCGGGGGCGCTCGCACTGAGGCCCGGACGCACCCCGGCACCCGCTGAGTCCCGCCGTCGCCGGCTGCTGCGCATCCTGGGTACGGGCATCGGCCTCACCGTGTTCCAGAGCGCCTACTTCGCGGCTGTGGAGGTGACAGGGCTCGCCGTCGGGACCGTGGTCACCCTGGGCGCCGGGCCCGTCCTCATCGCCGTGGGCGCACGGCTGACCATGGGTGAACGGCTCGGCCGCGGCGGGACGGCCGCCGTGGCGGGAGCACTCGCGGGGCTCGTCGTGCTGGTGCTCGGGGGCGAGGGCGCCGAGGTCGAGCCGCTCGGCATCGCCCTCGCCCTGCTGTCCGCCTCGGGCTATGCGGCCATCACGGTGCTGACCCGGTGGCTGGGGCGCGGAGGACAGGGCGGCGACGCGCTGGCCACCAGCGCCTGGGCCTTCGGCATCGGCGCGGTGGGACTGCTGCCCATGGCGGCCGCGGAAGGGCTCGTACCGCACACCGCGGACACGGCCCAGGTGGTGTGGCTGCTGGTCTATGTGGCCGCCGTCCCGACGGCGCTCGCCTACGCGTTGTACTTCGCGGGAGCTGCGGCCGTACGGTCCGCGACCGTGTCCGTGATCATGCTCCTGGAGCCGGTGAGCGCCGCGGTGATCGCCGTGACCGTGCTGCACGAACAGCTCACGGCCGCCACGGTCGTCGGCACGCTGCTGCTGCTCGTCGCGGTGGCCGGTCTCGCAGCGGCCGAGGCGCGCGGAGCAGCCCTCGCGCGCCGGGAGACGGTGCTCGTCTGACCCGTCCCCGGGCGGTGGTGTCACCGTGCGACGGACCCGCTCCCCTGCGGCGGGCCCGTCGCACGGATGCCGTTCAGAGCGACGTCAGATAATCCGGCACCGTGATCGCCGGGTCCAGGTCGTCGGCGGGGACCGGGGTCGCGTAGCCGCGGGTGAGCGGGACGACGCCGGACCAGTAGGGGAGCGAGACGTCCTCGGGGTCGTCGTTCGGACCGCCGGTACGGACCTTGGCGGAGACCTCGTCGAGGTCCAGACGGATCACCGCGGTGGCGGCGAGCTCCTTCGCGTCCGCGGGCCGCGAGTCCCGCGACCGGCCGGGCACAACCTGGTCGACGATGGCGTCGAGCGCGATCCGGCGCTCCTCGGGGTCGGTGACCGTACGGGCTATGCCGTGGACGACGACCGAGCGGTAGTTCATCGAGTGGTGGAAGGCGGAGCGGGCCAGCACCAGACCGTCGACATGCGTGACCGTGAGGCAGACGGCGAGGCCCGGGTCCGTCCTGCCCGCCGCCAGCAGCGGCCGGGAACCCGTCGAGCCGTGCACATAGAGCCGCTCGCCCACCCGGCCGAACAGGGTCGGCAGGACGACCGGCGCCCCGTCCCGTACGAAGCCGAGGTGGCAGAGGTAGGCCGAGTCGAGAACCGAGTGGACCAGCTCGCGGTCGTAGGTGGCGCGTTCGCGGCCCCTGCTCGGGACCGTCCGGTCCGTCGGCTCGTAGGGGGCAGCGACGCGCGGGCCCGTGCTGTCGGGCGAGATGGTGTCCGGCAGGGCGGTGTCCGACATTGCGTACTCCATTGCACTAGTGCATAATGATGTTTGTGCTAGGAGACTATCCGATCAGAGGGCGGCGTGCATCCGAGATCGCCGAGAGTGTGGAGCGGGCGGTCGGGTCGGGTGACCTCGCGCCCGGTCATGTCCTGCCTCCGATGCGGGAGTTGGCGACCCGGCTCGGGGTCAATCCGAATACCGTGGCGGCTGCCTACCGAACGCTGCGCGAGCGCGGGGTGATCGAGACGTCCGGACGCCGTGGCAGCCGGGTCCGGCCACGACCCGCGAGCACCGCGCGCGGCTCCCTGCGGGTCGAAGTTCCGCCCGGAGTGAGGGACTTGGGGGAGGGGAACCCCGACCCCCGCTTGTTGCCCGACCTCGGCGACGCGCTGGCCGCCGCGGCGCGCGCGAACACGGCGCGGCCCGGGATGTACGGGGACGAGCCGGTGCTACCGGAACTGGCCGCGCTCGCGCGGGCCGCGATGGACGCCGACGGGGTGTCCGCGGGGCCCGTGACCGTGACGTCCGGGTCGCTCGACGCGATCGAGCGTGTGCTCTCGGCGCATATGAAACCGGGCGACGCGGTCGCGGTCGAGGACCCCGGATGGGGAGCCCTGCTCGACCTCGTACCGGCTCTCGGTCTGCGTCCCGTGCCCGTCGGAGTGGACGACGAAGGGCCGCGCACCGCCGATGTGGAGCAGGCGCTGCGGGCGGGTGCGCGGGCGCTGGTGGTGACCGACCGGGCGCAGAATCCCACGGGCGCCGCGGTGAGCGCAGGCCGGGCGCGCGAGCTGCGGGCCGTGCTCGCCGGCCACCGCGGAGTCCTGCTGATCGAGGACGACCACGGGCACGCGATCGTCGATCTGCCCCTTCATCCGCTCACGGGGATCACGGACCGCTGGGCGTTCGTGAGGTCCGTCGCGAAGGCGTACGGGCCGGATCTGCGGCTCGCGGTGCTGACCGGGGACGCGGTCACGGTCGACCGGGTGGCGGGACGGCAGCAGTTGGGGCCCGGCTGGGTCAGCAGACTGCTGCAGCACGCCGTGGTGCACCTGTGGACCTCGAAGGCTGTCGACTCCGCGGCCGTCGCCCGGGCGTACGCGGAGCGGCGGGACGCGCTCGTGCGGGCGCTGCTGGACCGCGGCGTCCAGGCGCACGGCCGGAGCGGGATGAACGTGTGGGTGCCCGTCAGTGACGAGACCGGGGCGGTGACGCGGCTGCTGCGCGCCGGATGGGCGGTGGCGCCGGGCGCACGCTTCCGGATGTCCGCCCCGCAAGGAGTGCGGCTCACCGTGTCGGGGCTGGCCGCCGCCGACATCGAGCCGCTGGCGGATGCGGTGGCCGCGGCAGCGGGTCCGGCCCGGCCGATCAGCTTCGGCTGAGCCGCCGTTCTCCGGCGAGCGGTGCGCGGGCGCGGCTCTGGGCGAGGGCGGCCCCGGCGAGGACGATCAGGGCCCCGACCGGAGTGTTCCAGCTCAGCTGTTCGCCGAGCAGGGCCACTCCGGCGGCGGTGGCGATGACCGGGACGAAGTACGTCACCATCTGCGCGGTCGTCGGACCGACCTCCTGGACCAGCTCGTACTGGAGCAGCATCGCGAACCCCGTTCCGATAGCTCCGAGGCCAGCACCGAGAGCGTCGGCAGCAGCGGGAACCCCTCGGGGGCGGCGCTGAAAAACGGTGTCACCAGGGCGAGTTGGACGGTTGCGACGAGAAGCTGGCTGCCGGTCAGGGTGAGGGCGGACGAACCGCTGTCCGCCAGCGTCCTGCGTACATAGATCCAGCCGATCGGATAGCAGAGGGCGGCCAGCAGCGCCATCGCCGTACCGGAGAAGTCCAGCCCGGAGAAGCCCTGCCAGGCGCCGAGCACGGTCAGGACGCCGATGAAGCCGAGCCCGAGGCCGGCGACGCGGCGGCGGGTCGGGCGGTCCTCGGAGAGCGCGACGAGCGAGAGCGCCATGCCCCACAGCGGTGAGGTGGCGTTGCAGATGCCGGCGAGCGTCGACGGGATGGTGAGCTCGGCGTAGGCGAACAGCGAGAACGGAAGCGCGTTGAGGAACAGCGCCGCGACGAACAGATGGCCCCAGGTCCCGGCGGAGCGCGGCAGCCGCTCGCGGCGCACCGCCATGGCGACGGCGAGCACCGCCGTACCCGAGAGGAGGCGGCCGAAGGCGACCTGGAGCGGGGCGTACCCGTCGGTGCCCACCTTGATGAGCAGGAAGCTGAAGCCCCAGATGAGCGCGAGCGCCGCGAAGCGGATGCGCCAGTCCACCTTCCGGCGGCCGGCGGCAGCGGCGGGGAGCGGCGGCGGGGGGCCTGCGGAGGGGGTTCGGGGTGCTGCTCGCGGGGCGGAGGGGGCGCTCATGAGCTCAAGGATGACGACCGGAACCACGTAGGACAAGTGAGACTTTCTGTGGGTGTTCGCGTAGCATTTCTTACATGTTGAATCTGGAGCGGCTGCGGACGCTGGACGCCCTCGCGCGGCACGGCTCGGTGAGCGGGGCCGCCGACGGGCTGCACGTGACGACATCGGCGGTCTCGCAGCAGATGGCCAAGCTGGAACGGGAGGTCGGGCAGCAGCTGCTCGCGAAGAACGGCCGCGGGGTCCGCCTCACCGACGCGGGGCGGCTGCTCGCCGATCATGCCGCCCGGATCCTCTCCCAGGTGGCACTCGCGCAGTCCGACATCGAGGCGCAGCGCGGCCGGGTGGTGGGCGAAGTGCGGCTCGCGGCCTTTCCGACCGCGGCCCGCGGACTCTTCCCCGCGGCGCTCACGGCGCTGCGTGCGGATCACCCCGAACTCAAGGTCTGCACCAAGGAACTGGAGCCCGAGGACGGCATCCGCGCGGTGCTCCGCGGCGACAGCGATCTCGCGGTGGTGCTCGACTGGAGCAACAAGCGTCTGCCGGTGCCCGGTGGTCTCGCGAAGGCCGAACTCCTGGACGATGCACCGGACATCGCCATGCCGGCCGGCCATCCTCTCGCGGACCGTACCGAAGTCGATCTGGAGGACTTCGCCGACGACGAATGGGTGTCCTGGCCCGAGGGCGAATTCTGTTACGAGTGGCTGATGTTCACCCTGCGCTCCAAAGGGATCGAGCCCCGCATCGCGCATCTCGCGGGCGAGCATCACACCCAACTCGCGCTGATCGCCGCCGGTTTCGGGGTCTGCGTGGCGCCCCGGCTCGGGCGCGGACCGGTGCCGGACGGGGTGCGGCTGGTGCCCGTACGGCAGCAGATGCGGCGCCACATCCACGCGGTGTGGCGGACCGACGCGGACCGGCGGCCTTCGATCAGGGCGGCGGTCGAGGCGCTGCGCGCGGCGGGCCGGACACTCGGCGCTCCCGGAGTGCCCAGCCCCTGACGCCGGTCGGGCGGGCTCTACGAGAGGGCCGCCAGCTTCCGGAAGTCCCAGGAGGTGATGGCGTCCGGCGTGAGGCGCAGCCAGGCGTGCCGGCCGTCGTGCGGCATGGTCTCCAGGCCGAAGTACTTCGACGCGAACAGCTGCTCGGGCACGTCCAGTGCGGCGCAGATCTCGCCGGTACGGGGCGCCTCGCCGACGAAGACGGCCGTACCGGAGAGTTCCACGCCGCGCAGCTCGCCGTACTCCACCCCGTCGTCGACGACCACGGCGAGGCGCGGGTCGTGGCGCAGCTGGGACCACCGCAGGCTCCGGGTGATCGAGTACAGCCAGAGTGACGTGCCGTCCCAGACGAACCACAGCGCTCCGATGTGGGGACGTCCGTCCTCGGAGACGGTGGCGACCCGGCAGGTGCGCTGTTCGGCGAGGTAGGCGTCCCGTTCGCCGGGGGTCATCATGATCCGGCGGCCTCGCCGCTGAGTGGCGGTCATGGGGCGTTCCTTCCTGCTGGGCACAGTAACTGACTAGGTGTCAGGAATCATGAAGGCTCTTCCTTCGTCACGCAATGGGCGCTAGCCTCGCGCGCCCGGCCGACACGTACGAAAGGGGACGTCGTGCCTGCGAAGGACGTGAAGGATTCCAGGAGCCGGCTTGCCGAGCAGCTCGATCCGGCGACGACTGTCCTGCTGACCGTCGAATGCCAGCAGGGTGTCGTGGGCCCCGGCAGCGCACTGCCGGAACTCGCCGATGAGGCCCGGTCCTCCGGCGTGCTCGACAGGATCGCCCGGCTTGTCGCCGGGGCGCACGAGTCGGGGGTCCAGGTCGTGCACGCCGTCGCCGAGCGCCGCCCCGACGGGCGCGGCGCCAACCACAACGCCCGCCTGTTCCGGGCCGCCGCCCGGCTGCCCGTCCAGCAGTACGCCGGCAGTGCGGCGGTGCGGGTCGCCGCTCCCATCGAGGTGGCGGACGAGGACTTCGTCGTGCGGCGGCTGCACGGCCTCTCCCCGCTGGCCGGCACGGATGTGGGCGCGCTGCTGCGCAATCTGGGCTGCCGGACCCTGGTCGTCACCGGGGTCTCCGCCAATGTGGCGATCCCGAACGCCGTCTTCGACGCGGTGAACCTCGGCTGTACGGCGGTGGTGCCGGCCGACGCCATCGCGGGGGTGCCCGCCGAGTACACCCCCGCGATGATCCGTAACACGCTGGCCCTCGTCGCGACGATCACCACCGTCGACGAGGCGCTGGCCTGCTGGAAGCGCCCGGGGCGGCGGGGGCCGGTCACACCAGGCTGATCGAGCCGCCCTCGACCTTGATGGCCTTGGCGGGCAGCGGCTGGGTCGCCGGCCCGCCGGTCACGGTGCCGGTCTCGGCGTCGAACGTACTGCCGTGACAGGGGCAGTTGATGACGCCGCCCGAGATGCCCTTCACCGAGCACCCCTGGTGTGTGCACTTGGACGAGAACGCCTTGAACTCGCCGGCCTTCGGCTGCGTCACCACCACGCCCTGGTCGGCGAAGACCATCCCGCCGCCCTCGGGGATGTCGGTGGTCTTCGCGAGGACTTCGCCGCCGGTGTTCGCCGCGTCCCCGTCACCCTCCCCGCCCGTCGAGGCCGTCTCGCTGCCGCACGCGGTGAGTGCGGCAGCCACCCCTGCCGCACCGACCGCGGCGACGACGGTGCGGCGCCGGAGGCGGAGCTGACTCTCCTGCGATGCGCTCATGCCGGCTTTCCCTTCATCGGATGTATGACGTCGACCATGCATACGGGAGTGGGCGCCGTCGTGTTCAACGTTCGGCGAAAACAGGCCGTGCGCATGTCTTCACTGGGCTCGGGGGGGGGCTGTTACATTCCGGAAGGTCCTGCTCGGCGCCCTCGTCGTCGGCGCGCAGGGGCGGCCGGTGGACTTCCTCACCGTCCTGGTGCCGCGGTCCGACTACCTCATCGAGGACATCTGGGACGTGGTCGGGCTCCGCGGTACCGCCAGCAACGACATCCTCGTCGAGTCGGCGTTCGTGCCCGCCCACCGCGTGCTCCGCAACTACGAGCAGGCCCGGCTGAAGGTGCCCGGGCAGCAGGTCAACCCGGGGCCGCTGTACCGGCTGCCGTTCGGCGCGATCTTCACGAGCGCCGTCACCGCGCCGGTGATCGGAGCGGTGTCGGGCGGCTACGCCTCGTACGTGTCACGGATGAAGGAGAGGGTGCGGCTCAGCCTCGGCGGCGGCAGTTTCACCGAGGACCCGTTCGCCCAGGTCGCCATCGCGCGCGCCGCGTCCGACATCGACGCGACGGTCCTGCAGATGGACCGGAACCTGCGCGAGCTCTCCGCGCTCGCCGCCGCCGGGCAGGAGATACCCATGGAGCTGAGGCTGCGCACCCGCCGCGACCAGGTCCGGGGCACCGAACGGGCCGTCGCCGCGATCGACCTGCTCTTCAAGACCGCCGGCGGCAACGCGCTGCGGCGCGGCAACCCCGTCGAGCGCGCCTGGCGCGATGCCCACGCGGGCAGCGTCCACGTCGCCAACGACGTGGAGCGGGCCCTCGCCATGTACGGCCGGGGGGGGGCCTTCGGCCTGACGGTCGAGGACAACCTCGTCTGAGAAGCGCGAAACGGTCCCGGACCCCCGCGAGGGTCCGGGACCGTTTGCATGCCGCCCTCAGCCCTGACTGCCCGCCGCCTTCGCGGCGAGGTAGCGGGCGGGGAACTCCCCGCCGCCGTGCACCGCCAGGTCCGCCCCGTTGACGTACCCGGCCAGGCCGCTCGCGAGGAACAGGCAGGCGCGGGCGACGTCCTCGGGCACCGCCATCCGGCCCATCGGGACGACGCCCGCCACCGACGCCCCGCCGTCCGCACCGTAGACCGAGGCCGCGCTCTCCGTGCGGGTCAGCCCCGTGGTGATGTGGTTCACCCGGACCGTGGGAGCCCACTCCAGGGCCAAGGCCCTGGTGAGGGCGAGCAGCCCGGCCTTGGCCGCCGTGTACGCGGCGGTGCCGGGCTGCGGGTCATGGGCGGAGACGCTGCCGATGTTGACGATGGAGCCGCCGCCGTCCTGGGCCCGCATCACACGGTGGGCCGCCTGCGCCGCATAGAAGGGCGCGAGCAGATTCAGCGCGACGATCTTCTCCACGAAACGCGGCGAGACGGTCGCCGCGTCCGAGTCCGGGGAACCACCCGCGTTGTTGACGAGTACGTCGAGCCGGCCGAAGCGTTCCACCACGCTGTCCACCAACGAGGACACCGCCGCCGGATCGCGCACATCGGCCGGGACGAAGACCGCTTCCCGGCCCCCGGCCGCGGGTACGGAGTCCGGCGCGTTGCGGCCACAGACGACCACGTCGGCCCCGGCGCCGAGGAACGCCCCGGCGATGGCGGCGCCGATGCCCTTGGTGCCGCCGGTGACCAGCACCACGCGCCCCGTGAAGTCCAGCGGGCTGCCGATGTCCATGTGTCGTAGACCTCTCTCCGTCTGCTGGAACCCGCTCATCGCGCGGCCAGGCCGAGCGCGGCGGCGAGCCGTGCCCGGTGGTGCGCGGGCGGGCCGAACAGCTCGCCCGCCCCGTGCGCCCGCTTGAAATAGCGGTGCGCGTCGTGCTCCCAGGTGATCCCGATCCCGCCGTGCAGCTGGATCATCTCGCCGGCTACCGCCGAGAACGCCTCGGAGCAGACCGACTTCGCGACAGCCGCGGCCCGTGGCAGCGCACCCGGGTCCTCGTCGGCGGCGAACGCGGCGCCGAGCGCCGCCGAACGCGCCGACTCCACCAGGACATAGGCGTCCGCAAGCCGGTGCTTCACGGCCTGGAACGAGCCGATGGGCCGGCCGAACTGGACACGCTCCCTGGCGTATTCGACGGTCAGCTCCAGACAGCGCCCGGCCGCGCCCACCTGCTCTGCGGCGAGTGCCGTGCACACCAGGTCCCGTACGTGCTCCAGGCTCCGTCCGCCGTCGCCGTCCACGCCCAGCAGGCGTCCCTCGGCGCCGTCCAGCATCCAACCGGCCTGGCCCCGGGTGTCGTCCATGGTGACGACGGGGATCCGATGGACCCCTGCGCCGTCCGTCGCCACCTCGAAGAGCGACACTCCACGAGCCGTACGAGCCGCGACGAGCAGGACGCCGATGCCTGGCCAGTCCAGTACGTGTTCCTTGGCCCCGGTGACCAGCCAGGCGCCACCGGGACAGGGCACCGCCTCGGTGCGGATCGCGGCCGGGTCCCAGGAACCCTGCTCTGCCCAGGCCAGAGTGCCCACCGAGGTGCCGTCGGCGAGCCCCGGCAGCAGCCGCCCGCAGGCATCCTTGTCACCGGAGGCCAGCAACGCCCCCACCGTGAGCACCGCCGAGCCCAGAAACGGCAGCGGGCTCAGGCTCCGGCCCAGCTCCTCCATCAGCACATGGACGTCCCGGGCGCCACCGCCCGCCCCGCCGTACCCCTCGGGCACGGCGAGACCGGCTGCACCGATCTGTTCGGTCAACACACCCCAGGCAGACAATCCCTGATGTTGTGTCAGCACGGACCGTACGGCCGACCGGAGGTCTTCCTGTTCTTCTGTCAGCCTCATCGGGCCGCTCCCCTCGCTATGCGGTCAGACGGCCAGTACGCGGGCCCGGCAAGCGGCCGGAGTGCCCCACGCATCGCGCAGCGGGCGGGCCTTGCGGATCCAGAGGGACAGATCGAGTTCGTCGGTGTAGCCCACGGCCCCGTGCAACTGGAGGGCCGTGCGCGCCGCCCCGTACGCGGCCTCGCCCGCCGTGACCTTGGCCGCGGCGATCCCGCGCCCCGCGTCCTCGTCGCCCGCGGCCAGCGCGAGCGCTGCGCCGTGCACCAGCGGCTCGGCGAACTCCAGGGCCAGCAGGGTGTCCGCCAGGCGGTGCTTGACCGCCTGGAAGGAGCCGATCGCGACACCGAACTGGGTGCGCCGGGTGACGTATTCGACGGTACGGGCCAGCAGGGTCCGGCCGACCCCGAGCGCCTGGGCCGCCGTGGCGAGGGCGGCCACATCGGCCGCGTACCCCGCGGCGGCGGCCACTGCCGGGCCCTGCGCGAGGACCGTCCCGCCCGATGGCCGCGACAGCCGCCGTCCCGGGTCGGCCGATGGCTGTACGGGGCCCTGCCCGGCGGCGACGCGCAGGATGTCACCGTCCACCACGAACACCGCGTCGGTCATGTCGGTGTCCAGGGCGTACGGGCCGAGAGCCGTCAGACACAGAGAGGCGACGGACTTGCCCGAGGCGATACCTGGCAGCCGGGCGGCGGCCACGTCGTCTTCGCCGAGCCGGCCCAGGAGCGCCGCCGCTGCAACCGTCTCGACCAGTGGCCCAGGAACGGCGTGCCGTCCCAACGTCTCGAAGGCAACGGCCAGGTCCAGGGGCAGCATGCCGAGACCGTCGTGCTCCTCCGGTACGGCGAGTGCGAACACCCCGGCCTCGGCCAGCCGGGTCCAGACGGCCCGCCCCGGGCCGTGGTCGCCGGTGGCCCAGGACCGTATCGCGGCCGGGGTGTCGCAGGACGTGAGCAGGCCGTCGAGCGAGCGGGCGAAATCACGCTGCTCGGCGTCGAGGAAGAAGCGCATCACCGGCGTCCCTTCGGCAGGCCGAGCAGACGCTCGGCGATGATGTCGCGCTGGATCTCGTTGGTGCCGGCGTACAGGGGGCCGGCCAGGGAGAAGGTGTAGCCCTCCGCCCAGCCGCCGTCGGCGGGCGATTCGCCCGCGTGGTCGGCGAGTTCACCGAACGGACCGAGCAGGTCGAGCGCCGTCTCGTGCAGGGCAAGGTCCAGTTCGGACCAGTAGACCTTGTTGAGACTGGACGCGGCCCCGGCGGGTCCGCCCTCGTCGTGCAGTACGTGCGAGGCGCCCGCGTACGAGAACAGCCGGTAGGCGCGCGCCCCGATCACCGCGTCGGCGACCCGGTCGCGCATCGCCGTGTCCGCCGGGTCGCCGTGCTCGCGCCACAGGGTGGTCAGCCGGTCCGCGGCGGCCGTGAAACGGCCCGGGCTGCGCAGGGTGAGTCCGCGTTCGTTGCCGGTGGTGCTCATGGCGACCCGCCAGCCCTGCCCCGGCTCGCCGATGACGTCCTCGTCCGGGACGAACACCTCGTCCAGGAAGAGTTCGGCGAAGGCGGGCTTGCCGTCGAGCCGCCCGATGGGCCGCACCGTGACGCCCTCGGCGTCCAGCGGGAACATCAGATACGTCAGCCCCCGGTGCGGCCGGTCCGCGTCCGGGTCGCTGCGGAACAGGCCGAAGGCCCGGTCGGCGAAGGCGGCCCGGGACGACCAGGTCTTCTGGCCGCTGAGCAGCCAGCCGCCCTCGGTCCGTACGGCGGTCGACCTCAGCGAGGCCAGATCCGAGCCGGACTCCGGCTCCGACCACGCCTGCGCCCAGATGACCTCGCCGCGTGCCATCGCGGGCAGGATCCGGGCCCGCTGCTCTGCGGTGCCGTTCTCGAAGAGGGTGGGGGCCAGCAGATTGATGCCGTTCTGGCTGACCCGGCCGGGAGCCCCGGCGGCGTAGTACTCCTCCTCGAAGACCAGCCAGCGCAGCAGCGAACCGCCGCGTCCGCCGAACTCCTCGGGCCAGGAGACCACCGACCACCGGTCGGCGGCGAGCGTGGCCTCCCACTGCCGGTGGGCGGCGAATCCCTCGGCGGTCTCCAGTGACGGCAGCGGGGAGGCAGGGACGTGAGCGGCCAGCCAGTCGCGTACCTCGGTACGGAACGCCTCGTCGGCCGCGTCGAAATCCAGGTCCATCAGCCGGCCGCCTTCTTCATCGCCCCGATGTCCATGCCGCCCAGGGAGTCGCGTGCGGTCTCCGCGTTGTGGGCGTGTGCCACGTGGTGCAGGCCGAACACCGAGTCCAGGCCGGTGTGCAGCCCTTGCAGGTCCTCGGCCTGGTTGACGGCGCGCTTGGTCAGCGAGAGGCCGAGGCGCGGCATCTCGGCGATTCGCAGCGCCAACTCCTCTGTGTGTTGGGCCAGTTCATCCCTCGGAACGACCCGGTTGATCATGCCGACCTCGTACGCGCGCCGGGCGCTCATCCGGTCTCCGGTGTAGAGGAACTCCTTGGCGATACGGGGTGGCATCACCCAGGGATGTGCGAAGTACTCGACACCGGGGATGCCCATGCGGACCACCGGGTCTGCGAAGAACGCGTCATCCGACGCCACGATCAGGTCGCAGATCCAGGCGAGCATCAGACCGCCCGCGACGCACGCGCCCTGTACGGACGCGATGACCGGCTTGGGCAGCTCCCGCCATCGGCGGCACATCCCCAAGTACACCTCGGACTCGCGGGCGAAGCGGCTCTCCGCGCCCTCTTTGTCCGAGTGGTCCCACCAGAGTCCCGCACGGCGTTCGAAGGGCAGATGGGCGTCCCGCTCCGGTGTGCCGATGTCGTGGCCGGCGGAGAAGTGCTTGCCCGCCCCGGCCAGGACGATGGTCTTCACCTCGCTGTCGTCGGCCGCGCGGTAGAACGCCCGGTCCAGGGCGTAGGTCATCGCGGAGTTCTGCGCGTTGCGGTAGTCGGGCCGGTTCATGGTCACCGTCGCGACCGGACCCTGCTTCTCGTAGCGCACCGGTTCGTCGTGGGCAGCGGACATCGGCCCCTCCTTCCCTAACAAGTGTTTGGTAGATTAACGTACCCCCATGAGCAGCGTCGAGGAGTTCCGCACCGAGATCCGCGGCTGGCTGGCCGCCAACCTCACCGGTCCTTTCGCGGGCCTGCGAGGCCGCGGCGGCCCCGGACGTGAGCACGAGGCCTTCGCCGAACGGCTCGGCTGGGAACGGCATATGGCCGCCGAGGGCTGGACCTGTGTGGGCTGGCCCGAGGAGCACGGGGGCCGGGGCGCGACCATCGAGCAGCAGGTCGCCTTCCACGAGGAGTACGCCCTGGCCGACGCCCCAGCGCGCGTCAACCACATCGGGGAGCAACTGCTCGGCCCGACGCTGGTGGCCTTCGGCACTCCCGAACAGCGGGCCAGGTTCCTGCCGCCGATCGTCGCCGTCGAGGAGCTGTGGTGCCAGGGCTACAGCGAGCCCGACGCCGGGTCCGACCTGGCGAACGTACGGACCAGGGCCGAGCGGGACGGCGAGGAGTGGGTCGTCACCGGGCAGAAGGTCTGGACGTCACTCGCCCACGAGGCGCAGTGGTGCTTCGTCGTCGCCCGCACCGAGCCCGGCTCGGCCCGCCACCACGGTCTGTCCTACCTTCTGGTCCCGCTGGACGGGCCGGGCGTGGAGGTCCGGCCGATCGCCCAGCTGACGGGCACGTCCGAGTTCAACGAGGTGTTCTTCGACGGCGCCCGCACCCGCGCCGAACACATCGTCGGAGCCCCGGGCGACGGCTGGCGCGTGGCCATGGCGACCCTCGGCTTCGAACGCGGTGTCTCCACCCTCGGCCAGCAGGTCGGCTTCCGGCGCGAACTGGAAACCCTCATCGACCTGGCCAGGCGCAACGGCGCAGCCGACGACCCGCTGATCCGCGACCGGCTCGCCCGCGCCTGGACGGGTCTTGAGACCATCCGGTGCAACGCCCTGCGCATGCTCGACGGCGTGGCCGCCGGTGCGCCAGGGCCCGAGGCGTCCATCGGGAAGATCTTCTGGGCCACCTGGCACCGGGAACTCGGCGAACTGGCCATGAGCGTCCTGGGCGCCGGCGGCATGGTCGCCCCCGGGGAGCCGTACGAACTCGACGACTGGCAGCGGCTGTTCCTCTTCTCCCGCTCCGACACCATCTACGCCGGTTCCAACGAGATCCAGCGCAACATCATCGCCGAGCGCGTCCTCGGCCTGCCCAAGGAGATCCGCCCGTGAGCACCCAGCCGCCCTATGTACCGGGCCACTCCCTCCTGGACGGCCGCACCGCGGTGATCACCGCCGCCGCGGGCGCCGGGATCGGCGGAGCGACCGCCCGCAAGTTCCTTGAGGAGGGCGCCCGGATCGTCATCGGCGACGCCCACGAACGCCGCCTGAAGGAGAGCGCCGCCGCGTTCGCCGAGGAATTCGGTGCGGACAGCATCGCCGCACTGCCCTGCGACGTCACCGACCAGCAGCAGGTCGACGCCCTGTTCGCGCTCGCCGCGGAACGCCACGGCGGCCTCGACATCGTCGTCAACAACGCCGGGCTCGGCGGCACCGCCGACCTCGTCGACATGACCGACGACCAGTGGTCGAAGGTCCTCGACGTCACCCTGAACGGCACCTTCCGCTGCACCCGCACCGCCCTGCGCCACTTCAAGGAGCGCCACGTCAAGGGCCGCGGCACCGGCGGCATCGTCGTCAACAACGCATCCGTCATCGGCTGGCGCGCCCAGCGCGGCCAGGCCCACTACGCCGCCGCGAAGGCCGGCGTCATGGCACTGACCCGGTGCGCCGCCCTGGAGGCCGCCGATTTCGGCGTACGCGTCAACGCCGTCGCCCCCAGCCTGGCCATGCACCCGCACCTGGTGAAGGTCGCCACCCCGGACCTCCTCGCCGAACTCACCGAACGCGAGGCCTTCGGCCGGTACGCCGAGCCCTGGGAGATCGCCAACGTCATCGTCTTCTTGGCCAGCGCCTACTCCTCGTACATGACGGGGGAGACCGTCTCCGTCAGCAGCCAGAGGGCGTGAACGCGATCGCCACGAACGCCAACGCCGAGCGCCGCGCCGAACTCCTGGCGACAGCGGCCGGGGTGTTCGCAGCCCAGGGCTACAACGCCACCACCGTACGCCGCATCGCAGACACCGCCGGGCTCCTCGCGGGCAGTCTCTACTACCACTTCGACTCCAAGGAATCGATGCTGGACGAGATCCTCTCGGCCTTCCTGGACGAGCTGTGGGCGGGCTACGACGCCGTACTCGCCGCCGGACTCGGACCCCGGGAGACCATCGAGGCCCTCGTCACCCAGTCCTTCCGGCAGATCGACCGGCACGGAGCAGCGGTCGCCATCTACCAGCGGGAGTCCAAGCACCTCTCCGCCCAGCCGCGCTTCGCCTACCTCGCCGACACCCGGCTGAAGTTCGAGAACGCCTGGCTGCGCACCCTGGAACGCGGCGTCGCCGAGCAGACCTTCCGCAGCGACCTGGACGTGCGGCTCGTCTACCGCTTCGTCCGCGACACCGTCTGGGTGGCCGCCTCGTGGTACCGCCAGGGCGGCACGCACAGTCCGGAGGAGATCGCCCGCCAGTACCTGTCCATGGTCCTCGAAGGCATCACCACACATAACTGACACATCATCATGTCTCTTACGAAGGAGCTGTCATGGCTGAGGCCTACATAGTCGAAGCGGTCCGCACACCGGTCGGCCGGCGTAAGGGCGGGCTGTCCGCCGTCCACCCCGCCGACCTCGGGGCCCATGTCATCAAGGCGCTCGTCGAGCGCACCGGGGTCGACCCGGCCGCCGTGGAGGACGTCGTCTTCGGCTGCCTGGACACCGTCGGCCCGCAGGCCGGGGACATCGCCCGCACCTCGTGGCTCGCCGCGGGCCTGCCCGAAGAGGTGCCCGGCACCACCGTCGACCGGCAGTGCGGCTCCTCCCAGCAGGCCGTCCACTTCGCCGCCCAGGGCGTCCTGTCCGGCACCCAGGACCTGGTCGTCGCGGGCGGCACCCAGAACATGTCGATGATCCCGATCGCCTTCGCAAGCCGTCAGGCCGCGGAACCCCTGGGACTCACCGACGGCCCGTACGCGGGTTCGGTGGGCTGGCGCTCCCGCTACGGCGACGCGCCCGTCAACCAGTTCCACGGCGCCGAACTGATCGCCGAGAAGTGGGGCATCAGCCGCCAGGACATGGAGGAGTTCGCGCTGCGCTCCCACCAGCGGGCCCTGCACGCCATCGACGAGGGCCGCTTCGCCCGCGAGACGGTCGCGTACGGAGACGTGTCGGTGGACGAGGGGCCGCGCCGGGACACCTCGCTCGCCAAGATGGCTGCCCTCAAGCCGGTGGTCGAGGGCGGCCGGCTCACTGCCGGGGTCTCCTCGCAGGTCTCCGACGGCGCATCGGCGCTGCTCATCGCCTCCGAGCGGGCCGTCTCCGAGCACGGCCTGACGCCCCGGGCCCGCATCCACCATCTGTCGGTGCGCGGCGAGGACCCGATCCGGATGCTGTCGGCGCCCATCCCGGCGACGGCGTACGCGCTGAAGAAGGCCGGGATGTCCATCGGCGACATCGACCTCGTCGAGATCAACGAGGCGTTCGCGCCGGTCGTCCTGGCCTGGTTGAAGGAGACCGGCGCCGACCCCGACAAGGTCAACGTCAACGGCGGGGCCATCGCGCTCGGCCACCCGCTCGGCGCCACCGGCACGAAGCTGATGACGACCCTCCTGTACGAACTGGAGCGCACCGGCGGCCGATACGGCCTGCAGACCATGTGCGAGGGCGGCGGCCAGGCCAACGTCACCATCATCGAACGCCTCTGACGGGCCCCGCGGATGTACGGAAGGGGGTGGCCCGGACGATGATCCGGGCCGCCCCCTTTCGCGCGTACGGCTCAGCGGGCGCCGAGCGTCTTCAGCGTGGCCTGCGCCTCCGCCATGATCCGCTCGACCAGTTCCGAACAGGACGGCAGATCCTCGATCAGGCCCGCCACCTGCCCCGAGGCCATCACGCCGATGTCCGTACGCCCCTCGACCAGCGAGGCCTTCAGCAGCATCGGAGTGTTGGCGGCCAGCAGCACCTGACTCCAGGTCAGCTCCTTGCCGTGCTTCATCGCCAGTCCGTCGCGAATCAGTTGGGGCCAGCTCGCACCCGACTCCTTCCGGAAGGCCGAGGCGTGCCGCACCGCCCTGAGCAGGGAGGCCGCACGGCCTGAGCGCTCCAGGGAGTCGACCATGCCGGTGCGCAGCATGCGGTGCGGCAGGCCGTCGACCCGGTTCGTGACCGTGACGTCATTGACTGTGGCGGCCAGGTACTTGGCCTTCACCGCCGCCGGGACGGTGCTGTCGGAGGTGAGCAGGAAGCGCGTACCCAGTCCGATCCCGGCGGCCCCGAAGGCGAGCGCGGCGACCAGGCCGCGGCCGTCGTGGAAGCCGCCCGCCGCGATCACCGGGATGTCGACGGCGTCCACGACCTGGGGGAGCAGCACGGTGGTGGCCACGTTGCCCGTATGGCCGCCGCCCTCACCGCCCTGCACCATCACGGCGTCGGCGCCCCACGCGGCGACCTTCTCCGCGTGCCGGCGGGCGCCCACGGACGGGATGACGACGACACCCGCGTCCTTGAGACGCGCGATCAGCTCCTTCGACGGGGCGAGCGCGAACGACGCCACCCGTACCCCCTCGTCGATGATGATCCGCACCCGCTCGCCCGCGTCCCCCGCGTCCGCCCGCAGATTGACGCCGAACGGCGCGTCCGTACGGGACTTGACCTCGCGGACCGCCGCGCGCAGCTGCTCCACGGCCATCGTCGCGGAGGCCAGGATGCCGAGCGCCCCCGCGTTCGCGGATGCGGACACCAGCCGGGGACCGGCCACCCATCCCATCCCGGTCTGCACGATCGGGTACCGCACTCCGGTCAGTTCGGTGAGTGCGGTCGGCACGGGCCCGGTCATGCCGGGACCTCGCGCTCGCGCAGGCCCTTCGGGTCGATGACCTCGCGGATCAGCCGGAGCTCCGCCCCGGTGGGCTCCCGCGTGAAGGGCACCTCGTCGGGAATCGTGAGGGCGAACCCGGTGGCTTCGGTGACCTGCTCGACGCTCACGCCTGGGTGCAGGGAACGCAGCCGCATCGACCGGTCGGGGGTCTCGAAGTCGAAGACGCCCAGGTTGCTGACGACTTCGGGGATGCGGTGGTAGCGGGTCGCGGAAGACCCGGCAGCCGCCGCCCGGTCGTACCCGACCCCGCTGACCATGTCGACGTGCTCCACGAACACCCGCTGCGAGTGCTTCGGCACCCAGTAACTCGTCGGATTGTTCAGGGTGTTGACAGGGGCGCCCCGCACCCCGAGCAGCTGCCGGGCGGGCCTGGCCCAGTCGCCGATGCAGGAGATGTTCTGGTTGCCGTGCCGGTCGATCTGGCTGGCGCCCATCATCACGTGCCGACGGCCGGTGGCGGTGAGCGTCAGATGCTGACGGAACGGCAGCCAGCCCTCCACGCTCCCCGGCTTCACCCCCACCGCGGGGGTGTCGCCCATCAGCAGCGCCTCCCCGTCGGTCAGCAGCAGATCGGGCGAGAAGGTGAGCCTCGCCAGACGCGCCCCGATGGCGGGGACGGTGCCCATCGGGCTGGCGAGGATCTCGCCCGCGTCGCGCCAGGCCTCCGCGCAGGCCACCACGCAGTACTCGGCGCGGCTCGCCGTCGCGATGCCGGTGGTGTCGGTGCCGCTCATGCTTCCTCCTGGTGGAACGCGGTGACGGCGGCCTGGTAGGCGGCCTCGTCCCCGGACAGGAACCGTTCGACGAAAGCGGGCCATGCCTCGGGGTCGCGGGCGGCCCGCACATAGGCGCGCTGGAAGGTCTCGTCCCGGTCGTGGTCGGGCACGCAGGACGTGAAGTGCGCGCCGTTCGGTGTCTCGACGACCCCGTCCACGAACAGCCGCTTGACCAGCAGCGTCTGCGGCCCGTGCTCCTTCAGCAGGTCCGCCGTCTCCACGATCCGTTCGCAGGAGACGTACGCGTGGTCGGCGGCCTCGCAGAACAGGTCGTCGAAGTACGGGTCGGGGCCCAGGTACTGACCGTTGCCCTGCGCGTCCGAACGATTGAGATGGACCAGGGCGGCGTCCAGCCGCAGGCCCGGTGCGGCAACCAGCTTCTCCCCGTCCTCGTACGGTGAAGTGACCGTACGCAGCGCCGGGTTGACCTTCATCAGGTCCGAGCCGAGACCGGCCCGCACCGGCATGAACGGCAGCCGCTGCGCGCCCGCCGTCAGCCCCCACATCAGCATCGCCTCGTCGAGCTCGACCATCTCGAAGGCGCCGCGCTGCCGGGCGGCGGTGAAATGCGGTTCGAGCGGTATCGAGTCGAGCGTCCCGAACGCCGCGACCAGCTTGCGGATCCTCCCCGCGGCGGCGAGCAGACCGACGTCCGGGCCGCCGTAGGACACCACGGTCAGATCGGTGACGTCCGAGCGCAGCAGCGCCCGGACCAGGGCCATCGGCTTGCGGCGCGAACCCCAGCCGCCGATGCCGATCGTCATCCCGCTCGCCAGCCGGCCGACGACGTCGTCGGCCGTCATCCTCTTGTCCTGTGTCACGTCTGCTGCTCCTTGTCCGTGCCGAAGGTGTCGCGCACGCGGTCGGCGACGCCGCTGAGGTTGGCCTCGAAGGTGAAGCCCTGCTCGAAGCGGTAGCTGCGGCGTACGTCGACGGGGTCGATGCCGTTGATGGCGGCCTTGGCCAGCCGGATCAGATAACCGTCCTTGGCGGCGATCTCCCCTGCCAGTTCCAGGGCGGCCCCGGCCAGCCGGTCACGCGGGACGACGCTCCAGACCGAGCCGTGCCGGTGCAGCTCCTCGGCCGTCACGGTGCGCGAGGTGTAGTACAGGGTGCGCATCAGATGCTGCGGAACCAGCCGGGCCAGGTGGGTGGCCGCGCCCAGCGCGCCACGGTCCAGCTCCGGCAGGCCGAAGGACGCGTCGTCACTGGCGACGATCGCGTCCGCGTTGCCCACCAGGCCGATTCCGCCGCCCAGACAGAAGCCCTGCACGGCGGCGACCACCGGGACCTCGCACTCGTAGACCGCCGCGAACGCCTCGTAACAACCCCGGTTGGCGCCGATCAGCGCCTCGGGCCCGGCCGCGCGCTGCATTTCCTTGATGTCCACGCCCGCGTTGAATCCGCGGCCCTCGGCGGTGAGGACCACACAGCGGACGTCCGGGTCGGCCCCGGCGGCGCGCACCGCGGTGGCCAGGTCGTACCAGCCCTGTACGGGCAGGGCGTTGACCGGAGGGAAGTCCACGGTGACGACTGCGATGCCGGCTTGTGGGACGGAGGTGGAGACACCCATGAGCAGATCAGCTACCTTTCCACCAAACGTTTGTTAGGCCCGAAGGTAGCAGCGATACGGACGCCGCGGGAGAGTGTCATGCCACTCAGTGGTGGCGGCGCCCCGCTTCCCGCCCATCGAAAGGACACCCGTCATGAGCTCATCGACCGGTCTGTGCAGCGGACGCGTCGCCGTCGTCACCGGCGCGGGCCGCGGACTCGGCCGCGCCCACGCCCTGGCCTTCGCCGCCGAGGGTGCGAGGGTCGTCGTCAACGACCTTGGGGTGGGCCCCGACGGCTCCGGCACCGCCACCGGCCCCGCGCAGCAGGTCGTGGACGAGATCCGCGCGGCCGGCGGCGAGGCCGTCGCGCACAACGGCGACATCGCCACCGCCGAGGGCGCGGCCTCCCTGGTCGCGACGGCGCTCGACTCCTTCGGCCGGCTGGACACACTCGTCAACAACGCCGGATTCCTCCGGGACCGGATGCTGGTCAACCTGGACGAGGACGACTGGGACGCCGTGATGCGGGTCCACCTCAAGGGCCACTTCCTGCCGCTCAAGCACGCGGCGGCGCACTGGCGCGCCGAGGCGAAGGCCGGCCGCACGCCCGAGGCGAGGGTCGTCAACACCAGTTCCGGGGCGGGCCTGTTGGGCAGCGTCGGCCAGGGCAACTACGCGGCTGCCAAGGCCGGAATCGTCGGCCTGACCCTCGTGGCCGCCGCCGAGATGGGCCGCTACGGAGTCCAGGTCAACGCGATCGCCCCGGCCGCCCGTACCCGGATGACCGAGGCGACCTTCGCCGAGACGATGGCGGCGCCGGGCGAGGGGGCCTTCGATGCGATGGCCCCGGAGAACGTCTCGCCGCTCGTCGTCTGGCTTGGCTCCCCGGCGTGCGCCGGGGTGAGCGGCCGGGTCTTCGAGGCCGAGGCCGGACGGATCACGGTGATGGAGGGCTGGCGCCCCGGCCCCACCGCCGACAAGGGCGCCCGCTGGAGCCCGGCCGAGGCGGGGGCGGCGGTGACCGACCTGCTCGCCGCCGCCGAGGCGCCGCAGCCGGTGTACGGGGCCCGCTGAAACCTGGGGCGTGTCCGCAGAGTCCCGTCTGGCCGGCGGCGTCTGGCAGGCACTCTCGCGGCGTTGCCGAAATGCCCGAGCAGCTCCGCTGCAAGGGCACTCCGGCGCCTTGCGAGAGCACGCACCAGACGCCGCCGGCCCCGCCCTTCGGGCGGACGACGATACTTCGCGGACACTCCCTAAGACCCCTCGGGGTGGTGACGGCCCGTCACCACCCCCGCACCCCCGCCGGCCAGCAGCGCGGGGGACTCCGGACGGCCGTCCAGGATCCGGTTGGTCCGGGTGGTCACCTGCCACCCCGAGGGGGTGCGGCGCAGCCGCCAGTGGTTCGCCGTGGCCCGGCGCACCACGTACCGGCCCTCCTCGTGCACCACCATCAGCGAATGGCACACCGCCACGGCCTCGTCGCCGCCGACCGTGATGTGCGGCGGGCCCACGAGGTGCGCACAGCCCCGCCGTATCCAGCCCTGGTGCGCGGGGGAGCGCACCATCTCACGGATCTGCTCGCGGCCCGCGAGGACGATCTCGTCGATGTCGTACACACCGTCGGGTGCCCAGAGCGCGGCGACACCGTCCGCGTCGCCGCCGTCCACCAGTGGCCCGTACGCGGCCATCGTGCGGGCGATGTCACGTTCGTCCTCCAGTCGTCCGAGCCGGGCTCGACGGCGGCCAGCCGGTCCTCGCTCATGCGCGTGCCTCCCCGGCGATCACGGCGAGCGCCTCCAACTGCTCGACGTAGTGGCTCGCGGACCGCGCCGTCAGCGACACGCCGACCAGGGTGGCCCCGGCCTCGTACACCTTCCGCAGCGCCGTCCTCGTACCCTCGGCGTCGCCGGACGGGTCCTGCGGCCGGCCCGCACTCAGCACCACCTCGAAGCCCTCCGGGAGGGCGGCCGCGGCGACCATCTCGCGCAGCCGCTCCAGCGGCAGCCCGAACGGCACCCAGCCGTCGCCGTGCGTCACCGCCCGGCGCAGCGAACGCGGGGTGCGGCCACGGATCCACAGCGGCACCCGGGCCTGCACCGCGTGCGGCTCCACGATCAGACCCTCGTAGTCGAAGTGCTCACCGTGGTAGGAGGGTTCACGCCTGGACAACGAAGCGCGCAGCGCCGCGATCGCGTCGTCGGCGAGCGCGCCCCGGCCCTCGAACTCCGCACCGAGCAGCCGGAACCTTCCTCCAGACTGCCGACGCCGAGCCCGAGCACGAGCCGCCCGCCCGAGACGCGGTCGAGCGTGCCGTAGCGCTTCGCCAGTGCCAGCGGATGGTGGTAGCCGAGCACCAGAACCTGGGTGGCGAAACGGATCCTGCGGGTCCGGGCCACCAGGTATCCGAAGGTGGCGAGCGGATCCCAGTACGTTCCGCCGCGCTGTTCCGCGATGTCCGCGGGCACGGCGACATGTTCCGAGCAGGTCAGATGGTCGAAGCCGAGCCGGTCCGCGGCCTCGGCGACCGCTCCCAGTTCCTCGATGCCTGCGGTGCGCTCCCAGGGGGAGTGAACGCCGGGGACGGCCGTGACGACGGGACTGTTGATGCCGAGCCGCATGGGGGAAAGCCTTTCTCGGTCAGGATGGGACGCAGAGGGAGAGGCCATCCAAGTTCCCCCGCACTCCACGCGCAGGCCCCGTCCCGGTGGCCGGGAAACCGCGGCCGCTCCACCGGAACACCGCCGCGTTCCGCTGAACGCAACGGGGCCCACGGGGCCCGTGTTGCGCGGGAGAACATCGTCGGCCGGCGGAAGGACGTCAGCACCGTGCCCCGAACGAACGGCGAGAGAACCCCCGCACAACCCACCTCGGCCAAGCAGCGCCAGTGCTACGCCCGGATCCTGCGGGCCGCGGCACGCCTCGGTGCCGAGCACGGTCTCGAACGGATGCAGATGCACGACGTGGCCCGGGAGTCCGGCGTCGCGATCGCCACCCTGTACCGCTACTTCCCGTCCAAGACACACCTGTTCGCCGCGGTCATGCACGACCAGGTGCTCCGCCTCGACGCCGACACCCCTCCGCCGCCGCCGGGCACCGGCCCGGTGGAGGCGGTGAGCGACCTGCTCACCGGGGCGAGCCGACAGCTCTTCGAACAGCCGCTGCTGGCTCTGGCGATGATGCAGTCCAACAGCGTCTCCCATACCGGGGGCGGCGGCGGCCCGGCCCGGCGCACGGACGAGATCCTCATGGACCTGCTGCTGCGCACGGCGGGGGTGACCGACCCCGGCGACCGGGACCGGCGGGTGGTCCGCATCCTGGAGCAGGCCTGGTACGGCCTGCTCACCACCGTCCTGTACGAGCGCTCGTCGGCCGAGGCGGCGCAGGACGGCATCCGGCTGGCCTGCCACCTCCTGATCGGCCCGGTCCTGTCCGGTCAGCGGGACGGTACGCGCTCGCACACGACCGGAGCTCTTACGGTACGAAAGGGGGCCTCCCCCGGGCAGCAGCTCAGCTCGCCGACCGAACCGAGGGAGTACCCATGCCACGGAATGTCGTCGTCACCGGATCCGGATCCGGGATCGGTGCCGCGCTCACCGCGCTGCTCCGCGCCGAGGGCGACCGAGTGATAGGCGTGGACTGCGCAACGTCGCCTTCTCCCTCGCGCTGCTCACCATTCCCGGCATGGTGCGGCTCGCCCGCGCCACGACCATGGCGTACGCCAACCGGGAGTTCGTCGTCGCGGCCCGCGCCATGGGCGCGACCCGCTCCCACATCCTTCTGCGCGAACTGCTGCCGAACGTCCTGCTGCCCCTGCTGTCCCTGGCCGTCGTGATGATCTCGGTCCTCATCGTCGCCGAGGCCTCCCTCAGCTTCCTCGGACTCGGCATCCAGCCGCCCGAACCCACCTGGGGAAACATGATCGCCGAGGGGGAGTGCCGGGTCTTCGAGGAGCACCCGCACATCGTGCTCGTGACCGGCGCCTTCCTCTTCCTCACCGTGTTCGCCTTCAACATCGTCGGCGAGAAGGCTCGCGGGCGATGGGACTCCCGGAGCGTGAAGCTGTGACCACCACACCGCTGCCCAAGGACCCGGCACCGGCACCGGCACCGACGCGCCCGTACTGCTGAGCGCCACCGACGTACGCACCGTCTTCCACACCCCCCGCGGCCCGGTGCAGGCCGTCGACGGTGTCAGCCTGTCGCTGTCCGAGGGCGAGACCCTCGGCATCGTCGGCGAATCCGGATCGGGCAAGTCCGTGCTCGGCCGCACCCTCATGGGTCTCATCACGGACGGCCCGGGCACCACCGTCTCCGGAACCGTCCTGCTCGGCGGCCAGGACGTCCACGCCCTGAGCCCCGCGGGGCGGCGGGCCCTGTGGGGCACCGAGGTCGCCATGGTCTTCCAGGACCCGATGACCTCCCTGAACCCGGTGAAGAAGGTCGGCACGCATCTGTCCGAGAGCGTCCGTCTGCACCAGGGGCTGAGCCGCGCCGAGGCCCGGGACCGGGCCGTCGACCTGCTCCGGCAGGTCGGCATCCCCGAACCGTCCCGGCGCGCACGCCAGTACCCGCACGAACTCTCCGGCGGAATGCGGCAGCGCGTCGTCATCGCCATGGCCCTGGCCTGCGGCCCACGGCTGCTCATCGCCGACGAGCCGACCACCGCGCTCGACGTCACCGTACAGAAGCAGATCCTGGACCTGCTCCAGTCGCTCGCGCAGGACCTGCGAATGGCGACCGTCCTGATCAGCCACGACCTCGCCACCGTCGCCGGCCGCACGGACCGGGTCGCGGTCATGTACTCCGGTCGCCTCGTCGAGTACGCTCCCACCGCCTCGGTCTTCGACCACCCCCGGCATCCGTACAGCAGCGCCCTGATCGCCTCCATTCCCCGCCTCGATCTGCCCCCGCACACCCTGCTCCCCACGATCGAGGGACGCCCGCCCAATCTGCTGCATCCGCCCCCCGGTTGCCGGTTCGCCCCCCGTTGCGGCACGGCGACCGACCGCTGCACCACGGAATCCCCCCGGCTCGCCGGATACGCCGGTGACCGTGACACCGGCGGCGTCGTCGCCTGCCACCACCCCCTGGGCGCCGCCGAGGAGGCAGCCGTATGACGACCAACCGCACCACCGCGACCGAACAGGGCGCGCGGCCACTCGCGTTGAGCGCGCAGAACCTCGTCGTGGAGTTCCCGGCAGGACGCGGCCGGAAGGTGCACGCCGTCTCCGGGGTCGGCTTGGAGGTTGCGGCCAGCGAATCCCTGGGCATTCTCGGCGAGTCCGGCTGCGGCAAGTCCACCGTCGGCCGCTCCCTCATCCAACTCCCGCCCCCGGACTCGGGCACCGTACGCCTCGGCGATGTGACCCTCACCGGGCTCGCCCCCGAGGAACTGCGCCGGGCCCGCGCGCGGATGCAGATCATCATGCAGGACCCGCTCTCCGCCCTGAACCCCCGGCGCAAGGTCAAGGACTTGGTGTGGGAAGGGCTTTCGATCTGGGGGAGCGGCGACGACACCCGCGACAAGGACACCCGGATCGACACGGCGCTGCGCGACGTCGGCCTCGACCCCGCGACCGTACGGGACCGTCGGCCCCACGAACTCTCGGGCGGCCAGTGCCAGCGGGTCTGCATCGCCCGCGCGTTGCTCCTCGACCCCGAGGTGCTGATCTGCGACGAACCCGTCTCCAGCCTCGACGTGTCCGTGCAGGCGCAGATCCTCAACCTCCTGGAGACGACGACGCGGCGGCGCGGGCTGAGCATGGTCTTCATCGCCCACGACGTCTCCGTGGTCAAGAACATCAGCGACCGCGTCATGGTCATGTACCTCGGCAAGGTCTGCGAGGTACTGCCGTCCGACGGGATGCAGTACGAGGCCGTCCACCCCTACACACGGCTGCTGCTCGCCTCCCTCCCCGAGGCCCAGCGCGGCGTCGGCGCCGCCGAGGACCCGGCCGCCACCGCAGGCCCGGCCGCCGAACTGCCCTCCCCCCTGGACCCGCCGTCGGGCTGCCGCTTCCGCACCCGCTGCCCGCTGGCCACTGCACAGTGCTCCGCCGATGAGTCCCCGCTCCGAGACATCAGGCCCGGACACCGGGTCGCCTGCCACCACGCAGAACCGAGGAGGAACCAGCCGTGACCACCACCGGGACACCCGATGTCCTCGCCCCCGCCCAGCTGGGCCCGGTCAAGCTCCGTAACCGCGTCATCAAGGCCGCGACCTACGAGGGGCTCAGTCACAAGTCGCTGGTGACCAAGGACCTCGTCGACTTCCACGTCGCCTACGCGCGGGGCGGCGTCGGCATGACGACCGTCGCCTACTGCGCCGTAGCCAGGGAAGGACGGACCGACCGGCACCAGATCTACTGGACCGACGAGGCGATGCCGGGGCTTCGTGCCCTCACCGAAGCGGTGCACGCGGAGGGCGCCGCGGTCGCCGCGCAGATCGGCCACGGCGGACCGGTCGCCAACCCCAAGGGCAACGGCGCCCCGGCCCTTTCCCCGTCCAAGCACTTCCACGCCACGACCATCAGCTGGGCCCAGGAGGCGTCCGTCGCCGACATCCGGCGCATCACCGACGCGCATGCCGAAGCCGCCCGCCGCGCCGTCGATACGGGCTTCGACGCCGTCGAAGTGCACCTGGGCCACAACTACCTGGCCAGTTCCTTCCTCAGCCCGCGGATCAACCACCGCACCGACGCGTACGGCGGCAGCCTGGAGAACCGGGCCAGGTTCGCCCGGGACATCATGCGGGCCGTCCACGACGCGGTCGGCGGCCGGATCGCGGTCATCGCCAAGATGAACATGGACGACGGCGTGCCCGGCGGCTTCTGGCTCGACGAGGCCATCCCGGTGGCGCAGTGGCTGGAACAGGACGGCACCGTCGACGCCCTGGAAATGACCGCGGGCAGCTCACTGCTCAACCCGATGTACCTCTTCAAGGGCGACGCCCCGCTCGATGACTTCTCCGCGATCGTGCCGCAGCCGATCAAGCTCGGCGTGAAGCTGGTCGGCAAGCGGTTCCTGCGCAGCTACCCCTACCGGGACGCCTACCTCCTGGAGGACGCCCGGCAGATCCGCGCCGCCGTGAAGCTCCCGATGATCCTGCTCGGCGGCATCACCGACCGCCCGGTCATGGACCTCGCGATGCGTGAGGGCTTCGAGTACGTGGCCATGGCCCGCGCCCTGCTGCGCGAGCCCGACCTGATCAACCGGCTGCGGGATGACGCCACCACCCCGTCCCTGTGCATCCACTGCAACAAGTGCATGCCGACCAACTTCACCGGCACCCGCTGCGTGTTGGTAGACCGCAGCACCACCCGCCACGACACCTGGGGCACTCCCGCCGGGTACGTGGCATGAGGCCACCCGACGCCGTCGCGACCGCCGCCGCGGTCAGGAGCGGCGAGACCGACGCCCGTACCGTCACCGAGCAGGCGATCGCCCGCATCGAGAAGCTCGACCCCGGCCTCGGCGCGGTCATCCACACCCGGTTCGACGCCGCACGCGCCGAGATCGCGGCGGGCCTCCCCGAGGGCCCGCTGCACGGCGTCCCCATGCTCGTCAAGGATCTCGGCACCGACGTCGCGGGCCTGCCGGCGACGGGCGGCAGCCGCCTCTTCGCCGGTGTGACCGCCCGCCACGACAGCGAACTGGTCGCCCGCTACCGGCGTGCGGGTGCCGTCGTCCTCGGCACCACCAACACCCCCGAACTGGGCCTCAATGCCTCCACCGAACCGGCACTCTTCGGCCCCACCCACAACCCATGGAGCACCGCCCACTCACCGGGCGGCTCCAGCGGCGGCTCGGCAGCCGCGGTGGCGGCCGGGATGGTCCCCGTCGCGCACGCCAGCGACGGCGGCGGCTCGATCCGTATCCCGGCGGCGGCCTGCGGACTGTTCGGCCTCAAACCCAGCCGCGGGCGCGTCTCGCCCGCGCCCCGCCCCACGACGCTCTCGGGCCTCGTCTCCGGACACCACGCCGTCACCACGACCGTCCAGGACAGCGCCCTGCTCCTCGACGTCGTCGCGGGCCACCTGCCCGGCGACGCGTACGTAGCACCACCCCCCGCCGCGCCCTTCGCCGAACTGGCCCGCCGAGCCCCGGGACGCCTACGGATCGGATTGCTCACCGGACTGCCGGACGGCCCCGACGTACACCCGGACTGCGAAGGAGCGGCACGCGCCGCGGCCCTGCTGTGCGAACGCCTCGGCCACGAGGTCGCCGAGACCACCGCCCGCTACCGGCACGCCGACGTCGGCCGCACCTCCGGCGTCCTGATGGGCGCCGACATCGTCGCCCAGATCGACGCCCGACTGACCCGCCTCGGCAGAACCCTGACCGACGACGACATCTAGCCCTTCACCCGCGTCGTTTACGACACCTACCGCGCCCTCCCCGCAGCCGACGTCAGCCGCGCGCTGCGCCGCGCACAGGAGATCGGCTGGGAGGTCGGCGCGGCGTTCCACGAGTTCGACGTACTGCTCAGCCCGACCCTCGCACAGCCCACCTCACTGCTCGGCACCCTCGACACCACGACCCCGGAGACGATCTACCGCCGCGCCTCCGTCTACTCCGCCTTCACGAGCGTCTACAACGTGACCGGAATGCCGGCCATGTCCGTCCCCTTCGGCCACGACCGCGAAGGCCTGCCGCTGGGCGTCCAGTTCGCCGCACCACTCGGCGGCGAGGGGCTGCTGCTCGCCCTGGCAGCACAGCTGGAACGGGAGGCACCCTGGGGGACCTTGGCAATGGATTCCCAGGAAACGCTCGGCAAGATTCGAAAATAGAAGCCCTGGCCTGACGTCCGGCCGTGAGGCGCCGCCATTGGGTCCTGATCCATCGTTCTGTAGAACTGTCCGATATCGGCAGGTTAGAACGGGATCCCGGGCCGAGGCCGATGTGCAGGTTTACCTGATGCAGGGGTGGATTCAGCCTGTTCGCGGAGCCGTCGTCGGGGTCCATCAGTACCGTACGGAATGAGAGAGCGTCGAGGGTGTTCGCAGGCCCGTCCCTGCGTGTGTGGAGTCGGGCCAGGCCCGCACCCGTGACTGTCTGGCTGTTTTTGCTCGTTGCTTCTGGGAAGCGCGCCGTGGCAGCATTCGGCAGGTGTTCGATAACGGGGATGATCCGGCAGAGTCGCCTGCCCGGCGTTCAAAGATTGCCGACTTGGTCGATTGGCCTGCTGGCGAGGCGTCTTCCGCTGTGCGTGAGGCGCCGGGCCCAGCCCGTGTTATGACGCCGGACGGTGATCCGGCGGCGGTGGCCCGGCGTGAGTTTGCTGTGTTGCTAGGTGAGTTCCGGCGTACGGCGGTGTTGGTGCCGCTGGATTCCCACGGTGATCTGTGGTCGGCGGACCAGGACGGTGTGCGCTGGATCTGTGCGTTCTCGGATGAGGCGGCACTCGCCAGGTTTGCGATCGCTCGTGGGGATGCCGGGCGGGAGTGGACGTACCGGACGGTGCTTGGTGCTCGGTTGTTGGATGTGATGGTGCCGTTGCTGCCGGGCCCTGCAGGGGTGGCGCTGGATGCGGGCAGTGAGGACGGCGGGATGTTGTTCCCGCCGGTGGCGGGCGTCGTGCCGGAGGCGGTTGCGGTGGATCTCGGGGGGATGCAGTGAGCGGGGAGAGTCCTGATCTTGATGTGCCTCCGGAGGCGTTGGCTGCGATCGCAAAGGGGATCGACCTCGCACACGCGGAGCTGAAAGAGCTCGGGTTCATCGGCCAGGCGTCGACGGGTCGGGGGTTCTCGGATCTCGCTCTGTCGGGGCTGGAGTTGGGGCACGGCGGGCTGACGTCGGAGTTCCAGACGTTCTGTGACCGCTGGGAGTGGGGTGTGCGGGCGCTGACGCAGAAGGGGAACGGTTTCGCGCTCGGGGTCGGGTTGTCGGCGGGTTCCTTCGCGGAGCAGGAGCAGTACATCAAGGACTCGTTCAAGGTCGGTGTGAACTCTCTGAACGGGAATCCGCACCTGTCCGAGGACGAGGTCAAGACGATGAGCTGGGACACGATCAGCAGTCAGACGGCCTACGACAACCCTGACTACAGCGCGGAGTCGATGGCCGAGGCCCATCGTGAGGTGGGGCAGACCTGGCGGGACACCACGTACGACGTGGAGGACTCCCTGCTCGACTCGATGGAACGCAATGGGCTGGTGGACCCGGCAGTGCGCGCAGCGGCGGATGAACGCCTGAAGGAGCAGCTTGATCCGTCGCAGGCGACGATCGATCAGGCTGAGCAGCCGCGGTGGGGGGAGAGTCGCTGATGGTGGACTGGGGAAAGCTCGGCGGAGATCTTTACGACGGGGCCGGGAATCTGGTCGACAAGGGCAAGGAGCTTGTCGGCGAGGGGATCGACAAGGGCACCGATGTGGTCGGCTCCGGTCTGGAGAAGGTCGGTGCCGACCAGTGGGCGGATGGGGTCGAGGACTGGGGCGATGAGACCGCGTCCTCGCTGGGTGCGGAGGTCGGTGAGCAGCAACTCGGGCAGAGTGAGGAAGCGAACGAGCTGATCCATGGCAGGCCGGAGAAGATCGCCGCGGCGGTGAAGAACCTCCGGGACTTCCAGAAGGCGTTCGATCTCGTGGGCGGCGGGATGAAGCGGCTCGACTCCGGTCACTGGAAGGGTGTGGCCGCCGATACCTTCCGGGAGAAGTTCCAGACCCTGCCCACCGACTGGCTGCGGGCAGCGGATGCATTCGAGGACGCGGCGAAGGCGTTGGAGACGTACGCCGGGACGGTCACCAGCGCGCAGGGCAAGGCCCGTGAGGCGATCGCGCTCCATAAGGAGGGCAAGCAGGACTACGAGACGGCTGCTGCCGCGTTCCGGGAGAAGGCGGCGGCGTACGACGCGGTCCGCAACACCGATCACCCGCTACCGCACCCTGGGGAGTTCTCCGATCCGGGTGCCGTCAAGCGGCAGCATGCCCAGGAGATCCTGGAGCGTGCCCGACAGGCGCGCAACGAGGCTGCCGAAGCGGCCAAGGGCGCGATCACCGCTGCCATGGCGCACGCCCCGAAGGAACCGACCGGCCTGGACCGTGCCAAGCAGGAGTTCTTCGACTACGGCGTGGGCCAGGGCATCGAGCTCGCTCACTTCGGTGGCGGTGTCATCAAGGGCACAGCGGGACTGGTGAACTTCGTCCGCTCAGTCAACCCGACCGATCCGTACAACCTGACGCACCCGGCGGAGTACTACAAGGGCGTCAACATGACGCTGGCAGGGCTCGTCTCCACCGCAGCCAACCCCGACCGGGCGCTCAAGAATGCGTGGGACGCGGCCAAGGGCGACCCCTCCGAATTCCTCGGCCGGCTGGTACCCGAGCTGGTCAGCACCAAGGGCGCCGGGGGTCTGATCAAGGGCGGCCTGCGGGCCGGCATGAAAGACCTGGCCGACACCCCAAAGGGCAAGAACCGCCACGGACACGAGCAGAACCCCGACTCCAACGCCAAGAAGTGCAGCGACGTCAAGTGCGCCGGAGACCCCATCGACGTCGCGACCGGACGCATGCTGCTCCCGCAGACGGACATCGTGCTACCGGGATCGCTGCCCCTGGTTTTCGGGCGCGTCTTCGACTCCTCCTACCGAGCCGGCCGCTGGTTCGGAGCTGGCTGGTCGAGCACGGTCGACCAGCGTTTGGAGATCGACGCGGAGGGAGTGGTGTTCAGCTGCGACGAGGGCAGCCTCCTCGCCTATCCGCATCCCGCACCCGGCGTTCCTGTCATGCCAACGCACGGGCGGCGCTGGCCTCTGGACCGGGTGAACGACGGCTATACCGTCACCGACCCGGAATCCGGCAGGGTCCGGCACTTCGTCGACCAACCCAGTGGAGAACTGGCGCTTCTGGCTCAGATCGACGACCGCAACGGCCGCTGGATCACCTTCGAGTACGACCAGACGGGTGCTCCCGCGTCGATCGTGCACCACGGCGGCTACCACCTGAAGCTCACCACGAGCGAAGGAAGAGTCACCGCCCTGCACCTGGCAGGCGGCGCCCCTGACGGCACCGACCAGGAAATCCTCCGCTACGGCTACACCGACGGCCACCTCACAGCGGTCACCAACTCCTCAGGCAAGCCCCTGCGTTTCGACTGCGACGACCTGGGCCGTATCACCGCGTGGACGGACACCAACGGCAGCCGGTACGAGTACGTCTACGACGAACACGACCGCTGCGTCTACCAGACCGGTACCAACGGCCACCTCGAAGCCACCTTCACCTGGGACGACACCGACCCCGCCACCGGCCTGCGCATGACGTCCATGACGGACGGCCTCGGCCACACCGCGCGCTATGTGATCAACGACCGCTCCCAGGTCGTCGCTGAGATCGACGCCCTGGGCGCGGTCAACCGCTTCGAGTACGACCGCTTTCACCGGCTGTTGTCCGTCATGGACCCGCTCGGACACATCACCCGCTCCACGTATGACGAGCACGGCCGCCTCACCTCGGTAGTCCGCCCGGACGGGCGGAAACTGACCGCCGACTACAACGACATCGGCCTACCGGTGCGCGTCAAGGGCGCGGACGGGACGATCACTCGGCAGACCTACGACGAGCGCGGCAACCGTACGTCGGTTACCGAGGCCTTTGGCGCGACGACGGGCTACTCGTACGACGAAGCCGGACACCTCACGTCCGCGATCGATGCATTCGGGCACCGCACGGTGGTGCGGTGCGACAAGGCTGGTCTGCCCGCCGAAATAGTGGACCCTCTGGGCGCGACGACGTGTTACGAGCGGGACGCCTACGGACGCCTGGCTTCAATGACCGACGCCCTGGGAGCTGTCACTCGGTTCACCTGGACCACGGAGGGGAAACTGGCCCACCGTACCGACGCCGACGGCAGCGAACAGTTCTGGACGTATGACGGTGAAGGTAACTGCCTCACACACACTGACGCCATGGGAGGCGTTTCCACCTTCGAGTACACAGATTTCGACCTGCTCGTGGCACGGACCGGCCCGGACGCGGCGCGGTATGCGTTCAGCCATGACTCGCTGCTCCGGCTTAGCGAAGTGACGGATCCACAAGGGCTGACCTGGAACTACCAATACGATCCGGCCGGCCGGCTGACCGCGGAGAGCGACTTCGACGGCCGGGTGTTGACATACACCTACGATGTCGCGAGCCGCATGGCCTCCCGCACCAACGGTGCCGGTCAGACCATTCGGTTTGAACGCAACGAGCTTGGCCAACTACTTCGCAAAAACGCGGACGGAGTTCTCACCCACTACGAGTACGACGTCTTCGACCAGCTGGCCGGCGCATCAGGACACGACATCACTCTGACCCGGATGCGGGACCGTTACGGGCGCCTGAAGTACGAGACCGTCAATGGTCGACGTATCTCTTTCGAGTACGACGCCCTCGGACGCCGCACCGGCAGAAAGACCCCCGGCGGAGCCGTCAGCGCCTGGACCTACGATGCAGCAGGCCGACGTGATGAACTCACGACTGCCGGTCGAACCCTCACCTTCGAACGGGACGCGGCGGGGCAGGAACTGACCCGGCATATCGGCCCGACAGTCACGCTTAGGCGCGAGTTCGACATCATGGGCCGCGTCACCGCGCAGCACGTTACAGCGGCGAACCGTACTCTTCAGCATCGCGCTTACTCGTATCGCGCCGACGGAAACCTTACCGGCATCGAGGATCAGCTCCGCGGCAGCCGAACCTTCGACCTGGACTCCCTGGGCCGGGTCACGGCCGTGCACGCGTCGAACTGGACCGAGCGATACGCGTACGACGCCGCAGGAAACCAGACCGAAGCGACCTGGTCAGCTGCGCACGCCGGTCAGGATACGGTCGGTGCCCGAACCTATACGGGTACGCGAATCAGCACGGCGGGGAACGTCCGCTATGAGCACGATAAACAGGGGAGAATCGTACTCCGCCAGAAGCGGCGCCTTTCCCGAAAGCCTGAAACGTGGCGTTTTGTCTGGGATGCTGAAGATCGGCTCGTTTCGGCGGTTACGCCTAATGGAACAGTGTGGCGCTACCAGTACGATCCGATGGGCCGTCGTGCAGCCAAGCAGCGCCTTGCCGAGGGTGGCAGCATCATCCTGGAGCAAACCTATTTCACCTGGGACGATGTGCAGCTCTGCGAGCAACTGGCCACCGGGGAGGGAATGCCCAACCCTGTCATGCTCACGTGGGACTACGACGGCGCCCGTCCGCTGGCGCAGGTGGAACAGCTACTTTCAGTAGATGCGCCGCAAGAGATCGTCGATGAACGATTTCTCTCCATCGTTACCGACCTGATCGGCACCCCCAGTGAACTTATCCACGAGTCGGGCGAGATCGCCTGGCAGGCACTTACAACGCTGTGGGGCACAACGACCTGGGCGAAAAATAGTACGTCCTACATACCCCTTCGATTCCCGGGTCAGTATTTCGACCCCGAGACCGGCCTGCATTACAATCTTTACCGCCACTATGATCACGAGACGGGTCGCTATCTCACTCAAGACCCTCTGGGTCTTGCTCCTGCACCCAACCCCGCTACGTATGTTCGTAACCCTCATGCCTGGAGTGACCCCCTTGGGCTGGCTCCGTGCGAGAACAATGGCGGACTCGGGCAACTCGTCAAGGTTCACAAGCCTGACCCTGCTGCTGATGCGCTGGCTGAGCGTCTCGGCGGGGAGTCCAGGGTAAAGTTCGAAAATGACCCCAAAGGTAGGGAAATTGACGCGGTCAGTGATGAGTATGTGGCTCAATCGAAGCCGGCTGGAATGCTCGTGGGGAGCGCGTTTAGAAACCAGGTAAAAGCCACGTTCGAATATGCGATACAATCCGGGCGAACTCCCTATTTTCACTTCGAAGGCCCAACGGGTCCAGGTGTAATAGAGAAAATCCACGAGTACGGTCGACGATACGGAGTCGATCCCGTGATCGACATGGAGCCATTGGGGTGACGTAATGTATGAGTTTCATGGTTGGTTTGGGGTCGCTGAATCCCCTGAGGAGTCTGACGTCGGCACTCTCGACTCCGGAATCGCCGAGTTGCGGACTCGGGTCGCCGGAATTAATTGGGCAACTGGCGAAGTAGAGCTGAAAGTCCATAATGGAGAGTTCTTCGTCCTCGCCAATGGCCTCATGAACCGGCGCCGTGACGAAGCTGCTGACTTGGAGAGTCTTCTCCAGTACATTGCGGCTCGTTTCCCTGGCTCATGGGGGCTGCTTTATGAGCGATCGTCCGACATGGACGTGCCGCCGGGTCAAGGGGCGTTCCGTGTTCGTGTGATGGCCAGGGGCGAGATCAATGTGCGCTTGGATCCATTTCTTTCCCCCGTCCGGCCTACCATCGAAGACTGAGTGAATCCGTCGGGGGACACTCGGGGAGTTCGGTGAGGTCCCGCTTGTTTTTCCCGAGGTGGTCGGCTCCTGTCCGTCCCCGACCCCGGCGCAGGTCCCGGCACTCACCGCACGCATGACCCGCTCGGCAACCTTTGTGGCACCACAACAATATGGGTCCGCAACTACATCGACGGGCGATGTCGTGATGAGGACGTTGCTTCCTGGTATCCCCGCGATGACCATCTCGGTCTCTCGCCCGACCGGGCCACCGTGTGGTCCGCTTCAACGCCCGCCATGTGACCTGTGCCCCGACCGGTCCGTCTGCGCGAGGGGCAGCTCAGCGCGCACAGTGCACCAGTGCCTCGACGCACGTGGTGTCCCCGTGGCATCCGAGGCACCGAGTGAGGGGTGCCCTGCTGCCCGCGCCAGCACGCGCGAAGACCTCACGGCGGGCCCGATAGCCTGGCGAAATGCTCACAGAAGTCACCGCAACCCGCTACGTCACGCCCCTGCGGGAGGGCGGCTCGCTCCCCGGTATCGTCGAGGCCGACGATCTCGGTACGTACGTCATGAAGTTCACCGGCGCGGGGCAGGGCCGCAAGACCCTCGTGGCCGAGGTCATCTGCGGTGAGCTCGGCCGGCGGCTGGGGCTGCGTGTTCCGGAGCTCGTGACCATTCAGCTCGATCCCGTCATCGGGCTCGCGGAGCCGGACCAGGAGGTCCAGGAGCTGCTGAAGGCGAGTGGCGGGCTGAATCTCGGTATGGACTTCCTGCCTGGCTCGCTGGGGTTCGACCCGCTCGCCTATCAGGTGGAACCGGCCGAGGCCGGGAAGGTCGTCTGGTTCGACGCGCTGATCAACAACGTCGACCGGTCGTGGCGGAACCCCAACATGCTCGTCTGGCACGGTGATCCCTGGCTGATCGACCACGGTGCCACGATGATCTGGCACCACAACTGGCCGGGGGCGCAGGCATCGGCGGCCAAGCCCTACAACGCGTCGGACCACGTCCTCGCGCCCTTCGGCCCGGACATCGCAGCCGCGGCTGCCGAGCTGGCCCCGCTCGTCACCGAGGAACTGCTCACCGAGGTCGTCGCCGACGTGCCCGACGAGTGGCTGGTCGACGAACCCGGCTTCGATTCGACGGACGCGCTGCGCCGGGCCTATGTGGCACCGCTGCTGGCGCGCGCCGACGGCATTCACGAGCGGATCTCGCTGGACGCGCCGACCGGGACGAAGCCCTCGCAGGCTCCCGGCTGGCTCGTCGAGCGGCTGGACCCCCGGCCCGCGAAGAAGCGCGCCGGGCAGAGCGGCGCCGGGCAGAGCATTGACGAGCAGCGCAGTGACGAGCAGAACAAGGACGGCGGCCGATGACCCAGCGCGATGTCTTCGAGTACGCGGTGCTGCGGGTCGTCCCCAGGGTGGAGCGCGGCGAGTGCTTCAACGCGGGCGTGCTGGTGTACTGCCGGGCCAAGTCCTTCGTAGCGGCCCGTACGCACCTCGACGAGCGCAAGCTCGCGGCGCTGGACCCGCAGGCCGACGTCGTCGGCGTGCGGGCCGCCCTGCGCGCCGTGGAGGGGGTCTGTGACGGCGGCGACGCGGCGGGCCAGGCCTCGGGCGACGATCCGGGCCGGCGTTTCCGCTGGCTGATCGCACCGCGTTCCACGGTCGTCCAGCCCGGCGCCGTGCACAGCGGCCTCACCACCGATCCGGCGGCCGAGGTCGAACGGCTGCTCGACCTGCTCGTGCGCTGATCCGGCACCCGGCGGCGCCGCGCGGGAGGGCCCGGCCGCGGCGCCGGCGAGTGTGACATGCACCCCTGGACCCGTGTGCCGTTGACACCGCGTGCCAGGGCTTCTAGCGTCTCGTCTGCTGAAGGTACTAAGCGGTTGCTCAGCCATCGGGAACTTTTCTGTCAGGGAATGACCCACGTCCGCTGAGCCGCGATCCAAGGGCGAGGAGAACCAAAGCATGTCCACCACCGAGCAGCGCGTCGCCATCGTGACGGGAGCGGCGCGGGGCATTGGCGCCGCCACCGCACTGCGTCTGGCGGCCGAGGGCCGCGCCGTCGCCGTACTCGACCTCGACGAGGCGGCCTGCAAGGACACGGTCGAGAAGATCACCGCCGCCGGGGGCACCGCCCTCGCAGTCGGCTGCGATGTGTCGGACAGCGCGCAGGTGGAGGCCGCCGTCGCGCGGGTCGCCGCCGAGCTGGGCGCCCCGACGATCCTCGTCAACAACGCGGGTGTCCTCCGTGACAACCTGCTCTTCAAGATGAGCGAGTCCGACTGGGACATCGTGATGAACGTGCACCTCAAGGGCGCGTTCCTGATGGCCAAGGCCGTCCAGAAGCACATGGTGGACGCCAAGTTCGGCCGGATCGTCTCGCTGTCCTCCTCCTCGGCGCTCGGCAACCGCGGCCAGGCCAACTACTCCGCCGTGAAGGCCGGTCTGCAGGGCTTCACCAAGACCCTCGCCAAGGAGCTCGGCAAGTTCGGCATCACCGCCAACGCCGTCGCGCCCGGCTTCATCGTCACCGAGATGACCGCACAGACGGCGGCTCGCGTCGGCATGGGCTTCGAGGAGTTCCAGGCCGCCGCGGCCACCCAGATCCCGGTGCAGCGCGTGGGCCGCCCCGAGGACATCGCCAACGCCATCGCCTTCTTCACGGGCGAGGACGCGGGCTTCGTCTCGGGCCAGGTCATGTACGTCGCCGGCGGACCCCTCAACTGACCCGAAGGGCAAGGGACAGCATGACTGTGCAGGACAGTGGCAAGGTCGCCCTCATCACGGGCGGCAGCCGCGGCATCGGTTACGGGATCGCGGAGGCGCTCGTCGCCCGCGGCGACCGCGTCTGCATCACCGGCCGGGGAGAGGACGCGCTGAAGGAGGCCGTCGAGAAGCTCGGCGCCGACCGGGCGATCGGCATCCCCGGCAAGGCTGCCGACGAGGAGCACCAGGCGGCGGCCGTGGCCCGCACCATGGAGACCTTCGGGCGCGTCGACTTCTTGATCAACAACGCCGGTACGAACCCGGTGTTCGGCCCGATGGCCGAGCTGGACCTCAATGTAGCCCGCAAGGTCTACGAGACCAACGTGATCTCGGCGCTCGGCTTCGCCCAGCAGACCTGGAAGGCATGGCAGAAGGACAACGGCGGGGCGATCGTCAATATCGCCTCGGTCGCCGGTGTCTCCGCCTCGCCCTTCATCGGCGCGTACGGCATGAGCAAGGCGGCCATGGTCAATCTGACCCTCCAGCTGGCGCACGAGTTTGCGCCGGTCGTCCGGGTCAACGCGATCGCCCCGGCCGTGGTGAAGACCAAGTTCGCCGAGGCGCTGTACGAGGGCCGGGAGGCGGAGGCGGCTGCCGCCTACCCGCTCGGACGGCTCGGTCTGCCGCAGGACATCGGCGGCGCGGCGGCGTTTCTCACCTCCGGGCAGTCCGACTGGATCACCGGGCAGACTCTCGTCGTGGACGGCGGGATCTTCCTGAACGCGGGCGTCGGCTGAGACGGACTGAGTGGGTTTCGCCCTGATTGACTCAAGTGCCCCGTCGGGCCAGCGGATTGGTCCGACGGGGCGCTGCGGTATGGTCTGCCGACCCATGGCTGAACGAGGAGCGTGCACGTGTTCTACCGGGCCAGTCTGCAGGCTGCTGCAGCCCTTGCTTCCCTGTCACTGCTGGCCGGCTGCGGTCTGCTGTCCGACAGCAGTTCCGAAACGGATCAGCAGATATCGGTCGGTACGACGAGCTCACCCTCGACGCTCGACCCCGCCGCGGCCTGGGACGGCTCCTGGGAGCTGATGCGGAATGTCTTCCAGACCCTGGTCAGCTTCCCCACCGGCAGTACGAGTCCCGAGCCCGACGCGGCCGACTCCTGCACGTTCACCGACGAAACGAGCATGGCCTACCGGTGCAAGCTCCGTAAGAACCTGAAGTTCTCCAACGGCGAGAAGATCGATGCGGAGGCCGTGAAGTACTCCATCGACCGCATCAGGACGATCAAGGTCAAGGGCGGCCCGCTCGGCATGCTCGGCTCGCTGGACCGGGTGGAGACGAAGGGCGACGACGAGGTCATCTTCCACCTCAACAAGTCGGACGCCACCTTCCCGTTCATCCTCGCCACCCCGGCGATGTCGCTGGTCCCGCCCAACGAGTACCCCAAGGACAAGATCCGCGACGACGGGAAGGTCACCGGCTCGGGGCCGTACCTCCTGGGGTCGTACGAGCCCAAGAAGACGGCGGAGCTGACGAAGAACCCCGACTACAAGGGCTTCGCCAACCGCAAGAACAACGCCGTGACCATCCGGTACTTCGATGACTCCGCCTCGATGGTGGCAGCTCTGAAGAAGAAGGAGATCGACGCCACGTACCGCGGTCTGACCGCCGAGGAAGTGGTCAGCCTGGAGGACAACAAGTCCGACAACAACGGTCTCCAGATCGTCGAGACGGTCGGCGCGGACATCCGCTTCCTGGTCTTCAACCCGAAGGACCCGGCGGCGGGGAACCCCGCGGTACGCCGGGCCATCGCCCAGCTCGTGAACCGTGACGCACTGGTCGCCAAGGTCTACCAGGGCACCGCGGAGCCCCTTTACTCGATGGTGCCGAAGGGCATCGCAGGGCACACCACCCCCTTCTTCGACACCTTCGGCGATCCCAGCGAGGCCAAGGCCAAGGCGATCCTCACCAAGGCGGGCATCACCGAGCCGGTCAAGATGACCTTCTGGTTCACGACCGACCGGTACGGCTCGTCGACCGCTCCCGAGTTCGCCGAGCTGAAGCGTCAGCTGGAGGCGTCCGGGCTGTTCGAGATCACGCTGAAGAGCGCGCCGTGGACCAGCTTCCAGGAAGGCTTCACCAAGGGTGAGTACCCCGTCTTCGGCCGTGGCTGGTTCCCGGACTTCCCGGACCCGGACAACTTCATCGCCCCGTTCGTGGGCGCCGAGAGCGTCACCGGCACCCCGTACCTGAACAAGGAGATCACCGACCAGCTGCTCCCCGCCTCCCGCCAGGAGAGCGACCGGGGTGCGGTCAGCAAGCAGTTCGAGCAGGCCCAGCAGATCCTCGTCGAGGACGTCAGGCTGCTGCCGCTGTGGCAGGGCAAGCTGTACGTCGCGGCGGGCGAGGACATCGGCGGCGGCGAGCGGGCCCTCGACCCGCAGACGGTCATGCAGATGTGGGAGCTGTACCGCAAGACCAGCTGGTAGGGCTCGCGGGGGTCGTTGTCAGTGGCCCCCGGTAGGTTCTGTGATCAAGAACTGATTGCTTACCGGAGGTTGTGGACGTGACCGACACCGACCTGCTGCCCGAGTCCTGGCGCGGCGTCCTCGGCGAAGAACTGCAGAAGCCGTACTTCAAGGAGCTTGCGGACTTCGTCGAGGAGGAGCGGGCCAAGGGGCCGGTGTATCCGCCGCGCGAGCAGGTCTTCGCCGCGCTGGACGCCACTCCGTACGACAGGGTGAAGGTCCTCATCCTGGGCCAGGACCCGTACCACGGTGCGGGCCAGGGGCACGGGCTGTGCTTCTCCGTGCAGCCCGGCGTCAAGACGCCCCCCTCGCTGCGCAACATCTACAAGGAGATGCAGGCGGAGCTCGGCCTGCCGATCCCGGACAACGGATATCTGATGCCGTGGGCCGAGCAGGGCGTCCTCCTGCTCAACGCCGTGCTGACGGTCCGGGGCGGCGAGGCGAACTCGCACAAGGGCAAGGGCTGGGAGAAGGTCACCGACGCGGTGATCAGGGCCGTGGCCGCCCGCCCCGACCCCGCCGTCTTCGTGCTCTGGGGCAACTACGCGCAGAAGAAGCTCCCGCTGATCGACGAGGAGCGCCATGTCGTGGTGAAGGGCGCGCACCCCTCTCCGCTCTCCGCGAAGCGGTGGTTCGGCTCCCACCCGTTCACCAGCATCAATGAGGCCGTCGCCGCGCAGGGGCACGAGGCCATCGACTGGCGCATCCCCGACCTCGGCTGACCGGGCCGGCATGCAGTGCGCGGACCGGGCCGACGGGGCCGGGTCCGCGCCTGAGCGGGATTGCCACCCGCGGCGGCTAGCGTCGGGACGACCGGGGACCGGACGGGCGCGAAGGAGACCGCAGTGGCAGAGCAGCAGGAGGCGTCACAGGACGCCGTCATGACCAGGATCGGCCAGGCGATCATGCTGCTGCACGGCGGGGACAGGGAAGAGGCCCGGAACCGCCTCGGTGCCATCTGGTCGGAGATCGGCGAGCACGGCGACGCCCTCCACCGCTGCACCCTCGCGCACTACATGGCCGACACCCAGGACGACCCGGGGGACGAACTGGCCTGGGACCTGCGGGCGCTGACCGCGGCGGACGGCCTCACCGACGAGCGCGCGGCGCAGCACCGGGACGCGCTCGCCGTGCGCGCCTTCTACCCCTCGCTGCACCTCAGTCTCGCGGTGGACTATCTGAAGCTCCATCGCCCCGAGGCGGCCCGCCTCCACCTGGACCGGGCGCGCGATACCGCCGGCGTCCTCACGCACGACGGGTACGGGGGAGGCGTGCGGGCGGCCATCGGGCGGCTGGAGCAGCGGATGCGCGACCAGTGACAGAGGCCGGACAGCTGGTCGGCCGGACAGCGGGTCAGCCGGATCAGCGGCCGTAGGTCTCCTCGCAGATTCTGGCCTCGGCGCTGCCGGCGGGCCATCCCCCGTAGCCCCGCCCGAGAGCGCAGACGTCCGTCCCGGTGAGGGGCGGGGCGGGTGGCACCGCCACGGCGGCGGGAGGCACGCGGGGAGCCTCGTGAGGCGCCCCGTGCGGTGCCCGCCGGGCCGGCGCCTGGGCGGGCCCGCGCTGCTGCGGTGCGCGCGGCGTGGCGCGGCCGGGCCCGGACGGGGCCTGTGGCGGGGCGGCGGAGGTGGACGGCGCGGGATCGGGCAGGGCCCCCAGGGACTCGCGTACGGGTGGTTCCACGATCTGCGGGGCCACGTCCTGGACGGGCCTGGCGCTCTCGGGCCGGGGCGGGACGCCTGCATGCGGCTCCACCGACACGCAGCCGGAGACAGCCGTGACGGCCACCCCCACCAGGAGCTTCGCTGTGATTCTGGTTCGATGCACCCGGCAACTCTGCTGGTGCGCGGGGTGCCCTGGGCGCTGGTGGGCCAGGGTTGGCCCGGACGGGTGACCCGGTCAGCGAGGTGACGGCGCCAGCCACCCGCGGGAAACCGGCTGCCCGGGCGCCGGGCGCGCGCGGGCACCCGGCCTGCCCGGCCAAGGGTCTGTGCGGCCGACCGTCTGGAGGCGGTCAGACCCCGGTCGCTCCGTCGATCCGCTCACGGACGAGATCCGCGTGGCCGTTGTGGCGCGCGTACTCCTCGATCATGTGTGTGTAGATCCAGCGGAGGTTGAACTGCTTGCCCTTGCGGCTCAGGCCGACCGACAGATCGTCGAGCCCGTACTTCGCCGCGTTCGTCCTGGCCAGCTCGATCTCGGCGAGCCAGGTCGTGCGCGCCTCCTCCCAGGTGTCCGTCCCGGTGAGATGGAACTCGCCGTCCGGGTCCTCGTCCGTCCCGTAGATCGGCGGTACGTCCTCGCCGACCAGGATCTCGCGGAACCAGCCGCGCTCGACCTCCGCCATGTGCCGCACCAGCCCGAGGAGCGTGAACTCCGACGGGGGTACGGACGCCTCCCGCAGCTGTTCGTCGGTCAGGCCCGCGCACTTCGAGGCCAGCGTGGCGCGGTGGAAGTCCAGCCACCCTTCCAGCATCGGGCGTTCCGCGGCGTCGATGGCGGGTTCTGATCGTTCAGGTGTCGTCATGGCGGTCATCCTCGCCCATGGAACACGGCCCGGCCAGGCGTTATCCGTTCCGCGGCGCCAGCATGCCGTGGAGCAACTCGGCGAGGCCCGTACGCAGTTCGGCCTCCGTCGGTACGGACCCGCCGTACGAGCCCACGGCGCACGAGAACATCATTCCCTCGCCCCAGGCCGCGAGGGTCAGCGCGTGGCGTTCCGGTTCGGCCGACCCCGAAGCGGTCATCAGCGCCACCAGCGGCTCGCGGAACTGCCGGCCCGCCGCGTCGTAGAACTCCCGGAGCTCGGGGCGCCGGGTGGCCTCCAGCGCCAGCTCGTAGCGGCAGATCAGATACTCGGGGTGGCCCGTCAGATACCGGTGCAGTGCGTGCGCGAGCCCGGCGACCGCATGGTCCGCGGCCTCGGGCGCCGCCGTCCCGTCGTCGGGCCGCGGGAGCTCTCCGGGGGCCAGGAGCCGGGCCTCCTGCTCCGCGAGACGCCGCACGGCTGCCTCCAGCAGCGCCTGACGCGTGCGGGCGTGGTTGGACGTCGAGCCCTGGGGGAGTCCGGCGCGCTCGTCCACCGCGCGATGGGTCAGCCCCCGCATCCCGCGCTCGGCGAGGAGGGTGAGTGCGGTGTCGGCGATCAGATCGGCGCGGGAGCCGCCGGGCGTCCCGTCGTTGCGTGTGGGCATGAGGCCAATCTACCTAGGAAACTACATCTGTAGTACGGTGGAGCACGTCACTACAGGTGTAGTTGCGAGGGGGCGTCATGGCCAGGAACCACGCGGTAGTCATCGGCAGCGGAATCGGCGGTCTGACCGCTGGTGCGGCCCTGCACCGAAGCGGCTGGCAGGTGACCGTGCTGGAACGCGCGCAGTCGCTGGAGCCCGTCGGTTCGGCCATCAGCCTCGCGCCCAACGCCCAGCGCGCACTGGACGTCATCGGGCTCGGCGACGCGATCAGGTCCCTCGCGGCCTGGCAGGGCGACGGCGGGATGCGCACCCCGGCCGGTCGCTGGCTCTCCCGTACGAACAGTGCGGCCGCCGCCGAGCGCTTCGGCGGCGCGCTGGTCCTGCTCCACCGCGCCACCCTGGTCGGCATCCTCTCCGCCGCACTGCCCGCGTCGGCACTCCGTACCGGCACCGCGGCGGAGCTCGTGAGTCCGGGGCGCGCGGGAGGCAGCCGGGCCGTCGTCCGGACGTCGTCCGGGGACATCGAGGCCGACCTCGTCGTCGGAGCGGACGGCATCCACTCGGCGGTACGCGGCACACTCTTCCCCCGCCATCCCGGACCCTCGTACGCCGGATTCACCACCTGGCGCGTCGTGCTCCCGGGCCTCGACCGGCCTTTCGCCCCGCACGAGACCTGGGGCAGGGGCGCCCTCTGGGGCACCCATCCGCTCAAGGACGGCCGCATCTACGCCTACGCGGGCGCCACCGCACCCGCCGGAGGCAGGGCGGCGGACGACGAGAAGGCAGAGCTGCTGCGCCGGTTCGGTGACTGGCACGACCCGGTCCCCGAGATCGTCGCCGCCGCCGAACCCGGACAGGTGCTCCGCCACGACGTGCACCACATGACCGACCCCCTGCCGTCCTTCCACCGGGGCCGCGCCGTACTGCTCGGCGACGCCGCGCACGCCATGGCGCCCATGCTCGGCCAGGGCGGCAACCAGGCCATAGAGGACGCCATCGTGCTGGCCCATCACCTCGCACCCGGCGGCGACCTGGGCGAGGGCCTCGCGGCCTACAGCGCGGCCAGGCTGCCCCGTACCACCGCTGTGGTCCGCAAGTCCGCACAGGTCGCCCGGCTGATGTCCTTGTCCAGCGCACCGGCCGTCGCGCTCCGCGACGGCCTGATGGCCACCGTCAACCGCTTCGGACCGGGACTCGTCCTGCGCACCCTCGACGGCATCGCCGACTGGCAGCCGCCGCAGCGCACGTATGCTGCGGAACCGGAGAGGCGCATATGACAGACGCGCATATGACAGTGACGAGGGAGACCCCCTGTGAAGGTCGGCTGTATCGGACTCGGCGACATCGCACGGAAGGCGTATCTGCCGGTGCTGAGCACCCTGCCCGGGGTCGAACTGCACCTGCAGACCCGCACTCCGGCGACCCTGGCCGCCGTCGCCGAGACTCATCGCATCCCGGCGGCGCAGTGCCACACCGACCTCGAATCGCTGATCGCCCAGGGGCTCGACGCGGCCTTCGTGCACGCCCCGACAGCGGTGCACCCGGAGATCACCCGCCGTCTGCTCGAAGCTGGCGTCGCCACGTACGTCGACAAGCCGCTCGCATACGAACTCGCCGACTCCGAACAGCTGGTGACGCTCGCCGAGGAACGCGGCGTCGGCCTCGCCGTCGGATTCAACCGCAGGCTCGCGCCCGGCTACGCGCAGTGCGCCGAGCACCCGCGCGAGCTGATCCTCATGCAGAAGAACCGGGTGGGGCTGCCCGAGGACCCGCGGACCATGGTGCTCGACGACTTCATCCATGTCGTCGACACCCTGCGCTTCCTGGTGCCGGGACCGGTCGAGAGCACGGTCGTGCGGGCGAGGATCGTCGACGGACTGATGCACCACGTCGTGCTCCAGCTGTCGGGCGAGGGCTTCACCGCCATCGGCATGATGAACCGTCTCAACGGATCGACCGAGGAGATCCTGGAGGTGTCGGGACAGGACTCCAAGCGCCAGGTGCTCAACCTCGCCGAGATCATCGACCACAAGGGCCAGCCCAGTGTGCGGCGGCGCGGCGACTGGGTGCCGGTCGCCCGTCAGCGGGGCATCGAGCAGAGCGTGATGTCGTTCCTGGACGCGGTGCGGGCCGGAAAGGTGCTCAGCGCCCGGGACGCTCTGGCGACCCATGAGCTGTGCGAGCGAGTAGTACGGGACGCCCTGGAGCAGGCCGTCTGAGAAGCCGCGTCCCCTCGGCGGCGCACAGGACGGCCAGCAGCGCCAGCGCCGCGTACACCGCCCAGTCGCCGAACCGCACATAGAGCGTGGTGCCCTGCGCCAGAGGTACGTCGAAGACGGCGGCCGTGCTCGCGTCCGTACCGAGCGGTGAGCCGACCCTCTCGCCCTGCGGGCCGTACACCGCGCTCGTGCCGGTGAGCGTGGCGTGCACCATCGGACGGCCGCTCTCGGCGGCGCGCAGGGCGCCGAGCGAGGCATGCTGGGCGGGCGCCCAGCTGTTCTGGAACGTCGAGGTCGACGACTGGGCGATCAGCACCTGGGCGCCGTCCCGCGTGAGGCGCCTGCTCATGTCGGGGAACGCGGACTCGAAGCACACCAGGGGCCCGATCCGCAGCCCGTCGGCGCCAGGTACCTCCATCACCACCGGCCGGTCTCCGCGCAGCCGGTCCTCGCCCGCCGCCTTGCCGACCGAAGTGGCCCAGCCCAGCAACGAACGCAGCGGGACGTACTCGCCGAACGGAACCAGACGCATCTTGTCGTAGCGGGCCCCGGTCGGCCCGTCCGGACCCACCAGGACCGCGGACTTGAAGATGCCGGTCCGACGCGCGCCGTCCGTCTGCCGGGCGTCCGCGTTGACCAGCACGTCGGCCCCGACCCGGCGCGACAGTTCCGCGATCCGCGCGGCGGTCGCGGGGCTGCGCGTCAGATCCACGCCGACACTGCTCTCGCCCCACACCACCAGACCGACGTCCTGGCCCGCGAGCCCGCTCGTCAGCTCCGAACTGCGTACGAGACGGCGCTCCACGCTGCCCGTGCCGTCCACAACACCCGGCTGCACGACGGCGATCCGCACCTGACCCGTGCGCTCCGGCTGCGGCGCCCAGGCCCACACCGCCCCCACGGCCAGCGCGCAGGCCACCAGCGAGGCCGCTGCCGCCGTGCGGGCCGAGGGCAGGACGAGCAACAGGGCGACCGCGGTGTTCACCGCGAGGACGAGCAGGCTCACCAGCCACACGCCGCCCACCGACGCCACGCGCAGCGCGGGCGCGAACTCCCACTGACTGGCTCCGAGCAGCCCCCAGGGGCCACCGAGCCCCTCCCAGGACCGCACCAGCTCGATCATCAGCCACCCGGACGGCACAGCGGCGACGGCCAGCGCGCAGCGCGGACCCGACGGCGATCCGCCCAGCAGCCGGGCCACGAGCAGCCCCCAGGGTGCCCAGAACAGACCGACCAGCGCGGCCACCACGAGGAGGAACACATGCAGGCTCGGCATCAGCCAGTGATGTACGGCGATGACGAAGCCGATGCCGCCGAGCCAGCCGTCCAGAGCGGCCCGGCGGGGTGTGGGCGCCGAGCGGATCAGCAGGAGCCAGGGCACGAGAGCGACGTACGCGAACCACCACAGCGACGGTGCCGGAAACGCGAGGGCCGGCAGGGCGCCCGCGAGCAGGGCCGCGGCGCCGCGCCACCAGGGCGACCGCAGCAGTGTCGCGCCCCGCTCGCTCCGGCCGGCCGGGGTCCGGCCCGCGGAGCTCCCGTCGGCCGGAATCCGGCCTGCCGGGGCCCGCCCGATCCGCATGCCCATCCCGCGCCCTCCTCGTCCTGCCCGGTGAGCGATGTCCGTCGCCGTGGTCAGGCTCTGGTCCCAGTGTGGAGGAGAGCATCCGGGGCGGACAGCGGGCGTGTGCCGCTGGCGCGTCGCGGGGGCGGCCCCGGGGCCGCCGTATCAGCCCTGTACGCGCCGCCACTTCTCGTGGACGACGACGGTGCGGATGCCCCAGCCGGGCTCCGTGCGCAGCAGCTCGAAGGTGTAGCGGCCACCCGAGACGAAGTTCGGTGCCGTCTCCCCGCCCGCCGCCGTGTCCTGTCCGCCCGCGTCCAGCCGCATCGGGTTGATGTAGTCGGCCCGCACCTGCGCGCGGTCGCCGGGGTAGCCGCCCAGATCCTGGAGATCGATCCGCCGGTTGACGATCAGGTGCTGGCGGACCGGGAACAGCCGCATGGTCTCCGCGAGCCACTGCGCGATGTCGGCGGCCGGGCCCTCCATGCCGCCCGCGCTCCGGTAGTCGGCGCGCCCGTCCGGCACGAACAGCGCGCGGTAGTCCGCCCACGCGCCGTCGTCCACCGCCACCGCATAGCCGGTGATCACCGCATCGATGGAGAGCTGGTCCATCACCGTTGCCAGAGCCACGCGCTGTGTCATCGGCCAAGTCTCGGTCAACGGACCCGTCAGGCCAAGGGGCCTGCACGGTCCGTGACCGGATGTCATGTCAGCAGGGGACGACGGCCACCGGACCGAGCGCGTGCGTCACCGTCGTCTGGGCGACAGGGGAGAGGCCGAGCCCCAGGCTCTCGCCCCCCTTGCGCCGCCCGACGACGGTCAGCGCCGCGGTGCCCGACGCAGTGACCAGGGTGCGCGAGGCGGAGCCGCTGACCGGTTCGCGTACGACCTCGACCTGCGGGTACTTCTCCTGCCAGCCCGAGGTCACCTCCGCGAGGCTCAGCTCGGCCGCCTCCGCCGCCGCGTCCCGGTCGAAGACGGGGCCGCCGGAGAGCATGGAGGAGAACATCGTCCATCCGTGGACGAGGCGCAGCCGGGCACCGGGCCGGGTCACGGCGGTCGAGAAGGCGAACTCCAGCACCGCCTCACTGCTCTCGTCGGCGGCCACCCCCGCGACGATGTCCGGGAACGTCTCCGGCGCCGCCGCCTCTTCCTCCTCGCCGTTCTCGCCCTGTACGACGACGACCGGGCACACCGCCATCGACGCGACCGCCAGGCTGTTGGAGCCGATCATGAGGGAGCGGAACCCGCCCAGGCCGCGAGAGCCAAGCACGACCATCGAGGCGTCCTGACCGAGCGAGATCAGGGCCGCTGCCGGGAAGTCCAGCGGGGCGAGGGTCGAGGGGTGCAGCTCCGGCGCGAGCTGGGCGGTCCGCCGTACGGACTCGGTCAGCAGTTCCTCGGCCTCACGGAGCTGGGACTCCTGGCTCATCCGCCGGGCCGGCGGCCTGACGTGCACGATCATCAGGGGAAGCCGCCTCCGAAGGGCCTCCTGAGCGGCCCAGTCGAGGGCCTGCCGGCTGTGCGCGGAACCGTCGACTGCGGCGATCACGGGAAGGTCGGTGGCGGTCATGATTCCCTCCAGGGTCCGGTGGTGCACCTCCCGGCTCGGGGCACCGTTCGAACGCTACGGCCGTCCGGCGCCCGTCGCCCGGGACGCACACCCGTCCGGCTCAGTCGTGGTTGTGCGTGGAGGAGGTGTCGTCGGGGGGAACGGCCCGGCCTCCGTCATGTCCGCTGAGTACGACCGCGAGCAGGGCCACGACGACGCCGACGACCGCCAGCCTGCCGGTCAGGCGCAGGGTCCAGCCGGCCGGTGACCCGGTGCCTGGCCGCGGCAGGCGCTCGGAGCGGCGCGCCGGTTTCAGCAGCCGCAGAAGCAGAAGGGCCGCGATCGGGAGCTGGAGGAGCCAGACACTGGTGCGGAACCAGCCGTCGTACCAGACGTTCGTCCCGTAGAGCAGGGTGTGCCAGACGCTCAGGACGTACACGACGATCACGCAGCGGTGCAGGATCCGCCAGGTCCTGGGGCCGATGCGGTGTCTGACGTAGAAGAGCAGGCCGAGCGGGACGGCCAGGTACAGCGCGGCCTGGCCGACGGGGATGGCGATCCTGCCGGTGCCCGAGTCGTAGCCGCCCGGTACGAACGCCTCGACGAACGCGGTGGCGACCGCCGAGTGCCAGCGTGCGGTGTCGTGGCGTACGAGCTCCGTGGCGAAGAGCAGGGCGTGAGCCGCTATGAGGGCCATCGTGTTGAGGCTCGTGGTGCGGTGGAGGCGTTCGAGACGGGGACCGGACAGCGGGAGCCTGCGTGGACGGGGGCCGGAGAGCAGCAGACCGAGGACGACGGTGCCCCACGCCCAGAGCAGCGCCGACCAGCCGAATGCCTGGCTCAGGAAGTACATCCAGAAGCCGCCCGCGTCGGCCATGAACGGCATGACGGACACCGTCGAGGAGGTCTTCTCCTTGATCCGCACGTAGAGCAGCGCGAAGACGGCCCCGGTGACCGCCAGGGCGACGAGCCCGTCGGGCAGGGAGGCGCGGAGGTCGGAGCGCAGGGTGGGGCGCGCCTGCCGGTCGCCGGTGTCCGTGGCCGGGGCGTCGGCCTCGGCGGGTTCGGGTGCGGGTGGCGCTGGGGACGGCTTCATCGTGCTGCCTCTTCGGTCGCGTCGGCGGTGCGGGTGCGTCCCCGGGCCACCAGGCGTGCACGGGTGCGTTGTTGGAGCAGTCGGGCGAGTGCGACGGAAAGTTCCCCCGGGGTCGATGTGACATGGATCACAGGGGGATCGTGTCATTGCATAGCGGATCAACTCAGGCTGTTTCAGGATCTGATGGTCTTCTCGCGAGGGCGGGTGGCGCTGGCACGATGGCGGCCATGGGAGCCGGACCCGCACTCCGCTTCGTACGCGCCGTGATGTTCTCGGTCGTGTGCGTCGCCGTGTCCGGGCTCGGGCACGCCCATATGTCCGGCGGCGCCCTGCCGCTTCCCGTCCTGGTGTCCGCCCTGTTACTGGTGACAGGCGCCGGATGGTGGCTGGCGGGAAGGGAACGGACCGCTGCCGTCATCGTCGCGGCGAGCGCCCTGGGCCAGGTGTCGCTGCACGCCCTCTTCAGCTCTCTCCCGCCCGCTCTGCCCGGAGCGCCGTCCACCGCGGGCCACGCGACGCACGGGCACCCACCCGGAACCGTCGACCACTCGGGCCACGAGGTGATCGCCGACGGTCCTGCGGACCTGATGGCGATCGCGGCGGCCTTCGACGGTTCCGTGTTCACCACAGGCATGGCGGCCGCCCACCTGATCGCCGGTCTCGTCTGCGGCTGGTGGCTGTGGCGTGGCGAGAGGGCTCTCGTCCGGCTCGGCCGCTCCCTGGCGCTGTTCGTCTGCGCGCCCCTGTGGACGGCCTGGCGGCTGTGGACCGCCTGCCCGCCCGCAGGGCCGGTCGCACGGAGCCGCCCGCGCCGCAGGCCGGGACGCCGCCTCCAGGGCCTTCTGCTGCTGCACTGCCTGTCCCTGCGCGGCCCGCCCCCGCACGGCCTCTCCGTCCGGCCTTCGCCTGCCCGCTGACCGCCGGGCGGTTCCCGGGACGTGCGCGCCGTTCGCGTGCACGCGCCCGTGACAGGCATGCCGGTTCCGCCCCCTGACGCACGGCGACAGGCGGGGGAGCCGGTCACGAGGAGTCCGTGTGTGCGCACCGCGGCTCCGTGAAAGACGCGAAGGACGTGCTGTGATGACCCCTGCCCCGATGCTTGCCCCCACGCCTTCCCCCGCCCGGGTGTTACCGGCCCGGCAGCGCGACTCCGAGATCACCGGCTGGGCGCTGGCCGCCGGCTGCGGAGACCGTGAGGCGGCCGAACGCTTCGTCCGGGCGACCTATGACGACGTACGCCGCTTCGTCACGTACCTCGGAGCCGACGGACCCGGCGCCGAGGATCTGGCCCAGGAGACCTATCTGCGGGCCATGACCGGCCTGGCCGGGTTCGCGGGACGCTCCTGCGCCCGCACCTGGCTGCTGTCCATCGCCCGGCGCGTCGTCATCGACGGCTACCGCACGGCCTCCGTCCGGCCGCGGATCGCCGACACGGCGGACTGGCAGGCCGCGGCAGAACGCGCCCAGCCCCGCCATGTGCCGGGATTCGACGAGACGGTGGCACTCTTCGACGCGCTGCGGAGCATCGACCCCGCGCGGCGCGAGGCATTCGTCCTCACCCAGCTCATGGGGATGTCGTACGAGGAGACGGCGGACACCGCCGGCTGCCCGATCGGCACGGTGCGCTCCCGGGTGGCACGCGCCAGGCGCGACCTCGGCGCGGTGTGGCGTACGGAGATGCCGGCGCCCGCCGACGCGTCCCGTTGCGAGGTGCTAGTGCCGTGACCTGACCGGCCTGATTCCCGTGCGCCGGAAGGGTCCTGGGACCGGACCCTTCCGGCGGCGGAGGAAACACACCGGAAGGATCAGAGCCTGGAGGCAGACGGCGAGCCAGAACCCCCGGTCGGAGCCCGCCGCTTCCGCAGCCCCGTACAACTGGCCCCCGACGACCCCGCTCCCGAAGGCGCCGATCCCCGCCGCCAGCCGCTGTCGGCCGAAGACCGTGGCAGGCGGAGCGGACGAACGGGCCAGTGCCTCCAGGTCGTTCTTCAGGAAGAGCACGATCTCACCCAGGCACATCAGCGCCGCGCCCGCGCCGATGCCCACATACCCGCCGAAGGCGATGACGGCCGTCCCGGCGGCCATGGCTCCGAACCCCACCCGCATCGCGGTCCGGTGGCTCATCGCGGCGATCCGGCGTGACAACAGGGGCTGAGCCACCACCAGGAGCCCGGCGTACCCCATCAGCACGGCCCCGTAGAAGGCCGCCGAGGTACGCGGCACCGCGTACAGGGCCAGATAGTGCTGGAAGAACATGAAGACGTAAACGCCGACGACGGTCGCCGCAAAGGGCGAGGCGCCCGTCCCCCTGCTGCCGGAATCCCCGGCGGGAGCGGGAGCGGGAGAGGAAGCGCGAGCGGGAGCGGGAGCGGGGGGCGTCGCCGGTGGGAGCAGCGCGTGGCCCGCGCCGACGAGTGCGAACAGCGCGGCGACGCAGGCGAACAGCGCGCCCGGTGAACCCAGGACGAACGGCGCGGCGGCGGGCGGCCCGAGGGCCATGCCCGCGTTGAACGCCGAACTGCTGGCCGACAGCACCCGGGGCCGGTCCTCCTCCGCGGCGCCCTCCACCAGATATGCCTTGTTGGCCGGCAGATAGAGCGCGGCGCCGCACGACACCAGCAACAGCGCACCGACCGCGAGCACCGGACTGCGCAGCCCCGGCACGAACGCAGCGAACCCCGCCGTCCGCAGGGCCAGCGCCACGAGCATCGTCGCCCGCAGGCCGATCCGCCCGGCCACGGCCCCCGCCACCACACCGCCGGAGAACTGCACCAACGAGGCGACGGCCAGCACGAATCCGACCGTGCCGAGCCCCAGCCCGAGCCGCTGGTGCAGCAGCACCGACATGTACGGCAGCACGGCGAAGCTGCCGAGAGTGATCAGGAACGAGCCGGCCAGCAGGAAAGCCTGCGGGCCGCCGGCCCGCCTCCCGACGGCCTCGGCCTCACGGCCCACCGGTGACGACGGGCCGCACCCGCGTGGCCGCGCTCCACGCCCGGTGCTGCGCCAGCTCCGCCGTTGCCGCCTCGGCCAGCACGATGCCCGTGCACCCCCGCTGATCGCCCACATGCGGCAGGGCGTCACCGGGCTCCCTCGTGGGATACCAGCGCACCGAACCGGGGAAGGACGCCAGATCGTCGAGACCGAGCCAGCCCTTCAGAACACCCGGATGATCCGCGTATACGAGGACGAAGCCGAACGCAGCCCCGGTGGAGCAGAATTGAATGTCCATCAGGTCAGGGCGACGGCCGAGTGCCTCCTCCATCATCGCGGTGTACACATTCGTCCCGAGGGAACGGCACAGGACCTCGCCCACGAGCGCGCCGCCGATCCGACGGTTGATCTCGACGAGTTCGGGGCCCCCGGCCGTGAGGATGAACTCCACGTGCGCGAAGCCGCTTTGGTGCCCCGCCGTCGCCAGGACGCGGCCGACCCACTCCTCGATACCGCGCCGCTCGGTGTCCGGCAGTGCGACTGGGAAGGCGGCGGCCTCCTCCCGTACCGCGGGCTGCCGGGAGGTCTGGCGGCTCAGTACGCCGAGGAGCCGTGTGGCGCCGTCCCAGCTGATCGTCTCCGCGCTGTACAGCGGTCCGGACAGGAAACCCTCGGCGAACAGCCCTCCCATGAGCGGCTGTTGCGCCGCTTCGTCGAGCGCGCCGCGCAGGGCCTCCTGGTCGTGGACGATCCATACGTTGCGCGACGACGTGCCCGCCGAGTCCTTCAGCACCGCGGGCAGACCCACCTCGCGCAGCACGTCCTCGGCCGCGTCACGGCCGGGCACGATGCGCACGGCGGCGCTCCTGCTCAGACCCTCCCGGTGCAGCAGGCCGCGCACCCGGGACTTGTCGCGCAGCAGCCGCACCGCTGCCGGATCAGGACCCGGCAGCCCGAACTCCGCCGCGAGATCGGCCGCCGGCGCGCTCCACGTGTCGGTGGTGTTGATCAGCCCGGCCAGACCGGGCACTGCGGCCAGCGCGCGACGGACCGCGGCAGGATCGTTCGTGTCGACGTCGACGACGGTCAGTGCGTCGTCGGAGAGGGTCGCCAGCTCGTGCCGGTACACCGAGCGGTCGCCGGTGAGCAGACACAGCCGGTGTCCGGTCTCAGCGGCGGCCGAGACCATGCGGCCGAGACCGAAGGAGAGCGATTCGAGTGCGGCGAGGGTCATGGCGTCAGCTCCACGGACGGTACGGGACCGGGGACACTCTCCCCGGCACAGCGAGCGCCCGCCGGAGCGGCGCGGTGTGCCCACTCCATCACCGACCACGGCGGGCGCAGCTCGGCGAGCGCCCCGATGGCCAGGGGCCGCAGGACCGCCATGTCCTGCGCTTCGGCGTGGCGGGCGAAGACCCGATCCGCGTAACGGTGGCCGGTGTCGGCGCCCAGGACGAGATGGAGGCGTTCGGGGTGCCGGGCGGCCTCCCACGAGGCGACGAGATGCGCCGCACCCGTGGACAGTCCCGCGAAGACCGCGTGCTGCCGCAGCAGGCCGACCGCCCCCGCCATCGCATGCCGGAAGTCCAGCCAGTGCACCGTGTCGTACAGGTCGTGGCGGACGTTCCGGAAGGGGATGGAACTGCCGATCCCCGCGATGATCGCCTCCGGGTCGCTGAACTGCTCGCTGCCGAACGTGACGCTGCCGAACGGCTGGATGCCCACCAGGCGCACCGCGCGCCCGGACGCCCGCAGGGCCTGCGCGAGACCTCCGGTGGAGGCCCCCGTGCCCACGGCGCCCACGAGGGTGACCGGCCCCTCGGGCAGCGCCCGGGAGAGGAGGTCGGCGCACTCCCGGTATCCCTCGTAGTGGACGGAGTCGTGGTACTGCCGCATCCAGTGGAAGTCGGGACGGTCGGCGAGCAGCCGGCGCACATGGCGCACCCGGCGCTCCTGGTCGAGGAGGAGGCTCTGCGAAGGAGGCATCTGGTCGACCGTGGCGCCCAGGATCTCCAGTTGGGCACGCATCACCGAGTCGACGGTCGTGGACGCCACGATGTGGCACCGCAGACCGTAGCGGTGACAGGCCATGGCGAGGGCGAGCGCGTAGATGCCGCTCGAACTGTCGATCAGCGTCTGGCCGGGGACGATCCGCCCCCGCCGGAGCAGCGACCGTACGGCGCCGAGCGCCGCGTACACCTTCATCGTCTCGAAGCGGGCGAGCACGACGTTGCCGTCGAGACGGACGAGGTCGGGGGCCTTGATGGCATCCGTGATGTGCTCGTGGACGTCCCGTGCCCCGGAACGCGCGTCCGCCGCCGGAGGGCTCGCCTCCGTGCGGGGCCTCACTTGCGCCGCCCGCGGACGATCAGCCGCTCGGAGCGGTGGTCGTAGCCCGAACCGTCGAAGCCGCCGAAGCATTCGACGTCGGTGAATCCCGCGGCCTCGAAGAGGGCGTGCAGTTCCGCGGCGCTGTAGAGCCAGGACGTCAGCGATGCCGTACGCGCCGAACTGCCCTGCACCAGCGTCCAGTCGGTCCGCAGCCGCCGCCAGCTGTCGAGCACGGTGTCCCGCTGGACGACGTACGAACCGTCCGGCAGATCCACGGCCTGCGGGCGCCCGATCCAGCCCGCCAGCACCTCCTTGCCCATGACATCGACCAGGAGCTGCCCGCCCGGGGCGAGGCTCTCCCACGCGTTGCGCAGGACCCGCAGATTGTCCTCGGGGTCCTCGAAGTAACCGAAGGACGTGAACACGTTGAGTACGACGTCGAACGCGCCCGGAGCCGTGTACGTCAGCATGTCAGCCCGCTCCAGCCGCACTTCGGCCCCCGCCTGCTCGCAGGCACTCCTCGCCCGTTCCAGCATCGAAGGCGAGAGATCGACGCCCGTGACGTCGTACGCGCGCCGGGCCAGCGGCACCAGGAAGAGCCCCGGGCCGCAGCACAGGTCGAGCACCCGGGAGCCCGGTGGGAAGTCCAGCAGGGGCGAGGACTCCACCAGCGCGGCCGTGGCCGCTGTGCGGTCGGCGGAGAACATCGTGGGTGCGAAGTCGGACCACAGGGAGTCGTCCTCGTACCAGTGCATGCCTGTCGGCCTCCTCCTGGGCCACGCGGGCCCCTGATACCGCTCGTGTCACTGTGCTTCGTCCCAGTAGTCGGACGAATCCGACTCCTGGTTCCCGGAGTTCGTGACGGAGGAGGAAGAAGGCGGCTCAGCGGCGTCAGCCACGCATGGGCTTCACCCGGCGTGTCTGCAGCGGAGGTCTCAGCGCCAGTCGTCGATCACATAGGCGTCGGGGTGGCTGTAACCGGGCTCGTTGGGCCGGTGCATCGTGACGCCCTGCAGCCACGTGCGGAAACCACGGTCGATCATGCGCCGATAGGCATCCGGGCGGCCCAGGTTCATCCCGGCGTCCAGCTGACTCAGACCGCGCTCGGCCGCCAGTTGCTCACATGCGTCGAGCAGTCGCTCGAAGCGGTCGGCGGCCTCCGGGCCAGGGCGTACGGTCCCGAACTTGACGAAGCACACGTCCTCGCCGGCCTCCGATCCGGCTCCGCAGTGGCAGACGGCCAGGCCATCGAGCTCGGAGCCGGCGCCCTGGAGCAGGATGGTGTCACCGAGTCCCTGCGTGTGCGCGGCGACGATCTCGCGTTCCAGGTCCAGGCCCTCGAACACGGCGCCGGTCAGGGCGCGACAGGCACTGAGGCAGGCGGGCTGCTCGGCGGCAGGCAGCTCGCTGTACAACACCCGGCCGGGGGCCGCGGAGCTGCCCGCGGCCTGCTTCTTCATGACGGCCGTGAGGAACCGGGGCCAGAAACCGTACCTGCGGTAGAGCTCAAGGTGCTTGGGACTGTGCGAGAAGGTGAACAGGCCCAGGTGGCGGTTCCCCCAGGTGTCGAAGCAGTCCATGACCGGATCCATGAGGCGCTTGCCGACGCCCTGGTCCCACAGGTCCGGACGCACGGTCAAGGGTCCGAAGTATCCGACGCTGCCCCAGTTTGCGGCGAAGTTCGATCCGGCCAGTTCACCCTCGACCGTCGCTGCGAAGGCCGCTTGCGGATCGGCCGCCCAGCGTGTGCGGACGTAATCGGCGGTCTCGAAGAACGTCTTCGGCTCGGGGACCCCGAGGAACGTCCCGAAGGCGACCCGGAAGATCTCATCGGCCTGATCCAGGTCCGCCTCGGCCAAGGGGCGGACCGACACCAGGCCCGCGCCGTTCTTCCGCTCCGCTGCCGGTGAGGCCATAGCTCTCTCCCTCTCGGCCCCTCGTTTCATCACATCACGAGCAGCACGGCATGGCGATGGGAGAGATCCGCCGACGACGGAGGCCGGTCCGCCGTTCGTCAGCCTGCGGATTCACCCGCATGCGGGCTCAGTACACCCGCGCTGACCAGCACGAACAGGAGGATGCCCAGCAGCACGCGGTAGATGACGAACGGCATGAAGCTCTTGGTGGTAATGAATTTCATGAACCATGAGATGACCGCGTATCCCACGCCGAAGGCGACGAAGGTCGCGAAGATCGTCGGACCCCAGGACACATGGCCGCCCTCGCCCGCGTCCTTCAGCTCGAAGACGCCCGAGGCCAGTACCGCCGGAATCGCCAGGAGGAACGAGTACCGGGCCGCCGCCTCACGGGTGTAGCCCATCAGCAGACCACCGCTGATCGTGGCGCCGGAGCGCGAGACACCCGGGATCAGGGCCAGCGCCTGGCAGAAGCCGAAGATCAGACCGTCCCTGATGCCCAGGTCCTTGAGCGACTTGCGCTCCCTGACCGCGCGGTGCTTCCCCCCGGCCTCGTCACGGGCGGCGAGACGGTCCGCGATGCCGAGGACGATGCCCATGACGATCAGAGTGGTCGCGATCAGACGCAGATCGCGGAACGGTCCCTCGATCTGGTCCTTGAACGTCACACCCAGCACACCGATGGGGATCGAGCCCACGATGACCAGCCAGCCCATCTGGGCGTCGTGGTCACTGCGCATGGAGCGGTCGGTCAGCGAGCGGAACCACGCCGAGACGATCCGGGCGATGTCCTTGCGGAAGTAGATGAGGACCGCCGTCTCCGTGCCGATCTGGGTGATGGCGGTGAACGCCGCACCCGGGTCGTGCCAGCCCGCGAACGCCGCGGTGAGCCGCAGGTGGGCGCTGGAGGAGATCGGCAGGAACTCGGTCAGTCCCTGAACGAGGCCCAGGACGAATGATTCGAACCAGCTCATGGGGCTAAGGCCATCCCGGAGGTGATCATGCATCGGCCGACGGACGCGAAGTCCGTCGGCACCGTGCGGATTGCGGTCAATGAGGGACGGGACGCCTGCGCCCCGGAGATCCTTTGTCGGTCGCGGGCAGCGTATCGCCTGTCGGTGAACGCGCTCCCGCCTGCCCCCTGCCGCCCGCCGGGATCAGTGCGTCACTGCGCGGCCAGCCGGTGCCGCTTGCGCCAGGCGACCAGGGCCGCGCCCGCCCCCGACAGCACGATGAACCCCATCGCCGCCAGGAACGCCGGGGAGGTGGGGGAGGACGCCTCGCTGCCCGCGATGACGTACGCGGCCGTGTTCGGGATGGAGCCGAGACCGGTGGCCAGCAGGAACGGCGTGTATCCCATCCGTGAGGTCGCCGCACAGTAGTTGGAGGCGGCGAACGGCACCCCCGGGAAGAGCCGCAGCGCCAGCATGGACCGGAAGCCGTGTCTGCTCAGCAGACCGTCCGCGGCCTTCAGCCACCGGCCCCGCAGCAGCGTACGGAGCGCGTCCTGACCCAGCACCCGGCCCAGCATGAACGAGACGCCCGCGCCGAGCACCGTGCCGGCCAGCGCCGCGGCCAGACCGGCCTGGGCCCCGAAGAGTGCTCCCGCCGCGAGGTTCAGCAGCGGACGGGGCACGAACGCCACGGTGCACACGCCGTACGCGAGGCCGAACATCATCGCCGCCGCCCCGCCCGTCAGCTCCGGCGGCCAGCCGGACGCGAGCACTCGCTGTGGCTCGAACAGCAGCATCGTCGACGCGGCGGCCAGCAGCATCACCACGAGCAGCGACAGCCGGGACCACGGGGAGAGCAGCGCCCTCGTACAGCGCACTGCGAGACCGCCGGCGGGCCGGGCGGCGGGGACGGGGTCGAACATCCGGGGAGACTAACCGAAAGGCGTGTGTGATCGCCGTAATGTCCGTGAGCCGCACAGCAGCGGGCGAACTCCCTTTCGGCGCACGGCCGCCGGCCCCGCCCGTCCGGCCCCCGCGAAAACCATTCGACGGCCGCACAGCCGTCGGCCATGATCAGGGACATGTTCCGGTACGCCTTCCTCGCAGCGCAGTCCGCAGTCGCGGACGCGCCGAAGGCTGCCGTACTCACCGCGACGGCCGTGGCAGCGCCCATCGGCGGCGCCCGAAGCTGACCCTCCCCCGACAGTCCGGCGGACCCCGTAAGGGGAGGGTCGGCGGGGCCCTGGGGTCTTATCACTCAGCTTCGAATTCCAAGGAATGAGCCATGCCCAAGACGGCATACGTGCGCACCAAGCCGCACCTCAACATCGGCACCATGGGCCACGTCGACCACGGCAAGACCACCCTCACCGCAGCCATCACCAAGGTCCTCAGCGAGCGCTCCGGCAGCAGCACCTCCTACGTCGCGTTCGACCGGATCGACCGGGCGCCCGAGGAGGCGCAGCGCGGCATCACCATCAACATCGCGCACGTCGAGTACGAGACGGACACCCGCCACTACGCCCACGTCGACATGCCGGGCCACGCCGACTACATCAAGAACATGGTGACCGGGGCCGCCCAGCTCGACGGGGCGATCCTCGTCGTCTCCGCGCTCGAAGGGATCATGCCGCAGACCGCGGAGCACGTCCTGCTCGCCCGCCAGGTCGGTGTCGACCACATCGTCGTCGCCCTCAACAAGGCCGACGCGGGGGACTCCGAGCTCACCGACCTGGTCGAGCTGGAGGTCCGTGACCTGCTGTCCGCGCACGGATACGGCGGTGACACCGTCCCCGTCGTCCGGGTCTCGGGACTCGGCGCGCTGGAGGGCGACCCACGCTGGACCGCGTCGATCGAGGGCCTGCTGGACGCCGTCGACACGTACGTACCGATGCCGGTGCGATACACCGACGCGCCGTTCCTGCTGCCGGTGGAGAACGTGCTCACCATCACCGGCCGCGGCACCGTCGTCACCGGCGCCGTGGAGCGCGGCACGGTCCGCGTCGGCGACCGGGTGTCGGTGCTCGGCGCGGACATCGAGTCGGTCGTCACCGGCCTTGAGACCTTCGGCAAGCCGATGGAGTCCGCGGAGGCCGGTGACAACGTGGCGCTGCTGCTGCGCGGTGTGGAGCGCGACCGGGTCCGCCGCGGCCATGTGGTGGCCGCGCCCGGCAGCGTCAGTCCCAGCCGCCGCTTCACCGCCCAGGTGTACGTCCTGTCGGGGCGGGAAGGGGGCCGCACCACCCCGGTCACCACCGGGTACCGGCCGCAGTTCTACATCCGTACCGCCGATGTCGTCGGAGACGTCGACCTCGGGGACGCGGCGGTGGCGCGGCCCGGTGAGACGGTCACGATGACCGTCGAGCTCGGCCGGGACATCCCGCTGGAGCCCGGCCTCGGCTTCGCGATCCGCGAAGGCGGCCGGACGATCGGCGCCGGGACGGTGACCGGACTGCTCTGACGGGGCGGACCGGCCTCCCGGGCCCACAGGGTCCGGGAGGCCGGTCCAACACCTCACAATGGGGGAGTGAACGAGTCCATACCCGTCATCCGCGACGTCGACCACGGCACCGCCCGGCTCATGCCCGACGTGGACCGCGCCCGGGCCTGGCTGCTCACGGTCGACGGAGCCCCGCAGTCGTACGTCGACCTGGACGATCCGGCGTACCTGGAGTTCGAGTACGTACGACGGCTCGCCCACGTCCTGGACTGCGCGGCCGGACCGGGCGCACCCCTCGACGTGATCCACCTGGGCGGCGGGGCCCTCACCCTGCCCCGCTACGTCGCCACCACCCGGCCTGGTTCGCGCCAGGACGTGGTGGAGGCGGACCGCGGTCTGCTGGCGCTGGTCGCCGAGCATCTGCCGCTGCCCGCTGGGGCGTCGACCGTGGTGCACGGCACGGACGCCCGCGACTGGCTCGAACAGGCGCCTCCGCACTCGGCGGACATCCTGATCGCCGATGTATTCGGCGGCTCCAGGGTGCCCGCCCACCTCACGTCCGTCGAGTACGCGCGAGCCGCGGGACGGGTGCTGCGCGAGGACGGGATCTACGCCGCGAATCTTGCGGACAGCGCGCCCTTCGGATTCCTCCGGTCCCAACTGGCCAACTTCGCGGCAGTCTTCGACGAACTCGTCCTGATCGCCGAACCCGCAGTGCTGCGCGGCCGGCGCTTCGGCAACGTCGTGCTCGTCGCCTCGCACAGCGCCGTCGACACCGGCCCGCTGACCCGCCTCTGCGCGGGCGACGCCTTTCCGGCCCGGGTCGAGTACGGGGCCGCGCTCACCCGGCTCATCGGCGACGCGAGGCCGGTGCGGGACAGCGAGGCGGTCGCCTCACCGCAGCCCCCCGACGGTGCCTTCAGCATCGGCTGAGGACGTCGCGGGCTGCCGTTGGTCCTTGAGCCGGTCGTCCCTGAGCCTCTCGTCCTTGAGCCCCGCGTCCGTGAGCTTCGCGGCGTCCCCGGCGATCTCCTTGCCCGTACGACGCGTCAGATTGCGTACATCCGGCACCAGTAGCACGAGCGCCGTCACCAGCACGACGAGCGCCGCGCACGCCCACAGCGCCTGGCTGCGGCCGACGGCCCCCTCCACCGGACCGGCCATCGCGGTGGCCAGCGGCACCATGGCGACGGAGCCGAACCAGTCGTAGGCCGAGACCCGCGACAGCTTCTCCTCCGGGATCTCCTGGTGCATCGCCGTCATCCAGGAGACCCCGAACACCTCGATGGCGACCCCGCTGACGAACATCACCGCGGCCAGTCCCGACACCGGCAGCGGTACCGCGAGTCCCGCCGACGGCAGTGCCAGCGGGAAGACGCAGAGGGTTCCGGCCAGCAGCAGCCGCCGCGGCTTCCAGCGCATCATCAGCACCGCTCCGGCCAGGGTGCCGACGCCGAACGCGGCGAGTGCCAGCCCCCAGGGCTGCGCGCCGCCGAGTTCGTCCCGGGCGACCAGCGGCCCGTACACCGACTCCGCCGCGGCGACGACGGCCACGACCACGGAGAACTGTGCGACGATCGCCCACAGCCAGGTACGGCCGACGAACTCCTGCCAGCCCTCGCGCAGATCGGACAGAAGTCCGCCGCCCGCGGCGCGTTCGGGAATGTGACTCACATCGAGAAAAGCCCGAAGCACCCCGGCGAGTGCGAAGGCGGCGGCATCGACGGCGAGCACCCAGCCCGGGTCCATGGCCGCGATCATCGCCCCGCCGAGCGCGGCGCCGCCGATCGCCGCACCGTGCATCGACATGCGGAAGAGCGCGAACGCGCGACTCGCGTGCTCGGCGTCGACGCTGGACATCAGCATGCCCTCGGCCGCCGGGCTGAAGAACGCCTGCCCCGTGCCGCAGAGACCGGTCAGCAGCATCATCTGCCACAGCTGGGGATCACCGGTCAGGACCAGCCAGGCGAAGACCGCCTGCGACACACAGTTCAGGGCGTTCGCGGCCACCATCACCCGGTGGCGGGGCAGCCGGTCCGCCACCGCGCCGCCGATGAGCAGGAAGAGCACCAGGGGCGCGGTCCGGGCGGCGGCGACCAGTCCGACGTCCCCGCTGTCCCCTCCCGACTCCAGAACCGCGAACGCCGCCGCGATCAGCGCGCCATGGGTACCCAGGCTCGTGATGATCGCGGCGGCGGTGAGCAGACCGTAGTTGCGGCCGGCGCCGGAAGGGCGGACGGCAGGGGAGAGAGATGCGGAGTCGGAGGTCACCAGGGGACTATCGCCACCGCTGACCCCTTCCGACAACTCGAATTCCGGGCGGGATCAGGACGGGTGGATTCAGGACGAGGATTCCGCCAGCCGCACGGTGCTCAGGATCTTCTGGATCGTGGCGTCCGGGAGTTCGTCGTCGACGCCCGCGTTGGCGTACAGGACCCAGGTCGAGTACTCCTGCTTCGCGTTCTTGAACGAGAAGGCGAACGACTTGCCGTCCGTGTCGCACTTCTCCTTCTTGGTCACGCCCGCCGCGGTGGCGGTCGCCAGGCTGCCGGAGAGACCCGACTTGGTGGTGTACGGCTTGGGCTTGCCGACCTTGACGGTGCCCTTGGGCTCCTCCTGGGCGTAGGCGGCCCACACCCAGTTGCCCGCCTCGTTCCTGGCGGCCTCGTCGGTGCTCTTCGCGCCCTGGGCGCCCTTGGTGCCGACACCGGCGAGGCCGGTGTCCTCCTTGGTGCCGTCCTTGTCGGAGTCGTCGATGCACCACTTGCTCTTGTAGTAGGCCGGTGCGGAGAAGCCGACCGCGGGCGGACCCTCGGGGTTCTTGACGTCCTCGAATCCGGAGATCACACCCGTGCCCGCGACCTCCCAGTCACCCGGGACGTCGAACTGCGTGCCCCACTTGGGGTTGGTGACGACCTTCCACCCCGGGATCTGCGGTGTGGCGTCGCCGCCGCCGCGCGGGTTCGCAGCGGGGGACGACGCGGCCTCGGACGGCTTCGCCGACGCGGACGACTTCTTGTCGTCGGCGACGGTCTTGCCGCCCTTCTCGTCGTCCTTGCCCAGCACGATCACGCCGGTGACGACCGCCGTGACGACGACCGCGGTGGCGGCGACGATCGCGACGATCGTCGTCTTCTTCTTGTCGTCGCCCTGCGGGCCGCCGGGCTGACCCGGAACGGCGTACTGCGGCACGGTCGGCTGCTGGTACGGGTTGGGCTGCGGGTAGCCCGGCTGCTGACCGGGCTGCTGGTACCCGGGCTGCTGGTATCCCGGCTGCTGATAGGGATTCGGCTGCTGGTACCCCGGCTGCTGGTACGGGTTCTGATTCTGGTCCTGCGGGTTCTGCTCGCCCCCGGGCGGCTGCTGTCCTGGCCACATGGCCAGTAACCATAGAGGGGCCGCGCCCCCGCTGCTACGGCCGCCCCCGTACGGGGATGGCCAAACGGCCCTACTCGTGAGTAACCTTCGGCGAATGAGCGCTGAACAGATGACAGTCGGCGAGATGCTCGTCGCGACGGTTCCGATGGCCAGGACCCTCAACCTCGAGTTCCTGGAGACGACCGCGGACCGGGCGGTCGTCCGGCTGCCCGACCAGGCCGAGTACCACAACCACGTCGGCGGCCCGCACGCCGGAGCGATGTTCACCCTCGCTGAGTCCGCGAGCGGCGCCATCGTGATCGCGGCCTTCGGCGACCAGATGGCGCGTGCCGTGCCGCTCGCCGTGTCGGCGGAGATCGGCTACAAGAAGCTGGCGATGGGCGAGGTCACCGCGACCGCGACCCTCGGCAGGCCCGTGGCCGAGGTCGTCGCCGAACTCGACGAGGGCAAGCGGCCCGAGTTCCCGGTCGCCATCGCGATCCAGCGCGCCGACGGCGCGGTGACGGGCGAGATGACCGTCGTCTGGACGCTGCGTCCGCACAGCTGACCTGCGACTGACCGCACAGGGCCGTCGCGCACCCCGACGAGGGGGCGCGGCGGCCCTGTGTGCTGTCGGGGCAGGTAGGCTGCCCGCCGTGCGCCACCGAGGTGCGCGGCGGGCAAATGATCAACTGCGCAAGGCACAGCTGCAGAACCTGCACGGGAGGAACCGGCGTTGCACGTCCAGGAGTGGCTCGAGACTGTTCCCGCGGTCAGCATTTACATCCTGGTGGGGGTGGTCATCGGACTGGAGAGTCTGGGCATCCCACTGCCGGGCGAGATCATCCTCGTGAGCTCGGCGCTCCTCGCCTCCCAGCACGGCGAGATCGATCCGTTCGTCCTCGGCGCCTGCGCGACGGCCGGTGCGATCATCGGTGACTCGATCGGTTACGCCATCGGCCGCAGGGGCGGACGGCCCCTGCTCGCCTGGCTCGGCGGCCGGTTCCCCAAGCATTTCGGGGAGGCACAGATCGCCATGGCCGAGCGGTCCTTCGAGAAGTGGGGCATGTGGGCGGTCTTCTTCGGCCGCTTCGTGGCCCTGCTCCGCATCTTCGCCGGACCGCTGGCCGGTGTGCTGCACATGCCGTACTGGAAGTTCCTGATCGCCAACGTCTTCGGCGGCATCCTCTGGGCCGGCGGCACCACGGCCGTCATCTACTCCGTCGGCGTCGTCGCCGAGGCGTGGCTGAAGCGCTTCTCTTGGCTGGGTCTGGTGCTCGCCGTGCTGATCGGGCTGACCTCGATGCTCGTACTCAAGAACCGGGCGAAGAAGGCCGCGGCGCAGAGCGCCGTGACCCCCGTGCCCGAGCCCGCCACGGTGTCGGCCGCCGACTGAACCGGCGGCCGGGACCGGGAGCTCAGCCCTCGTGCTCCTGGCGGTGCGCCTTGGCCAGCTCGACGTAACCGACGGCGTTGAACCTGACGCCCTCGCGCTCCTCCTCGGTCAGCTCCCGCTTGACCTTGGCGGGCACCCCCGCGACGAGCGAGTGCGGCGGTACCCGCATGCCCTGCGGCACGAGGGCCTGCGCGGCGATCAGTGAACCCGCCCCGATGTGCGCGCCGTTGAGCACCGTGGCGCCCATGCCGACCAGGACGTCGTCCTCGATCACGCAGCCGTGCAGGACCGCGTTGTGGCCGACGGAGACCCGGGCGCCGACGGTGAGCGGGAAGCCCGGGTCGGTGTGCATGGTGCAGTTGTCCTGGATGTTGGTGTCCGGGCCCAGGCTGATGGGACCGCAGTCCGCCCGGAGCACCGCGTGGTACCAGACGCTGGAACCCGGGGCCATCGTGACCTCGCCGATCACGACGGCGGTCGGTGCGACGAAGGCATCCGCGTCGATGTCCGGCACCTTGCCGCCCATACCCATGATCAATGCCTGCTCAGCCATGGCCTGCTCCTCCGTGCTCCGGTGTGGTGCGGTCGCTCCGGAGGAACCGTAAGCGACGCCGGCACGGCTGCCGGGGGTGGGGTGAACATCACAGGGCGGGGCGCCGACCGGCCCCTGCCGAGGCAACTACGGTGTGCGGGTGCCGAAGAACAGAAACACGTTCTCCTCGCTGGCCGCCCGGCGGCGCAGCCTCCTGTCCCGGGCCGTCCACCGCGCCTGGGCCTGGGTGCAGGAGACCGGCGCGGTCACGGAGCAGCGCCCCGGGCGGCTGCGGTTCCGGCGGATCGGCCCGGGGACCCGGCTGGCCTTCCCGCAGGGCACGGTGTTCGGGGAGGCGTGGATCGAGCTCGGGGACCACTGCGTCATCGGCGAGCAGGTGACGCTGACGGCCGGTCTGATGCCCGATCTCGACCTGGGTTCCGAGACCGTCCTGACCCTGGGCAACGGCGTCGTGCTGGGCCGGGGCAGCCATGTCATCGCCGACACGACGGTGACGATCGGCCCGGACACGTACTGCGGCCCGTACGTCTACATCACCTCCACCAACCACAGCTACGACGATCCGAACGAGCCCGTCGGCAGGCAGTGGCCGCGCATGGAGCCTGTCGTGATCGGCCCCGGCTGCTGGATCGGCACGGGCGCGGTGATCCTCCCGGGGGCCAGACTCGGCCGCAACGTGGTGGTCGCCGCCGGGTCGGTCGTCCGGGGCGAGGTCCCCGACCACGCCGTGGTGGCCGGTGCGCCGGCCCGTGTCGTACGGAGCTGGGACCCCGACAAGGGCTGGCAGCCGCCGCTCCGTACCCCCGCGCCGGTCCCGATCCCGGAGGGCGTTACCCCCGAACAGCTGCGGCTCCTCGCCGGACTGGAATCGGAGCCGTCCGAGCGCGGTGGTCCGACCGATCCCCCCGAGCGGACCGAGCCCTCCTAGCCCGACGCCAGCAGGACCGTCCCCACCAGGGCCAGACCCGCCCCCGCCGCCTGCATGCCCCGCAGCCGTTCGCCCAGCACACCGCGCGCGGCCAGAGCCGTCACCACCGGGTAGAGCGAGGCCAGTACGGCGGCCACGGTGACCGGGCCGTGCTGGGCGGCGATCGAGTAGGTGCCGTTGGCCGCGACATCGGCGAGCCCGACGAAGGCGAGCGCGGGCAGCGCGGCCACGACGACGGCCCGGCCGCCGTCCGCCGGCAGTGCGCGGCCTCCCCGGCGCACCGAGACCCAGAGCGCCGCACCGCCGACCGCGATGTTGGTGAGGCGCTGGACGAACAGCGCGAGGAACAGTCCGGTGACCGTCGTGGACGCCTCGGAGATCAGCGCCATCACCGCGCCGAACCCGAACGCCGCCACCAGCGTCAGCAGGACCGCCCGGCGCTGCACCGGCGCTCCGCGCAGCTCGGGGCCGCCCGCCAGGACGATTCCCACCACGGCGACGGTGATACCGGCGAACTGGAGCAGTCCGGGCCGCTCACCGACCATCAGCCCGACGCTCACCGGTACGGCCACCCCCAGCGAGCCGAGCGGGGAGACGACGCCCATCGGGCCGAGCGCCAGCGCCTTGTAGAAGCTCAGCATCGCCACAGGGCCGACGACCCCCGCGGCCACCGCGAACCACAGCAGCCCGTCGGCCTCCCGCCAGGCGCCCGTCGCGAGCACGACGACGCCCAGGACGACGGCCGCGATGCTCTGCGAGACGACCACGACCGTGAGTGCGGGCGTACGCCGGGTGAGCAGTCCGCCGCCGAAGTCGGCCAGGCCCCAGAGCAGGCTGGTGGCCAGGGCGAACAGTGCTGTCATGGCAGGCCTCGCAGTACAGTGCGGTGAACGGTTCGGTGCACCACACCGTAGTGCAGTATTTTGTACTCTGTCATCCAGAATATTGGACGGAATGTGTCTGACCTCGATCAGCTCACTCAGTCGCTCGCGCGTAATCTCAAGCGTTGGCGGGGTGAGCGCGGCTTCACCCTCGACGCCCTGGCCGCCCGCGCGGGTGTCAGCCGCGGCATGATCATCCAGATCGAGCAGGCGCGCACGAATCCCAGCGTCGGCACCACCGTCAAGCTCGCCGACGCGCTCGGCGTCAGCATCACCACGCTGCTCGACTACGAGCAGGGGCCGCAGGTCCGGCTGATCCCCGCAGACCAGGCCGTACGCATGTGGTCGACGGACGCGGGCAGTTCGACCACCCTGCTGGTCGGCACGGAGGCCGCCGGCCCCCTGGAACTGTGGTCCTGGCGCCTGATGCCCGGAGAGGGCAGCAACTCCGATCCGCACCCCGAAGGGACCGTGGAGCTTCTCCATGTCACCGTGGGCGAACTGACCCTGGTCGTCGACGGCGAGCCGCACGCGGTGCCCGCCGGAACCTCCGCGACGTTCGCGGCGCACCTGTCGCACGGCTACCGCAACGACGGCGCGGAACCGGCCGAGTTCACCATGGCCGTCTCGGTTCCTCCCGCCCGTTGAGACGGTGAACTGACCACGGGGCAAGGGCTGTTAGCGTATTCCGCATGCGCGCACCTCGGCAGCGGCCGGCGCCGCGGCAAGCTGATCATGCCGGGCGAGGCTCTCGCGGCGCTGCCGGACGCGGTCCTCGTCGAGGGCCTCGGCGTGTCTGATTCATTACTGTCCGGAATCATCTTTCATGAATTCCGGGTTTCGGTCCGGGCGGCAGAGGAGGGTGTGCATCATGGCCCGCCCGCTGCCTTCGAACTCGTTCGCGCGAACTGTATGCGTGCCCGAAAGGATCACGCTTACCGCTCGCCCGAAGGAGTGCTTTTCGTCGTCGAGGAGCACCGGGGTGCCCGGATCCGAGTTTGAGGCACAGGGCCAGGGTGTGCCGCAATTTTCAGCCATTCGGCTTGTGTCCCGATTTGCGTTCCTTCTTCCGTTATGCAGAAATGAGGGCCCGTGATATGCGGACGGCGGAATTCCATTCGTCAGTAGTCAGCCGTTCGCGCGCACGCACCCTCGTTATTTCGATCTGAGAGGCTCTCCATGGACATTTCACTCGTCTCCGCGGCCGGCAGGCCGGGGATCGCTCCTCGCCGGCAGGCCGCACCTCGGGTGCCGCTGGCGAAGAGTGCCGCTGTGCAGGGCGGCGGCGCTGTGCCCGCTTCCCTGAGCCGTCTGCTGTCGACCGGCGCCGGGGCGAGCCCGCTGGTCGTGGCGGCCTTTCAGTCGTCCGTCTGAGTAGCCGGACACAGACACCACCATGGACCGGCCCGCGCTCTCCTTGAGTCAATTTGTGCTGAAGATGCACAGCCGCTGTGACCTCGCTTGCGACCACTGCTACGTGTACGAGCACGCTGATACGAGTTGGCGTGGCCGGCCCAAGGTGGTGTCACAAGAAATCCTGGCCAAGGCGGCGGAGAGGATCGCCGACCACGCCAGGACCCATCGCCTCCCCGAGGTCCACGTCGTCCTGCACGGCGGTGAGCCGCTGCTCGCGGGCACCGCGCGGCTGCGGACCGCCGCCGAGGAGCTCTACGACGCACTCGACGGCGTGAGCGCCCTGGATCTGCGCATCCATACCAACGGCGTACTGCTGAACGAACGGTTCTGCGAGCTCTTCACCGAACTGGGCATCAAGGTCGGGGTGTCGCTGGACGGCGACAAGACCTCCAACGACCGCCACCGCCGGTACGCCGACGGGCGCAGCAGCCACGCGCAGGTCCTGAAAGCCGTCGAACTCCTCAGCAGGCCCCGCTACCGGCACCTGTTCGCCGGCCTGCTCTGCACGATCGACATCGAGAACGACCCCGTCGCCGTGTACGAGGCGCTCGTCGCCCTCGACCCGCCCCGCATGGACTTCCTCCTGCCGCACGCGACCTGGGACGTACCGCCGCCCCGGCCGGGCGGGTCGACGACCCCGTACGCCGACTGGCTGGACATCGTCCACCGGCGCTGGGACGCGGACGGACGGCCCGTACCGGTGCGCATCTTCGACTCCGTCCGGCGCACGCTGCGCGGCGAGAGCAGCCTCACCGAATCGCTCGGACTTGCCCCCGCGGACCTCGTGGTGATCGAGACCGACGGAACCTTCGAGCAGGCGGACAGCCTGAAGACGGCCTACGAGGACGCGCCCGCCACCGGCATGGACGTCTTCACGCACTCGCTCGACGAGGTGCTGGGCCACCCTGGTCTGCTCTCCCGGCAGCAGGGGGTCGAGGGGCTCGCCGAGGAGTGCAGGGCCTGCCCGGTGGTGACCTCCTGCGGCGGCGGTCTCTATGCCCACCGGTACCGGACCGGCAGCGGCGGCAGCGGTTTCGACAACCCCTCGGTGTTCTGCCCCGACCTGATGGAGCTCATCGTGAACATCCGGGACCAGGAAGCGCGCACACCCGCCGCCGGGGAACCGTCCCTCGCCGACCTCGGCCTGGACGAGCTGGCGAAGGGGTTCGGCGGCGCCGGGACCGTGGGGCGGCTGGCGGAGAGCCAACTGGACCTCGACCGCCAGCTCCTCGCGGCCGTGCACGAACGCGGTCCCCGGACCGACCGGCACGGGGCCGCGGCCTGGGAACTGCTGATCGACCTCGACACCGCACTGCCCGCCGTGGTGGACGCCGTGGTCGCGCATCCGTATCTGCGGCCCTGGGCCCTGCGCGCGCTCGACGGCAGGGTGCCGGGCACCGCGGGCAAGGGCCTCGCGGAGATCGCGGCCTCCTGCGCGCTGCGCGCCCGGCGCGGCGACCGCGTCACGGTGCCGGTGCGCGAGGGGCTGCTTCGGCTGCCGGGCCTCGGCACCGTGTCGCTCCCGGGCGATGTGGAGCTGGCGGAGGTGGAGGCGGGCCCGGACGGATTCACGGTGCGGGCGGCGGGACGGTCCCTGGAGATCGGCTGGGACAGCGGCGCCGACGGGCTCGTACCGAACTGGCGGCCCGTACGGCTGGTGGAGCTGACGGGCTGGACCGTGGCGCTGGAGGACACCGACCCGATGCGCGACGCCCATCAGTGGCCCGTCGCGGACCGGCTCTCCAGCGGCGAGGCCAAGCTGTGGTCCGAGGACCTCGCAGAGGCGTGGTCGCTGATCGTGCGCGAACTGCCCCTCTACGCGCCGGGAGTGGCCGCCGGACTGCGCGCCGTCACCCCCCTGCACGCACCGGACGGCAGCGATGTCAGCGCCGCGTCCCGGGAGGCGTTCGGTGCGATCGGTGCGGCGCGGCCCGTCACACCGGATCTGCTCGCCCTGCTGATCGTCCACGAGTTCCAGCACGTCAAGCTGGGCGCGGTCCTGGACAGTCACGACCTGTACGACCCGGACCAGGGGGGCCGGCTGTTCTACGCCCCCTGGCGCGACGATCCACGCCCCCTCGACGGCCTGATGCAGGGCACGTACGCGCACATCGCCGTCACGGACTTCTGGCGGGTGCGACGGCAGAGCGCCTCCGGTCCGGCCGCGCGGGCGGCACAGGCGCAGTTCGCCCGGTGGCGCGAGCAGACGGCCGCCGCGGTGGACGAACTCGCCGGCTCCGGTGCGCTCACCCCCCTGGGGAGACGTTTCGTCGAGGGCATGGGCGAAACGGTCGCGGGCTGGACGCAGGAGAAGGTTCCGCAGGCCGCACTCGCCGAAGCCAGGCGTGCCGCGGAGATCCACCGGGCATCGTGGAACGCGGCGGCTTCCCTCGGTAAATGATCATATCCAGCTCCGGATTTGGCAGATTTGGCATCAATTGAATGATCCAAATTGAGATTTGATCAATTGGATCGGTCAATTGATGTGTTCGCGTGGTTCCGTAGGGGAATCGACGTTTCCTAGACTGAGGGCCCAGCAACAGGGACCGGGGGAGACGTTGGCCAGTGGAGCTGTGGGAGCCGGGGGAGACGAACCAAAGCCTTACTTCTTTCTCAGCTACGCCCATACGCCGAAGAACCATCCGAAGGACAAGGACCCGAACGTCTGGGTGGAGAGGTTCTACCGGGATCTGTGTGCCCACGTACTGCAACTGACCTCGCTTCCGGCAGGCGTACCGGCCGGATTCATGGATCAGCAGATGCAGCCGGGAGAAGGGTGGCAGGAGAGGCTGTCCGAGGCGCTGGCGTACTGCCGTGTCTTCGTACCGCTCTACTCGCCGCGCTATTTCCTGAGCGAACAGTGCGGCCGTGAGTGGTACGCGTTCTCCAGCCGGGCGGTGCACCACCAGGCCGCCCAGTACAACAGCGTCCCGATCACCGGGATAGTCCCCGCGCTCTGGGTGCCCGTACCGCCCAAGCAGCTTCCGCAGCCCGCGGAGCGGCTCCAGTTCAACCACGCGACCTTCGGGGACGACTACGCGGACGAGGGCTTCTACGGGCTGATCAAGCTCAGATATCTCAGGGACCAGTACGAGCGTGCCGTGTATCTGCTGGCCAAACGCATCGTCAAGGTCGCCGAGCAGACCCGGATGGCCGAGGGCCACCCCCACCAGGACTACCTGGCCGTGCCGAGCGCCTTCGGGCCGCCGGGGCCCGCCCGTGAGATGGACATAGCCGTGCTCGCCTGTTCGCAGGCCGACCGGCCCCAGGACCGTGGCCCCGACTGCTACGGACCGGACGCCCGGGACTGGAATCCGTACCACCCCAAGTCCTCCCGCCCGCTCGCCGACCACGCGGGAGATCTCGTCCGCAACCTCGACTACCTGGTGCGGGTGGGCGACTTCGAGGCCGAGGCCGAACGGCTGCTGGCAGCCGGCGAGCCCAGCGCCCCCGGACTGCTGCTGCTCGACCAGTGGGCGCTCGAAGCGCCGCACCGAAGGGATCTGCTGCGGCGGCTCTGCGCCCAGGACCGGCCCTGGATCAGCATCATGGTCCCCTGGAACCGCGAGGACCCGGAATCCGTGAACCGCACGGAATCCCTGCACTCGGCCGCCGAGATCCTCAGCACCGAGACGACCGGCGGCCACCGCTCGGCCGGCTCCGGAGTCCCCACCCTCGAAGCGTTCAGCGAAGAGCTGCCGCGCGCCGTGCGGGCGGCCGACCGGCACTACACGGCCCAGGCGAAGACCTACCCCCCGGAGGGGCGGGGCGGGCGGATACCACGTGTGCTTCCCGGCGGCGTCGGCTACGGCGCCGATGTTCACGTCACCCCTCCTGACGTACCGCACCAGGGCAAAGTCAACGCCGACGACGTGGAGGAATCCTCGGATGACCGAGAACCGTGAAGGCACCATCGTCACCTTTTACTCGTACAAAGGCGGCACCGGGCGCACCATGGCTCTGGCCAACACCGCCTGGATCCTCGCAGCCAACGGATACCGAGTGCTCGCCGTCGACTGGGACCTGGAGGCGCCGGGTCTGCACCGCTTCTTCCACCCCTTCCTCGACTTCTCCGACCTGGAGGCCACCCCAGGGGTGATCAACCTGATCACCGAATACCAGGAGGAGGTACGGCGGCCCGCCGAGCGGGAGCCCGAATGGCACCGCGACTACGCGCGTGTCCGCCCGCACGCCACCTCTCTGAACTGGTCCTTCCCCTTCGGCGGGAGCCTCGACTTCGTCTCCGCCGGGCGGCGCAACCGGGACTACTCCGCGACCGTGGGGCGAATGGACTGGGAGGACTTCTACGAGCGTTACGACGGCGGCCAGTTCTTCGACGCGATGCGTACCGACATGCAACGCCACTACGACTACACCCTCATCGACAGCCGGACCGGGATCAGTGACATCGGGGACATCTGCACCGTCCAGATGCCTCAAGTGCTGGTCGTCTGTTTCACGTTGAGCGACCAGAGCATCGACGGCGCCGCCGCCGTCGCCCGAGATATCGAAGAGCGCTTCCATGACAAGCAGATCCGTATCCTGCCGGTGCCGATGCGCATCGACGACGGCGAGAAGGAGAAGGCCGACGCCGGACGGGCTCTCGCCAGGGAGAGCTTCAGCGGCTTCCCGAGCGGTCTGAGCAGCGAGGAACTGGCCGGCTACTGGGGCTCGGTGGAGATTCCCTACCGGCCCTTCTACGCGTACGAGGAGATCCTCGCGACCTTCGGCGACGCGCCCAACGTGTCGAGCTCCATGCTCACCTCCTGCGAGCGGCTCACCTCCGTCCTCACCGACGGAGCGGTCAGCGCCCTGCCGCCGATGGACGAGGCCGAACGGCTCGGCTACGTCGCGGCCTACACCCGGCGCCGGCCCGTACCGCCCTCCAACGTGGTGCTCACCTATGTGGCCGAGGACCAGATGTGGGCCGACTGGATGGAGGCCGTGCTCTCCCGGGCGGGCTTCCACGTCGTCGCCGTCGACGTCCGGACGACCCAGGTGGCCGGCGCGGAGTCCGCGTTCGCCCCAGGTGGCACGTACCGCGTCGTCGCCGTGGTCTCGCAGGCGTACCAGAACTCCGGCCCGGCCAGGAACGTGTGGGACTCCGTGGTCAGCCTCGACCCCACCGGGAGCCGCCGCCAGCTGATACCCGTCCGGGTCGGTGACGTACGGCTGAACCTGCCCGCGAGCAGCCGCGCCGTCGTCGACCTCGTGCGGCTCGAAGAGACCGAGGCGGCGTCCGCACTCCTCGGCGCCCTGGACCGGGACGAGCCCGCCGCATCGCCGCCCGTCCCGGCGGGCGGCCCCCGCTTCCCTGGCGCCGCGCCGAAGGTGTGGAACGTACGCCCGCGGCACGCCTGGTTCACCGGACGCGCCTCCGTACTGGAAAAGCTCCGCGACCAGCTGCGCGGCGACACCGGATCGGGACAGCGCCTGCCCCAGGTCCTCTACGGACTCGGCGGGGTCGGCAAGACCCAGGTGGCCAGGGAGTACGCACACCGCTTCCGCGCCGACTACGACCTCGTGTGGTGGGTCGAGTCCGAGCAGCCCGACCGGGTGCTCTCCTCGCTCGCCGAACTGGCCGCCGAGATGGGGCTGCGCACCGGTGACGGGGTCACCGACGCGGCCATGGCGGCTCTGGAGGCGTTACGCAGCGGAACGCCGTACTCCCGCTGGCTGCTCGTCTTCGACAACGTCGAGGACCTCGACAGCGCCCTGGACGTCTTCGCCGACGAGACCGCGCCCATCGCGGGCTCCCTCTACGGCCACGTCCTCGCCACCTGCCGCAACAAGCCGGTCTCGGCCCAGGTCGAGACGACGGAGGTGGAGGTCTTCATCCGCTCCGAGAGCGTCGAGCACATCTGCCGTCGCGTCCGCAAGCTGCCCTCACGGGACGCGGACCGGGTGGCCGAGGCGGTCGGTGACCTGCCGCTGGCCGTGGAGGTCGCCGCGGCGTGGCTCGCGGAGACGGCCACACCGGTGGACGACTACGTGGAACAGCTCAGGGAACAGAGCACCAAGGTCCTGTCCCTGGGCACACCCGACGACTACGCACAGCAGATCGGTGCCACCTGGAACATCTCCATCGCCCGCCTGCGCGAGGAGTCGCAGGCAGCGGTACGGCTCCTGGAGCTGTGCGCCTTCTTCTCGGCCGAACCGATCTCGATGAGCCTCATCGGCAGCGACTCGATGCTCCGCTCGCTCCTCCCGTACGACCCCGATCTGCGCGAGCGGTACATGCTCGGCAAGGTCACCCAGGCGCTCAACCGGTTCGCCCTGGCCAAGGTGGACCCGGCCGACAGCAGCATCCAGGTGCACCGCCTCGTCCAGGCGGCCGTCCGCTCCGGGATGTCCCCGGAGGAGCAGGAGAAGGCGATGCACGAAGTGCACGTCACCCTGGCCGCGGCCAGGCCGCAGGACACCGGGGAACTGGACAGCCCGGTGAACGACCCGCGCACCTGGCCGAGCTTCGAGCTGATCTGGCCGCACCTCGGGGCATCGGGCATCGCCGACTGCGACGAGGAGTCGGGCCGTCAGCTCATGCTCGACCGGATCCGCTACCTCCTCAAGCGCGGTGAGCTGGAGAACGCCCGGCTCCTGGGCACCCAGCTGAACCGCACCTGGACCCGTGAACTCGGCGAGGACGACAAGCAGACACTCAACCTCCGCTTCGAACTGGCCAACGCGCTCCGCGCCCAGGGCAAGTACCACGCGGCGCTCGCCCTGGACGAGGACACCAGGGAGCGGCAGATCCGGGTGTTCCACCCCGACCACCCGAACGTACTGATCACCACCGGGAGCCTCGCCGCCGACCTGCGGGCCCTGGGCCGCTTCGACGAGGCGCTGGAACGGGACGTGCGGATCTACCGGGGCATGCGGGAGACCTTCGGCGAGGACCACCCGCGCACCCTGACCGCCGCCAACAACCTCGCGATCGACTACCGGCTGAACGGCGACAGCGAACGCGCCCGCCGGCTGGACGAACAGACCGTCGAGCGGCGCAGCGCACTGCTGACCACCGACCACCCCTACACCCTCACCACCAAGGGCCACCTCGCCCGCGACCTGCGCGAGACCGGGGAGTACGAGGCGTCGGTGCAGGTCCTGCGGGAGGTGATCGCCGCCTTCGACCGCAGCGTGCTCAACGCCGACGTACCCGAGGCGCTGCGCACCGCCAAGAGCCTCGCCGTCTCGCTGCGCAAGGCCGGACATCCGCACGAGGCGAAGCGGCTCACCGAGGAGACGTACAGCCGCTACCGAGGGAGGTACGGGGCGAAGGTGCCCGACGCACTGGCCTGCGGGCTGAACCTGGCCGCCGACTTCTCGGCGGTCGGCGACAAACAGGCCGCCCTCGACCTCGCCCTTCAGGCACTGGAGGGCTACCGCGAGAGCCTGGGCGAGGAACACCCCTTCACGCTGGCCTGCCGCAACAACGTCGGCATCTATCTGCGGGGGCTCGGCGAGGCCCGGCGGGCCGCCGAGGTCGGCGAGGACGTCCGGGCGCTGCTGGAGGACCAGTTGGGACCGACGCACCCCTTCACACTGTGCGCGGCGATCAACCTCGCCAACGCCTACGGCGATCTGCACCGGCCCGAGGCGGCGGAACAGTGGGAACGGATCGCGCTGGAGGGCCTGATCGCGAGATACGGACCGACCCACCCCGATGTGCTCGTCTGCCGCTCCAACCTCGCGATCACCCTGCGCGCGGCGGGCCGTGAGGTCGAGGCGCAGCGGATGCGGGCCGAGGTCCTCGACCCGGCCGCCGCACGGCTGGGGCCGGATCACCCGATCACCGAGGCAGCACGCTCCTGGCGGCGGGTCAGCCGTGACCTGGAGCCGCAGCCGGTGTGAGCCGGGGTGCGCGGGCGGTGCGGGGCCCGGGTCCCGGCGGACGGTTCATCTGGACGTCCAGTCGAGGACTCGGGTCAGCACCCGCAGTGCGCCGAAGTGCGCGGCACCCTGCTCCACCATCAGCTCGGCGCCGGGGATGTGCTCGGCGAGCCACCGGGTGTGCGACACCGGAGCGAACACGTCGTCCTCGCCGTGATACAGCAGCACGGGCGAGGCGATGTCCTCGGGGCGGAACCCCCAGTCGGTGCTGAACGACATCACGTCGTCGACCCAGCCGTCGGCCGAACTGCGCAGCCCCTCCGCGAAGTTGCGGGTGAGCATCGCCCGGATACCGGCATCGGCGACGATGCCGCGGTCCGACGCGGGCAGCGTGCTGTGCATATCGGCCACCATGCCCGCCGGATCCGCCCGGATCGTCGTCGACCGGAACTCCAGCGCGGCCGTCAACTGGCGTGGCCCGGCAGCCGCGTTGTCGTACTCGCGGACATTGGACTCGGTCATGCCTTCGAACCAGTCAAGGCCCTGCGCGTCGCGCGGCGCCAGCCCCACGAGCGCCGCCGTCCTGGCCGTACGGTCCGGCAGCAGCGCCGCGCAGGCGAGGGCGTGCGGCGCGCCGCCGGACCGGCCGACCACACCGAACCGCTCGATGCCGAGCGCGTCGGCGATGGCGGCGACATCATCGGCGACATGTGCCACGGTCCGCCCGGGCAGCCGGTCCGAATCCCCGTAACCCGGACGGTCGTAGGCGATGAGGTGCACGCCGAGGCGGTACAGCACGGAGCCCCGGGGGGCCGGTCCGAGCCGGCTTCCGGGTGTGCCGTGCAGAAGAAAAACGGGCCTGCCGTGCCGCTTTCCGTAATGTTCGACGGCCAGCCGACGGCCGTCCCCGGTGCGAATCAGCTGCTTCATCCGGCGTCTCCCCCATTAGGTCCGACACGCCGCAAGTATGAGCGCAGGCACCGCAGTTGGTACATAGGTGCTCCGGCCAACGGTCGTAGCCGGCCCGCACCCGGGGGGCGGCCCGTCCTGCGGTCCGCGCCCTACGGACGGATCGCTGCTGCCGGGTCCGCCGGGCGCGCCACCCGGTGCGCGGCGAGCCATCCGGCCGCGAAGTCCACCGCCGCTGTCAGCCGGACGAGCCTGCTGTACGCGGCACCGACCCGGCCCGTACGCACGGCACCCGTGGTGTCCGACGCTTCGAAGTCCCGCCCCAGCGCGGCGAAGTCGCTGTCGTCCAGATCGACGTCCTCGTACTCCCACCACCGCCGCTGCCCCCGCGCCGTCACCACACAGCGGTAGCGGCGGCGGGGCGGACGCGGCACCCGGTACTCCGCGAGGTGGAAGGCGGTGCACGTGTCGAACCCCGTCCCCAGCAGCAGAATCCGTGCGTCGCTCTCGTACAGCCGGGCGAGCGGGGACGCCTCGCCGTAGTGGCAGTCGGGGCTGTGGAGCGCCGTCAGCGCACCGGCGGCGGGCCCGAGCGCCGCGAACGAGGTCTGCGGGTGGCCACTGCGCTCGGCCCCCGGTGCCAGCCGCACCGCCTCGGCGAGACGGCCCACGGACGGCGCGGGCGTGGTCGCCGGGTCGAACGGGGGCATGGCCGCGCGCACCGCCTCCCGCGCCTCGTCGGTCAGACCGTGGACGCTGCGGCGGTACGCGGGTGAGGTGTCGGAGTTCTCCGGAGTGATCGCCGGAACCACGAGCGTCCCCTCCGGCCCCAGGGCCAGCCGGAGGGCATCCACCATCGTGCGGACCCCACCGTCGACCACCCCCACGGAACGCATCGAGGCGTGCACCAGGAGCACCCCGCCCCGCTCCACACCGAGCTCCGACAACTGGCCGGCCAGCCGCTCACCGCTGAGGAGGTCGCTCACGGCCGTCATTGTCCCGGCCGGCGGCCCCGCGCGACAGCACGCCTCCCCGGGCCCCGTGGTTCAGCCGAGCCGCGGGATCTCGATGGCCGGGCAGCGGTCCATGACCATGTCGAGTCCGGCGGCCGTGGTGCGCCGGTGGGCTGCCTCGTCGACGACGCCCAGCTGGAACCAGACGGCCTCGGCCCCGATGGCCACGGCCTCGTCGGCGACCGCGCCCGCGAGGTCGCTGTTCACGAACACGTCGACCACGTCGACCTTGAACGGAATCGCGTCCAGCGACGGATACCCCGGCTCCCCGTGCACGGTCTCGGCCTTGGGATGCACGGGCACGATCTTCTTGCCGTAGCGCTGGAGCACCGCCGCGACACCGTAGGCCGCGCGCGCCTCGTTCGACGACAGACCGACCACGGCCCATACGTCACCGGACTCGGTGAGGATCTTGCGGACGGTGTCCTGGTCGCCATGCATGTCATGCCTTCCCGCAGACGCGAATACTGACTGACTGGGCAACCTGCGACGGGCGCCGGGGATTCCCGCTCCGAGCGGCGCATAGGCTGGCCGGATGCAGGAGCAGTACCGGACAGTCGCCCGTGCGGGCGTGCACGAGACCGAGATCAGCCGATCGCGCTTCCTCTGCGCGCTCGCCCCCGCAGCCACCGAGCAGGAGGCGCAGGACTTCGTCGCACGCGTACGCAAGGAGCACCCCACCGCCAGCCACAACTGCTTCGCGTACGTGATCGGCGCCGACGCCTCCGTACAGAAGGCGTCCGATGACGGGGAGCCCGGGGGGACCGCGGGCGTTCCCATGCTCCACATGCTCATGCGCCGCGAGATGCGGTACGTCGTCGCTGTCGTCACCCGCTACTACGGCGGTGTGAAGCTCGGGGCCGGCGGACTGATCCGGGCCTACGGCGGAGCGGTCGGCGAAGCGCTCGACGAGCTCGGCACGATCACGCGTCAGCGCTTCCGGCTGGCCACGGTCACGGTGGACCACCAGCGCGCGGGCAAGCTGGAGAACGATCTGCGGGCCACCGGCATCACCGTGCGCGAGGTTGGCTACGCGGAGGCGGTGACCATCGGCATCGGGCTGCCGGACGCCGACGTCGAAGGATTCACGGCCTGGCTGGCCGACGCGACGGCGGGCTCGGCGACCCTCGAACTGGGTGGCGAGGCGTACGGGGACGTCTGAAACCATGATTCATGCGGGTTCCGGGGGCGACCGGCGTTAGCGTGGTCGGTGCCGCTCGTGCGATCACGGGCAGGCCCCGGGGTGGAGGAAGAGAAACATGCAGGTCGTAGCCGTCGGAGTGATGTTTTGAGGATTCTGCACACTTCGGACTGGCATCTGGGGCGCTCGCTTCACCGTGTGCCGATGCTGGAAGCGCAGCGGACCTTCCTCGACCACCTGGTGGCCACGGTGAAGGAGCGCGGGGCGGACGCCGTCCTGGTGTCCGGGGACGTCTACGACCGGGCCGTGCCGCCCCTGTCCGCCGTCGAGCTCTTCGACGACGCCCTGCACCGCCTCGCCGCCGCCGGAGTCCCGACCGTCATGATCTCCGGGAACCACGACTCGGCCCGCAGGCTCGGCGTCGGCGCCGGTCTCATCGGTCGGGCCGGAATCCATCTGCGTACCGACCCCGAGGGCTGCGGCACCCCCGTCGTACTGCGCGACGGACACGGCGATGTGGCCTTCTACGGGCTGCCGTATCTGGAGCCCGCGCTCGTCAAGGACATGCTCGGCGCCTCGAAGGCGGGCCACGAGGCCGTCCTCACGGCCGCCATGGAACGGGTACGCGCCGACCTCGCGACCAGGCCCGCCGGAACCCGGTCCGTGGTCCTCGCCCACGCCTTCGTCGCGGGCGGCGAGCCCAGCGACAGCGAACGCGACATCACCGTCGGCGGGGTCGCCGCCGTGCCCGCCGGAGTCTTCGACGGCGTCGACTACGTGGCCCTCGGACACCTGCACGGCAGCCAGCGCGTCACCGAGCGCGTGCGCTACTCCGGCTCCCCGCTCGCCTACTCCTTCTCCGAAGCCGATCACCGCAAGACGATGTGGCTGATCGATCTCGACGACGCGGGCGCCGTCGCCGCCGAGCGCGTCGACTGCCCGGTGCCCCGCGGGCTCGCCCGGCTCCGCGGACACCTCGACACCCTCCTCGACGACCCCCGCCACGAACAGCACCGCGAGTCCTGGGTGGAGGCCACGCTCACCGACCCGGTGCGCCCGGACGACCCGATGGCCCGCCTCATGGAACGCTTCCCGCACACCCTGAGCCTGGCCTTCGACCCGGAACGGGCCCCCGAGGACCCGTCCGCCTCGTACGCACAGCGGCTCAGGGGACGAGACGACCACCAGATCGCGGAGGACTTCGTGGCCCATGTGCGCGGTGGCAGCGGACCGGACGAGCAGGAGAGCACGGTGCTGCGCGCCGCCTTCGACGACGTACGGGTGGACAGCGGCGTGCGCGAGGTGTCGCGGTGAGGCTCCACCGGCTGACGATCACCGCGTTCGGCCCCTTCGGCGCCACCCAGGAGGTCGACTTCGACGCGCTCTCCTCGGCCGGACTCTTCCTGCTGCACGGCCCGACCGGCGCCGGAAAGACCTCGGTTCTCGACGCCGTCTGCTACGGGCTGTACGGGGCGGTACCCGGCGCCCGGCAGAGTCCCGGAACGTCACTGCGCAGCGATCATGCCCCGGAAGGGCTGACCACCGAGGTCTGCCTGGAGCTGACCGTCGGCGGACGCCGTCTTGAGGTGACCAGACGGCCGGCCCAGCCCCGCCGCAAGAAGAAGGGCACCGGGTTCACGACGGAGAAGGCGCAGAGCTGGCTGCGCGAGTACGGCTCCGAGAGCGGCTGGCGCCCCCTCAGCCGTTCGCACCAGGAGATCGGCGAGGAGCTCTCCGAACTCATCGGGATGAGCCGGGAACAGTTCTGCCAGGTGGTCCTGCTGCCCCAGGGGGACTTCGCCCGCTTCCTGCGCGCCGACGCGGAGGCCCGCGGCAGACTGCTCGGCAGGCTCTTCGACACCCGGCGCTTCGCGGCCGTCGAGGAACGGCTCGCCGAACTGCGCCGCGCCGCCGAGGCCCAGGTCAGAGCCGGGGACGAGCAGATCATCGGCCTCGCCCAGCGGATCGCGCAGGCCGCAGGCCCCGCAGGGCGGGAGTGGCCGCTGCCCGAGGCGCAGCCGGGCGAGCCCGGACTCGCCGAAGGCGTCCTGGAATGGGCCGCCGTGGCACGCGCCGGTGCGCGGGAGCGGCTCACCGTCGCCGAGTGCGCCCTGTCCGCGGCCGAGAGCCGGCAGGCCGGCGCCCGTCGCGCGCTCGACGCCGAACGCGAACTCGCCAGGCTTCAGCAGCGGTACGAGGAGACCAGGCGCCGCGCCACCGCTCTTGAGGCGGGCCGCGACGAACGCGACCGTTGCGGTGAGCGACTGGCACGTGCGCGCAAGGCGGATCTGGTCGCCCCCGCGCTGGACCTGCGGGACGAGGCCGAGCGGGCGTACCGCGCGGCGAGCGAGGCACTTGAGCGGTCGCGCGCCCAGCTGCCCGCCGACCTGGCCGACGCGGGCGCGGAGCAGCTCGCGACGCTGGAGCGCCGGTTCCGCCAGGAACTGGGCGGACTGGACGCGGCGCGGCGGGCGGAGCGGCGCAGCGCGGAGATCGACACCGAACGGACCATGCTCGAACGGCAGTCACGCGCCGACGACGAGCTGATCCAGGAGGCCGGCCAGTGGCTCGCGGGCTGGGACGCCACCCGGCGCGAGCTCCAGGAACGCATCGAGGACGCCCAGGAGGCGGCGACCCGCGCCGAGCAGCTCGCCGGCCGTCTGGCACCCGCGCGCAGACGGCTGGACGCGGCCCGACGGCGGGACGCGCTGGCCCTGGAGGCAGCGGCAGCCGCCCGCCGGATGTCCGCCGCACGCGAGAGCGCGCTCGCGGCGCACGAGCACTGGCTGAACCTGCGGGAGCGCCGCCTGCGCGACATCGCGGCGGAACTCGCGGCCGGCCTCGTCGACGGCGCCGCCTGCACGGTCTGCGGCTCCGCCGAGCACCCCGACCCCGCGCGGCCCGGAGACGGCCACGTGGACCGGGCCACCGAGGAAGCGGCCCTTGCCGCACACCGGCGCGCCGAGTCGGCGCGCACCACGGCGGAGCACGAACTCGGCTCCGTACGCGAGCGGTTCGCCGGGGCGAGCGCGGAGGCCGCGGAGGAGGACACCGGCGACCTGACCGCCACCGGCCCATCGGTTGACGAACTCGACGCCCTCGTCACCGAGTTGGCCGGGCAGCACACCCGCGCCCACCGCCTGGCCGCCGGCACGCACGCGGCGCGCGAAGCGCTCGCCGCCGCCGAGCGGGAGCACGCGGGCCGGCTGGACCAACGGCAGCAGGCGGAGCGCCGCGCCGCCGCCCGTACCTCTCAGCGCGAAGCACTCGAACGCGAACAGTCGGCGCTGGAAGCCGAGTTGGAGACCGCACGCGGCGAATCGGCCACTGTCGCCGCGCACGCGCACCGGCTGGAACGCAGGGTGGCACTGCTCGCCGACGCGGCCGAGACCGTACGGACCGAGCAGAGCGCAGCGCAGCGACGCAAGGAGGCCGACGACCGGCTCGCCGACGCCGCGTTCAAGGCCGGGTTCGACACCCCCGACGCCGCGGCGGCGACGCTGCTCACCGATGCGGGGCAACGCGAACTCCAGCACCGGATCGACGCCTGGCAGGCCGAGGCCGCGGCCGTCGCCGACCGGCTCGCCGAACAGGACGCGCACGCCGCAGCCGAACTCCCGCCGGCGCAGCCGGACGAGGCGCAGTCCGCGCACGGCGCCGCCGAGCGGCTGCTGCGGGACGCCGCGGCAGCGCTCGCCGCCGCCCGGGAACGGTGCTCCGAACTCGACCGGCTGTCGCGCCGCACCGCAGTCGAGGTGCGCGGCCTGGGGCCGCTGCGCCGGGAGTACGAGCGGGTGGCCCGGCTCGCCGGGCTGACCGCGGGCACCTCCGCCGACAACGATCGCAAGATGCGCCTGGAGGCGTACGTGCTCGCGGCCCGGCTCGAACAGGTCGCCGCCGCCGCCACCGCCAGGCTCCAGAAGATGTCCTCGGGCCGCTACACCCTGGTCCACTCGGACGCCCGCTCCGGCGGGCGCCGCGCCGGGCTCGGGCTGCACGTCGTGGACGCGTGGACCGGCCGGGAGCGCGATACGGCGACCCTGTCCGGCGGTGAGACCTTCTTCGCCTCGCTCGCGCTGGCACTCGGCCTCGCCGATGTCGTCACCGACGAGGCAGGCGGCGTACGGCTGGACACGCTCTTCATCGACGAGGGCTTCGGCAGCCTGGACGAGCAGACCCTCGACGAGGTGCTCGACGTGCTCGACTCGCTGCGGGAACGCGACCGCAGCGTCGGCATCGTCAGCCACGTGGCCGACCTGCGGCGCCGCATCCCCGCCCAGCTCGAAGTGGTGAAGGAGCGGCACGGCTCTGCGGTGCGCCACCGCGCGGCGGGCGGTGTCAGCGGCTGATCGGCCGCCGGGGGAGCGGGGAGGAGTACACGATGCTCGTGGTCACGGCGCCGAGGGCGCCGATCCGGCCGGTGATCTCTTCCAGATGGCTCATGGACCGGGCGTTGACCTTGAGCACGAAGCAGTCGTCCCCGGTCACATGGTGGGCCTCCACGATCTCCGGAGTCGTGTCCGTCAGGTCGTGGAACGGCTTGTAGTTGCCGTTCGGGTAGCGAAGCCGTACGAGGGCGAGAATCGGCAGCCCGAGCCGCTCGGGGTCCACCACCGCGGCGTAACCGCTGATCACGCCCAGCTCCTCCAGCCGGCGCACCCGCTCGGTGACCGCGCTCGGGGACATCGCCACGGCCCGTGCCAGCTCGGCGAACGAGGCCCTGCCGTCGCGCTGAAGGACATCGAGGATGCGCCAGTCGGTGGAGTCCGGGGAATAGTCGGTCATGTTCGACAGACAACAGGGAAATCCCCGGCGGATCAAGTGGGATGCCGGGGATCTCCACTTCCGCCAAATGATCACTGGTCGTAGATTTTTGGTCATGACCTCACAGCTGATCACCACCGAAGCCAACCCCGTCCTGCGGGTTCCGCCGGCCTCGCCGGCCGCTGCGGCTGCCTACTTCGGCGCGTCGCTCGCCTTCCACGCCGATGTCTCGGACGTCGCGGCTGCCCTCGCCGCGGACGGTGAGCCCGGATTCGTCGTCCTCGATTCCCGTTCCACCGCCTCCTGGGACCAAGGGCACATCCCCGGCGCGGTGCACCTGCCCACCGCCCTCATCGCCGAGCAGGCCCGCGAACTCCTGGACCCCGCCGTGCCCGTGGTCACGTACTGCTGGGGCCCGGGCTGCAACGGCGCCACACGCGCCGCCCTCGCTCTGGCCGAACTCGGCTATCAGGTGAAGGAGATGCTCGGCGGCTTCGAGTACTGGGCGCGTGAGGGCTTCGAGTTCGAGACCTGGGAGGGCCGCGAGCGGCACACCCCCGACACGCTCACCGCGCCCGCCGACTCCGAGGACTGCGGCTGCTGAGTGCGCCGGCGCACGCCACATGCTGTGGGTCGCACGGCCGGACGGGCTGGAGGACCAAGCCCGTCCGGCGATCGACGACCAGGCGGATCAGAGCCTGGACAGCTCGTCCACCAGATCGTCGAGCCCGAGCGACCCCTGCGAAAGAGCCGCCATGTGCCACGCCTTCGCGTCGAACGCGTCGCCATGCGCCTTGCGGGCATTCTCCCGGCCCAGGAGCCAGGCGCGCTCGCCCAGCTTGTAGCCGATGGCCTGCCCCGGCATCGACAGATAGCGGGTCAGCTCGCTCTCGACGAAGTCCGCGGGCCTGCCGCTGTGCTTGCCGAAGAACTCCTGGGCCAGGGCGGGCGTCCACCGCTCACCGGGGTGGAACGGGGAGTCCGCCGGAATCTCCAGCTCCAGGTGCATACCGATGTCCACGATCACCCGGCAGGCACGCATCATCTGCGCGTCCAGATAACCGAGCCTGCGCTCCGCGTCGGGGAGGTAGCCCAGCTCGTCCATCAGCCGCTCCGCGTACAGCGCCCAGCCCTCGGCATTGGCGCTGACATGGCCCAGCGACGCCTGGTAGCGGGAGAGGTTCTCCGCCACATGCGTCCACTGCGCGATCTGCAGATGGTGCCCGGGAACCCCCTCGTGGTACCAGGTGGAGACCAGGTCGTACACCGGGAAGCGGGTCTCGCCCATCGTGGGCAGCCAGGTCCGGCCGGGGCGCGAGAAGTCCTCGGAGGGGCCGGTGTAGTACGGGGCCGCGGCGCCGCCCGCCGGGGCGATGTGGGACTCCACCTTCCGTACCCGCTCGGCCAGTTCGAAGTGGGTGCCGTCAAGAGCCTCGATGGCCTCGTCCATCAGGGACTGGAGCCACTCCCGTACCTCCTCGACGCCCTCGATGTGCTTGCCGTGCACATCGAGGTGGGCGAGCGCCTCCCAGGGACCGGCGCCGGGCAGGATCTTCTCCGCATCGGCCTTCATCTCGACCAGCAGGCGGTGGTACTCGGACCAGCCGTACGCGTACGCCTCGTCGAGATCGAGGTCGGCGCCGGTGTACTGGCGTGCCCAGCGTGCGTACCGCTCACGGCCCACGGTGTCGGGAGCGCCCTCGATCGCCGGGGCGTACACCTCGCTCAGCCAGTCGCGCAGCGCCACGAGGGCGGCCCTGGCCCGGCCGGCGGCGCCGTCCAGCTCCTCGCGCAGGGCGGCCGGTCCGGGGGCGACGAAGTCCTGGAAGAACCCCGTGTCGCCGCTGCCCGCCCAGTCCGTCAGCTGCTCGATGAACGTGGCGGTCGCGCGCGGGCCCGCGTACAGCTTGCGCTCCAGGCCGAGTTCGAGCGAGGCGCGGTACCCCTCCAGCGAGGCCGGGACGGCGCGCAGACGATCCGCGACCGCGACCCAGTCCTCGTCCGAATCGGTCGGCATGACCGTGAAGACCCCACGGAGGCTGTGCACCGGCGAATGGAGATTGGAGACGACCCGCAGCCCCTCGTCGGTGTCGTGGACACCGAGTTCGGCCGTGAGCCGCTCGCGCAGCAGGCGCCCGCAACGGCGTTCGGCGTCGCTGTCCGCGCCCGGCAGCCTCTCCGCGGCGTCGAGCTTCGCCAGGGTCTCGCGGGCGAGGCCGGCGAGTGCCGCCTGACCCGCGGGCGAGAAGTCGGGAAGGAGGCGAGAGCTTGAGGCGACGCCCAGATACGTACCGGTGATCGGGTCGAGTTCGATGTAGGCGTCGACGTAGGCGTCGGCGACCTGGCGGGGCAGCGCGCTGCGAGAAGTATCTGACATGCCGACATCCTCGTACGACGACGGCCTCCGCGTCACCACCATGGGGAATCAGCCGCCTGTCGGTGGCGGTCCTGGCAGCGGCTCCGCAGCGCCCGGCGGCAGCAGGGGTCCGCACTCCCACTGCTGGAAGATCAGCCGGGTCTCCACCCGGGCCACTTCGCGGCGCGAGGTGAACTCGTCCAGCACCAGTCGCTGGAGATCCGCCGTGTCGGCCACGGCCACCTGGACCAGATAGTCGTCGGGACCTGTGAGGTGGAACAGCGCGCGGGATTCCGGCAGCGCCCTGATCCGCTCCACGAACGGTCCGATGAGCTCGCGGCGGTGCGGCCTGACCTGCACGAGGAGGAGCGCCTGCACACCCCGGCCCAGGCGCGCCGGGTCGAGGCGCAGCTGATGTCCGAGGATGACTCCGGAGCGGCGCAGCCGGGTCACCCGGTCGAGACAGGTGGACGGAGCCACCCCGACTTCGGCGGCCAGCTCCCGGTACGTGGTCCGTGAATCGTTCTGGAGGAGCCGCAGAATATGCAGATCCACCGGATCGAGAGCGACAGAATCAGCCATACGCCGAACGTAACACGGGGTTCTGTCACCATCGTCCGGCAGCTGTTCAGAGTGGTGACATGGACACCGAAGCCTCGATGACGCCCTGGACCTCACCCCCGTCCCGGGCGCTGGCCACCGAAGCCGTGCACGCCGGACGCGACGATCTCGCTTCCCTCGGACTGCATGCCCCGCCGCTCGACCTGTCCACCACCTACCCCTCGTACGACTCGCGTGGTGAGGCCGAGCGGATCGACGCCTTCGCCACCACCGGCGCCAGGCCGGAAGGCCCGCCCGTCTACGCGCGCCTCGACAACCCGACCACAGGCCGCTTCGAGACGGCCCTGGCCCGTCTCGAAGGAACCGAGAGCGCCGTCGCGTTCGCCAGCGGAATGGCGGCGCTCACCGCGGTCCTGCTGGCCCGTGCGAGCATCGGCCTGCGCCACGTGGTCGCCGTCCGGCCGCTCTACGGCTGCAGCGACCACCTCCTGGGCGCCGGGCTCCTCGGCACGGAGGTGACCTGGACCGACCCGGCGGGCATAGCCGACGCCATCCGCGCCGACACCGGCCTCGTGATGGTCGAGACGCCCGCCAACCCGACCCTGGCCGAGGTGGACATCCGGGCCGTCGCGCACGCCTGCGGGTCCGTGCCGCTGCTCGTCGACAACACCTTCGCCACCCCGGTGCTCCAGCGGCCGGTGGAGCACGGCGCCCGGATCGTGCTGCACAGCGCCACCAAGTACCTGGGCGGGCACGGCGACGTGATGGGCGGAGTCGTGGCCTGCGACGAGGAGTTCGCGGCGACGCTGCGCCAGGTGCGGTTCGCCACCGGCGGCGTACTGCATCCGCTCGCCGGATATCTGCTGCTGCGAGGTCTCTCCACACTGCCGGTGCGGGTACGGGCCGCTTCGGCGAGCGCCGCCGAGCTCGCCAGGCGGCTCACCGCCGACCCGCGCATCGCCCGCGTCCACTACCCGAAGGTGGGCGGCGCGATGGTCTCCTTCGAGGTGTACGGGGACCCGCACCGGGTGATCGCCGCGGTGAAGCTCATCACGCCCGCCGTCAGCCTCGGCAGTGTGGACTCGCTGATCCAGCACCCGGCCTCCATCAGCCACCGCATCGTGGCCGAGGGAGACCGGCACGCCTCCGGCGTCGGGGACCGGCTCCTGCGCATGTCGGTCGGCCTCGAAGACGTCGAGGACCTGTGGGCCGACCTGTGCCAGGCGCTCAGCGACCCGACTGCTCAGCCCGCTCGTACGGCGGCAGCGAACGGACGGGAGTCGCGTCCAGTCGGGCTGTGATGACGAGCGTGCCTTCCTCGATCTGGTAGTCGAGGGGCAGTTCGAGCCCGCGCATCGCCGCGACCATGCCCGTGTTGTGGGCCTGGGTGACGGCGTACACGCTCTCGCAGCCGGCCTCCACGGCCAGGGCCACCAGCCGGCCCAGGAGTTCGGAGCCGATGCCGCGGCGCTGCCAGTCGTCCTCGACGAGCAGGGCGACCTCGGTCTCGTCGCCGTCCCACAGCAGATGCCCGAGGGCCACCAGCCTGCCCGAGGCGGTCTGCACGGCGAGGGTGCGGCCGAAGCGCGGGCTCAGCAGGTGGTCGAGGTAGCGGTCGGCGTCACGGACCGGGCCGTGATAGCGCAGTCCGAGGGTCCGCTCGGAGCAGCGGTCGTGCATGGCGCGGGCCGCGGCGAGGTCGCCGCGGTCCGCGCGGCGCACGGTGATCTCGTTGCCCTCGGGAAGGGTGAGTACGTCCTCGCTGCGCGGCACACGGGGGCCGAGCCGCGCGTCGAGCTCCACGAGGGCGCGGGCGCGTGCGAACTCGGTCGGTGTGAACGGCAGATGAGGACGTTCCACGGTGATGACACCGCCGGAGGGGTCGCGCAGACGCATCGAGGTCTCCTCAAGCACACCCTCGACCGGGGCGCTCTCGCCGGTGGCGCGACCGGTGATGGAGACGGCGGGCAGTGAGTGGATGGTGCAGCGGCCGAGCAACTGGCGCAGTGCCAGGGGGAGTTCGGCGGCGTCCAGTGCGGTACGGGTGGCGAGTCCGAGGACCCGCGTCGGGGTGTCGACCAGGTCGTGGGCGTCCGCGCGCTCGATCCAGGTGGAGTTGCCGCCGGCGGCAGAGATCTCCCGGGTGAGCTCCTGGGCCTGGAGCGAGGCGGGTGCCCGCAGCAGGAACTCGTCGACGGTGCCGTTGGCCAGCGGGTGCGTCTGAAGGGTCAGGATGTCGACCCGGAAACGGGCGAGCGCGATGCACAGGGCGGCCAGGCTGCCCGGTGCGTCGCGCACGGTCGTCCGCATCCGCCACAGGGCGGTGTCCTCGGCGGTCAGCGAGGCTTCGGCGCCGGCGTCCGGCGCGGCCTCCCCGGTGTCCGCCCCCGGCGGGGCGTGGCTGTGGCGGCGGGCCCACCAGGTGTGGAACGTGGCCGTGGCGACCAGAGCCACGGCCGAGGCGATGAGCAGATACGGGCCGTCGGGCTGGTGTCCGATGAGGTTGGCGATCGCGTCGGCCACGGCCACCGCCGTGAACAGGGCGGCCAGCTCGATCAGGTCCCGCCGCCAGTGGTGGGGGCGGCGGGCACTCTTCGCGGAAGTCACATCAGTCATGTTCTTACTGTGACCGAGCGGTGTTGCCTGATCACGAACACCTTGTGACTGATGGGTTAAGTGTGGATCTGGTTATCTATCGTCTCTTTTTGTCTGGTTCTCGTGCCTGTCCTCGGGTACTCGCGCTGTCCTTCGGCTCACTGTCCGGTAAGCCCCGGCTGGAGCACCTTGCTGAACAGGACCGTCCCGCCCTGCGCCCGCAGCCGTACGGTGAGCTCGCCGCTTTCGCCGTCGATGTCCACCTCGCCGAAGTGCTGCGGCGACTCCATGGGGGAGACGTTCGCCCGCTCCGGCGCCCGCAGGAAGACCCGGTCGGGTCCGAAGGTGGCGTCGAGCTTGTTCGCCGGGAAGCCTCCGGCGGCCAGCGGCCCCGACACGAACTCCCAGAACGGCGCGAAGTCCTTGAAGGCCGCGCGCTCGGGGGAGTAGTGCTGGGCGGACGTGTAGTGGACGTCGGCCGTCAGCCACACCGTGCCGGTGATCCGCTGGTGCTTGATGTGCCGCAGCAGTTCGGCCAGCTGGAGCTCGCGGCCGAGCGGAGCACCGGGATCGCCCTGTGCCACCGCCTCGAAGTTCGCCGCTCCGTCCGGGACGATCAGTCCCAGCGGCATATCGGCGGCGATCACCTTCCACGTGGCGCGCGACCGTGACAGTTCGCGCTTGAGCCAGGCGAGCTGCTCGGCGCCGAGGATGCCCGTGGTGTCGTCGGGCTGCCGGCCGGGGGAGTTGGCGTTGCGGAAGGAGCGCATGTCCAGCACGAAGACATCGAGGAGCGGACCGTGCCGTACGACGCGGTGCATCCGCCCGTCGGCGGAGGAGCCGCGCGCCGGGAACGAGGGCGGCGCCGGGAAGTACTCGCCGAACGCCCGCGTCGAGCGGGCCGCCAGCACATCCACGTTCTTCTCCGTGTAGCGCGGGTCGTCGAGTATCTGGCCGGGATACCAGTTGTTACGGACCTCGTGGTCGTCCCACTGGATGATCGAGGGCACCTGCGCGTTGAACGTACGAAGATTCTCGTCCAGCAGGTTGTAGCGGAAGTTGCCCCGGTACTCGTCCAGCGTCTCGGCGACCTTCGCCTTCTCCTCCGTGGTGACGTTGCGCCAGATCCGGCCGTCGGGCAGCGTCACGCTCGGCTCGATCACCCCGTCCGCGTAGATGTTGTCTCCACTGCAGAGGAAGAAGTCCGGGTCGAGACGGCGCATCTCGTCGTACACGCTGTAGCCGCCGATGTCCGGGTTGATGCCCCAGCCCTGCCCCGCGATGTCGCCCGACCACAGGAAGCGCACACCGTCGCGGCGCCTGGCGGGGGCGGTACGGAACGTCCCGTACACCGGCTTGCCCGTCCGGCGTGGATCGTGCGGGTCGGCGAGCGTCACCCGGTAGTGCACCTGCTCGCCCGGCGGCAGCCCGTACAGGGGAGTCGTGCCGGTGAAGTCCGTACGCGACCCGATGAGCGGGCCGTGCCATCTGCGGGCCTGGCGGAACGACTCGGTGGCCGACGTCTCGACGAGCATCTGGGCCGGACGGTCCGACCGCACCCACACCAGAGCGGACGACGAGGTCACCGCACCTGTCTGGACGCCCCACTGAGCGCTCGGCCTGCCGGAGAGCGCGAAGGCCGGGGCCGCGGTGATCGCCGTGGGGAGTGCGACGGCGGCCGACGCGAGGAGCGAGCCGCGCAGGACGGTGCGGCGGCCGGGGTTCGGGACGTGCGTGGGCAACGGCATCGATGGGCCTCCGGGGCAGTGGGGCGGTTCGGCAGCGGTATCTGCTGCCGGACCATGCCTAGTGCCCGGCAGCGGCCACCACGCCAACCCCGGGTGAACAAGAGGGCTTTGGCCACCGGTCGTGCGCCCTGGGACCGGAACCGCTCAGCGGCTCGTGTCGAGAATGACGCGCGCCACCGCAGCGGGATCGTCGTTCATCGGCACATGGCCGCAGCCCGGCAGCCGCACCAGCCGGGCCCCCGGGATGGTGTGCTTCGCCCGGATCCCCTGCCTGCGCAGCAGCAGCCGGTCCTGGCTGCCCCAGCCGATGGTCACGGGGAGGCCGGGCACGTCGTCGGTGAAGCTGACGCCCCCGCCGGCGGCCAGGGTCTGATGGAAGCCCGTCGCCTCGCGCAGCGCGAACGTCTCCGCGACCACGGCCTGGGGTGAACGTCGTCCGGGCCGTGCGTAGATGGTGCTCGTCAGCGCCGCGCGCCCGGCTGGCCCGGTCGACAGCCGCTCGATCAGTGCGGCCGGCATCGACAGGGCGGCACGGCGCATCGCGCGCAGCGTCGCGAAGGCGTAGACGCGCTCGCCCGGAGTCCAGAAACCTGCCGGGGACAGGGCCGTCACGGACCGGACGAGCTTCAGACGGCCCAGTTCGAGGGCGAGCAGCCCCCCGAGCGAGTTCCCGGCCACATGCGGGTGCCGCACACCGAGCTCCCCGCAGAACGCGTCGAGCACGGGGGCCACCGTGGCCAGGTCGTACGGGAGGCCGTCCGGCAGGGCGGGAGAGGTGCCGAATCCCGGCAGATCCACGGCGATGACCTCGCGCTCGGCGGCGAGAATGCTCACCACCGGGTCCCATGCCTGACGGTGGTGCCCGATGCCGTGGAGCAGCAGCAGCGGCTCACCGGATCCGGTTCGCTCGTACGCTATCGACACGGTGTGCCGCTCTCCCGCGGAACCGACTGTGAACGAGGCCGTGCTGGCCATACGGCTGCTCCCTGAGGTTTTAGACGTTGCGTCAACAACAATTACCGTCCGGTAGCTTGTAGTTCAAGAGGCCGGGCGATTCCCGCTGGACAGCTCATCGCGCGTGAGCTGGGATGGAACGGTGACTGCCAACACCGTGACCGATCTCTTCGAAGAAAACCGGCCCGTGCTCACCGGGGTCGCCTACCGCATGCTCGGGCGCATCGCCGACGCCGAGGACGTGGTGCAGGAGGCATGGCTGCGCTGGTCGTCCGCGACGCGGGAGGACGTACGGGAACCGAGGGCCTATCTCGTACGCATCACCACCCGCCTCGCCATCGACCGTCTGCGCCACGTGCAGTCACGGCGCGAGGCGTACGTCGGCCCGTGGCTGCCCGAACCGGTCGTCACCGACTTCGGGCCCTCCGTGCCCGACACCGCGGAACAGGTGGTCCTGGCCGACTCCGTGTCCCTCGCCGTACTGGTCGTCCTCGAATCGCTCTCGCCCCTGGAACGCGCCGTCTTCGTGCTGCGTGAGGCGTTCGGATTCCCGTACGCGGAGATCGCAGCAGCCCTCGACCGGACCGAGGCCGCCGTGCGGCAGCTCGCCGGCCGCGCCAAGCGTCATGTGGAGGAACGGAAGCCCCGTTACGACGTCGACCCGGAGGAGCGCCGCGATCTGACCGAACGGTTCCTCGCCGCGGCGTCCGGCGGCGATCTCGAACAGCTCCTGGCGCTGCTTGCGCCGGATGTGAGGCTCGTCAGCGACAGCGGAGGCAAGTCGAAGGCGCCGCGGAGGGTCATCGAGACCGCCGACAAGGTCGCCCGCTTCCTCATCGCCGTCGGGCACCCCGGCCCGGAGATGGAATTCCGGCTGACCGAACTGAACGGCGGCCCGGCTCTCGTGGTCCTCGTCGACGGAGCGCCGGACACCTTCTTCCAGGCGGACGTAAAGGATGGAGTCATCCAATGCGTCTATCTCATCCGTAACCCGGACAAGCTCTCCGGTCTGCCCACCGAATAACTCCCGCCCGCCCTATGGCGAGGGGCACCTCGGGCCCCTCGCGCACCCCGCACCGAGCCCCACGTACCCGCCCGGACGTGGGGCTTTGTGCTGCGCGCGGCTCACGGCACCAAGAACGTCCTGTGAACGCTCTGCGGTGCGGCGCCGTTTCGCTCCGTTACTGAATAAGGATTGGTCTTGACCAAGGGGGTGTGCCGTCCTATGGTCTCAACGTTAAGACAGGAACCTTTAATAAATAACGTCGCGGAAAGCGCCACTGGGCGATTGCGGAGGACAGGGTGGGGACCACGCAGCTGGAATCGGTACAGGAGCCGAAGTACTGGCACCTCAAGACCGTGCTCAGTGAGGCACTCGACTCGGACTTTGCGGTGGGGGAGATCCTGCCCAACGAGCGTGACCTCGCTGCTCGGTTCGGTGTCGCCCGAGCCACGCTCCGGCAGGCTCTGGAACAACTCGAACTCGAAGGCCGGCTCCAGCGTCGCCGCGGTGTGGGAACCACCGTCGCCCCGCCGCGCGTGGGTGTCGCCGTGTCCGCCGCGCAGCAGGACTGGACGGGCGGTGCCGGCGAGGCGTGGCAACCCGTCGACTGCACGACCTGCACCACCGCGACCGCCCCGGCTGCTGTGAGCGGGATGTTCGAGGCGGACGCCGGGGACACCGTGCACGTGGTGCGCCGCATCCGAGTCAGCCACGGACAGGCACTCGCTGCGGAACTCCTCTACGTCCCGTCCTCCTCGGTGCCCGAACTCTCGGCGATCGACGCCCCTTCGGGTCCGGCCCGCGCGCGAAGCGTGCTGCGTGAGCTGCACCGTCTTGGCCTCAACGGCCAGGACCGCTCGGTGGAGCTCGGATCGGCCCGAGCGGACGACGCCAAGGAGCTCGACAGGCTTCCCGGCGCCCCCGTCCTCGTGGTCACCACCCGCTACTTCGCGGCCGGCGGCACGGCGGCGGTCTCCGTCGCCACCTACCGCGCCGACACCTGCCGGCTCACCTTCGGGGACTCGGGTGCCCTGGAAATCAGCCACGAAGACCAGGCACGACAGGCTTCCTGACCGCCGGCACCCAGCCCCAGAACCACCTGCTCCGGTTTCCTGTTCCTGTTGTTCCTGTGCACCGTGCGGCCCGTCGCAGTCAGCGGCGGGCCGTTACCGTGCCCTCAACCGCGAACAGCTGCTCCTCGACATGGTCCAGCGCCAGCCGCAGAGCGCCGGTGGCGACGGCGGCCTCGCCCAGCAGGGACAGCGTGACCCGGGGAGGGCGCAGGCAGTAGCGGGCCAGCTCTCCGCGGAGCGGATCCAGGACACCGTCCAGACCAGCGGCCCAGCCGCCGATCACCACGAGCTCCGGGTCGAGCGCGAGCACCAGAGCCGCCACGTCGTGGACGAGGCGCTGGATGAACCGCTCGACGGCCGCCTGCGCACCGGCGTCACCGCCACGGGCTGCCGCGAAGACGGCGGCCACCGCGTGCTCGTCCAGCGGATCGAGCGGGGTGTCGGTCGTGGACAGCAGATGTTCCGGTGTCACATCCCGGCCCAGCAGATGCAGCGCGCCGATCTCACCGGCCGCGCCACCGAACCCGCGGTGCAGCCGCCCACCGATCAGCGAACCGGCACCGGGGCTGAGCCCTGCCAGGACGAACACGATGTCGTCCGACTCGGTCGCCGCCCCCTTCCAGTGCTCGGCCACCGCCGCGGCGTTGGCGTCGTTCTCCACGAGAACCGGGCAGCGGAACGACCGCCGAAGCCGCTCCCCGAGGGCGAGCCCTGTCCACTCCGGAAGCGCAGTCCCCAGACGTACGGTCCCGTCGGCCTCCACGATGCCCGGGCTGCCCACACCGACCGCCCGCAGACTGCTGCGGGCCACCCCGGTACGCCGCAGCACGTCGGCGATCACGGCTCTGACCTGGTCGAGCCGCTCGTCGGCACCCGCGGTCTCGGACACCGCCCTTGAACCGGCGCCGATGATCCGGCCGTCCAGCCCCGACAGCAGCGCGGAGACCCGGTGCGGTCCGATCTCGACGCCCAGCAGATGCCCGGCCTCGGCCCTGAAACGGAACCGCCGGGCCGGCCTTCCCTGCCGCCGGGCCTCGCCCTCGTCGGCCTGTGCCTCGACAACCAGTCCGGCCTCGAACAGGCCCTCGACGACACCCTCGACCGTCGGGCGGGAAAGCCCCGTTATCCGGGTCAGGTCGGTCAGAGTCGGAGAACCCGCGCCCCTCAGCGCGTGCAGTACCACCGCGGAATTGATCCGCCTCAACAGAGACGGGTCCCCTCCGGTCAGCCGGCCCACGGTGTGTCCTCCCAGCTCGCGCTCATGTCTGCCGGATCGTACTCGCTGGTCGGGGAGGTAGCGACTACTGGCCGGAGCCGGTATCGAGAGGTGACCTACGTCAGCGTGGAGCCACGAAGCCGGACTCGTACGCGGCGATCACCGCCTGGGTGCGGTCCCGGGCCCCCAGCTTGGCCAGAACGCCACTGACATGCGACTTCACCGTTTCGACACCGACGACGAGCTTGGCCGCGATCTCCGCGTTCGACAGGCCCCTGGCCATCAGCCGGAGCACCGCCTCCTCGCGCTCGGTGAGTGAAGCCTGCTCCATGGCCGCCCGGGCCTTGCTCGTGCCGTACTCGGCGGCGAGTTGCCGGACCGCCGCCGGGAACAGTAGCGACTCCCCTTCCGCCACCAGCCGCACCGCGTTGACGATCTCGGCGGGCCGGGCACGCTTGAGCAGAAAACCGTCCGCCCCCGCGCGCAGCGCCTCGTAGACGTACTCGTCGTTCTCGAACGTCGTCACCACCAGGATCTTCGGCGGTTGAGGCACCGTCCGCAGCAGCACCTTGGTCGCCTCAATGCCGTCCATCAGAGGCATTCGCACATCCATCGCGACCACGTCGGGCCGCAGTTGACGCACCAGCGGAATCACGGCGGCGCCGTCGCCCGCCTCGCCCACCACCTCGATATCGGGCTGTGCCTCAAGCACCGCACGCAATCCCGCGCGTACGAGAGGTTCGTCATCGACCAGAAGAACGGTAACCGGCATCCGATCAGCGTATGCGCTCCAGCGGAAGGCTCGCGTGCACCCTCCATTCACCGTCGTAGGGACCGGTCTTCGCCTTTCCGCCCAGCAGGGCGGCCCGCTCCCGTATGCCCCGGAGCCCGCTGCCACCGCCCGATATGCCCGTCGAGCCGGTGAGCGGGTTCGCCACCTCCAGCTCCAGCCACCCGTCCACCACACTTATCCTCACTCGGACGGGCACGGCCCCCGCGTGACGCAAGGCGTTGGTGAGGGACTCCTGAAGGATGCGATACCCCTCGCGGGACACCGGACCTGGCACCAGATCCAGCGCTCCGGATACCTCCGCCTCGACCTTCGCGCCTGAGCCACGCGCGGAATCCAGGAGCCGGTCCGCTTCGACGAGCGTGGGCCGCCCGCCTATGGGAGTGCCCGACTCACGCAACACCCGCAACACCCGCTCCAGATCGTCCATCGCCTCCCGGCCCGTCTCCTCGATCGCGGCGAGCGCCCGCTCCGTGAACGCGGGATCGTTCGCCGCGCGAGCTGCGCCGGCCTGCACGACAGCGACCGTCAGCGCGTGCCCGATCGAGTCGTGGAGTTCCCGCGCGATGCGATTGCGCTCCAGCAACTGCTCGGTGCGCTCCTCCAGGACGGTCATCCGCTCGGTGGCGGTCGGGCCGAGCAACCACCGCGCAGCTGCGGTGGCCACGTTGCCGCCCACGGTGATGAGGCCCAGAAGGACAAGGATCGGCAAGGGGGCCAGGAGGCCGTACCACCAGTGGGGTTCGACTCCCCGCACAAGCCAGTCGTTACTGGGGCCATTCCCGAAGGCCGTGCTGACGAGGTCGACGGAAGTGGCCGGCAGCCAGACCGTCGCGAACATGGCCGGTGTGGCGAGCAGGAGCCGCACCTCCAGCCAGAGCACGGTCCGCCACCGGTCGGCCCACGTCGACGCGGGCGCCACCGAGATCGCGGCGTCCGGTCTGCCACGCTCCGACGGTGTGAGAAGCAACTGTCCCTGAATGCCCTCGGCCAGGCGCATAGCGGGTATCAGCCCGACCGGAACCGCCATGACCAAGAGCGCCCACGGCTTTTCCGGGGAGATGAACAGCCAGATGCTGGCTACCGCGGCCGGACTGAGCAGATGCAGCCAGCGGCTGTACGTGGCCGGCCTGGCCAGCGGAGCGAGGAAGCGGTTCATGTGAGCCATCGTGCCAGCGCGGCAGCCGCGGCGGCTCCCCCGAGCGAGGGAGATGATCTACACGGGCGGGGGAGGCCGTAGCAGGGGGACGGCGGCCAGGCTGAGGACATGACCAGCATCGACGTCCATGAGCTCACCAAGGAATACGGCGCCACCCGCGCCGTGGACCGCCTCACGTTCAGCGTGCGGCCAGGCCGGGTCACGGGTTTCCTCGGCCCCAACGGCGCGGGCAAGTCCACCACCATGCGCCTCGTCCTCGGCCTCGACCGGCCCACCGGCGGCACGGCCACCATCGGCGGACAGGCGTACGCGACGCTCGACCGTCCGTTGCGCAGGGTCGGCGCGCTGCTCGACGCCCAGGCCGCCCACGGGTCGCGGACCGCGCGGCACCATCTGCTCGCGCTCAGTTCGAGCAATGGCATCCCCGACGCCAGGGTGGAAGAGGTTCTCGATGAAGCCGGCCTCAGCCAGGTTGCGGGGAAGCGGATCAAAACCTTCTCGCTGGGCATGCGGCAGCGCCTCGGCATAGCCGCAGCTCTCCTCGGCGACCCGGAGGTGGTGATGCTGGACGAGCCGTCCAACGGGCTGGATCCGGAAGGCATTGTCTGGATCCGTGAACTGATGAAGCGGCTCGCACGCGAAGGCCGTACGGTGCTCGTCTCCAGCCATCTGATGAACGAGACCTCGTCCTTCGCCGACCATCTGGTCGTTCTCGGCAAGGGGCGGCTCCTGGCCGACCTGCCGATGCGGGAATTCCTCGACTCCCGCAGCAAGCCCCGCGTGCGGCTGCGTACCACCGAGTCCTCGCGTCTCCGGGACGTCCTGATTCGGAAGGGACACGACCCGGTGCAGGGTGACGACGGCCGCTGGACCGTCGAGGGTGTCAGGGCGGAGGAGATCGGCGCCATAGCCGCCTTCGAAGGAATCCCGATCCTCGAACTTCTCGATGAGCAAACCACCTTGGAGCAGGCATACCTCGACCTCACAGCGGCGGAGACCGAATTCGCGTCCGCCGGAGCGTCCCCCACCACTCGCCAGGAGGCGTGACCATGTCGACGACCGCAGTTCTCCGCTCCGAATGGATCAAGGTCAGATCGGTCCGGTCGGTCGCCGGCTCGCTCATAGCCGTCTTCCTCGCCACACTGGCCGTCACGGTGCTCACCTTCGCCACCGTCGGACAGGCGGAGGCGGACAACGAGGGAGCAGAGCTGCTCTTCCTTGCGTTCTATGCGCTGAACTTCGGCCAGATCGCAGCTATCAGCTTCGGCGCGACGGCACTGTCCTCCGAGTATCTGAACGGTGCGCTGCGGATATCGCTCTCGGCGGTGCCCCGCAGAGGTCTCTTCTACCTGGCCAAGATGTCGGTTGTCGGCGGGCTCGCCCTAGTGGTGGGCCTGGTCACCAGCTTCACCTCGTTCCTGGTGGGTCAGCTGTTCATGGGTGAGTACGCGATCGGTCTGGGAGAACCGGGCGCTCTGCGCGCGGCCTTCGGCGGTGGCATCTACCTGGCGTTGATGGCCTTGTTCGCCGCGGGGCTCGCGGCACTGCTGCGCAGCGCGGTCGCGGTACTGAGCCTCCTCATCCCCTTCATCCTCATTGTCTCGTTCGTGGTCGGCGACATAGCCGGGGGAGTGGCCCAGTATCTGCCGGACCGGGCCGGGCAGTTGGTGCTGCACCAGAACCCGGAGGGCAGTCTCGGACCGTGGACAGGGCTTGCCGTGACAGCGGCATGGGCCGGAGCGGCACTGCTGGCGGGCTGGTGGGCGGTGCGGCGCAGGGACGCGTGACCGACGCGGCGCGTCACTTGTCAGTGGCGGACGGTTTACTGACGACATGACGACCGCGCACCACCTCCGCCTCATCGACGGGATGCGCGCCCGGGACTTTCCCGCGGAGCGCACCGGGCGGTGCGCCGGAGCGGTCAGCCCTCGTCGGAGGGCGGGGCGTCACCGATGGCGGCGGCTCGGAGGCGGGCGTACTCGTCAGCCATGGTCCGGGCGGTCCAGTGGGCGTTCAGCCCGCTGGGATTGGGCAGGGCCCAGACCCGCGCCCCGCCGATCCTCCGCTCCTGCGGACCGATCTGCGCGTGGCGCTCACCGAAGGCCGTGCGGTAGGCAGTGACACCGACGACGGCGAGCCACTGCGGTTCCAGCTGCTCCACCCTCGCGGTCAGCAGCTGACCGCCCTCACGGAATTCGGCGGCGCTCAGTTCGTCGGCGCGTGCCGTGGCTCTCGCCACCACGTTGGTGATGCCCAGGCCGTAGCCCGGCAGCTCGCTCTGTTCCGACGGTTTCAGCCGGCGGGGAGTGAAGCCCGACAGATGGAGCACCGGCCAGAAGCGGTTGCCCGGGTGGGCGAAGTGGAAGCCTGTGGCGGCGGTCATGAGACTGGGATTGATCCCGCAGAACAGCACACGCAGACCGCCCACGGCCACATCGGGGACGATGCGGTCGCGGGCGGCCAGGAGTTCTTCGGGTGTCATCCGGTGTCGGTGCCGGTCCTCAGAGGATGGAGCCGGGGGTGTAGCCCGCGGCTTCCGGGTGCTGCTTGGTGATCTCCTCGATCCGGGAAACCACCGCGGTGACCTGGTCGCCGGCCGCGCCCGTGAAGGAGAGCTTGTCGGCCATCAGCTCGTCCAGCTGTGCGCGGTCGAGCGGGATGCGCTCGTCAGCGGCCAGCTTGTCCAGCAGTTCGTTGCGCTCCGCGCCCTGCTCCCGCATGGCGAGCGCCGAGGCGACCGCGTGCTCCTTGATGGCCTCGTGCGCGACCTCCCGGCCGACCCCGGCCCGTACCGCGCCCATGAGGACCTTGGTGGTGGCGAGGAACGGCAGGTAACGGTCCAGCTCGCGCGCCACGACAGCGGGGAACGCCCCGAACTCGTCCAGCACCGTCAGGAACGTCTCGAGGAGGCCGTCGAAAGCGAAGAACGCGTCGGGCAGAGCCACCCGGCGGACCACAGAGCAGGACACGTCGCCCTCGTTCCACTGGTCACCCGCCAGCTCGCCCGTCATCGAGGCGTAGCCGCGCAGGATCACCATCAGACCGTTGACGCGCTCGCAGGAGCGGGTGTTCATCTTGTGCGGCATGGCGGACGAGCCGACCTGACCGGGCTTGAAGCCCTCGGTCACCAGCTCGTGGCCGGCCATCAGGCGAACGGTCTTCGCGACGGACGAAGGTGCCGCGGCGAGCTGAACCAGTGCCGTCACGACGTCGTAGTCGAGGGAGCGGGGGTAGACCTGCCCGACCGAGGTGAAGGCCTCGGCGAAGCCGAGGTGGCCGGCGATGCGCTGTTCCAGGTCGGCGAGCTTCGCGGCGTCGCCGCCCAGCAGGTCGAGCATGTCCTGCGCGGTGCCGACGGGGCCCTTGATGCCGCGCAGCGGGTAGCGGCCGAGGAGATCCTCCAGCCGTCCGTATGCCACCAGCAGCTCGTCCGCGGCGGTAGCGAAGCGCTTGCCGAGCGTCGTCGCCTGGGCGGCGACGTTGTGGGACCGGCCGGCGATGACCAGTTCGCGGTATTCGCCCGCCAGCTTGCCGAGCCGGGCCAGGACCGCAACCGTGCGGTCACGCATCAGTTCCAGCGAGAGCCGGATCTGGAGCTGCTCGACGTTCTCCGTGAGGTCCCGGGACGTCATGCCCTTGTGGACCTGCTCATGGCCGGCGAGGGCGTTGAACTCCTCGATCCGGGCCTTCACGTCGTGCCGGGTGATCTTCTCGCGCTCGGCGATCGAGGCCAGATCGACCTGGTCGAGTACACGTTCGTAGTCGGCGAGGGCGGCGTCGGGCACCTCGATCCCGAGGTCCTTCTGAGCGCGCAGCACCGCCAGCCACAGCTGACGCTCCAGCTTCACCTTCTGCTCGGGGGACCAGAGGACGGCCAGCTCCGTGGAGGCGTAGCGGCCGGCCAGGACATTGGGGATACGAGGCTTCGCAGACACAGCAGTCACGTGACCAGAGCTTACCTGTCGTTTTCAGCGGTTCGTGAGCGTCCCCGGAGGGGGAGCCGGCCGTCCCGGCGCTGGTCATTGATGACATGGGCACGCTGGCCGGTCGGCCGCTCGCCGACGATCTGCCGATGGGGCCTGTGCCCCGGGGTTCGCCGCTGCGACGTCCATGCGGCTGGATCCTGCCTTTCATACGAATCCACAAGAGGGGCCGGACGGCCGGCCGACTCCTTCATGGTTTCGGTGACTGCCCTCAGCAGGGCCCGGCGGATGTACTTGCGCTATTCCGGATTAACAGCACGTGAACAAGGCACGGAAGGGACAGCGGAAGCTTCCTGATGATCAATCAGGCTCGCGCCGCACCCGGGGAATCCCTACCGTCTGCGACAAAGGAGTGACCATGACGGCGCACGCCCAAGAGAAGAGCATCCAGGAGCTCGAGCGCACCTGGATGGACGAGGCCATCGGTCTTGCCACCAACAGCGTATTGAACGGCGGCGGTCCGTTCGGCGCACTGATCGCCAAGGGTGGCGAGGTTGTCGCGATCGGGAACAACAACGTCACTGCGAACCTGGACCCGACGGCCCACGGCGAGGTGAGCGCGATCCGCGCCGCCTGCCAGACACTGGGCTCCTTCTCGCTCGAGGGCTGCGTTCTGGTCACCTCGTGCGAGCCCTGCCCGATGTGTCTTTCCTCGGCGCTGTGGGCGCGGGTCGACCGGATCATCTTCGCCGCTGACCGGGATGACGCCGCGGTGGCCGGGTTCGACGACCGCAAGTTCTACGACCTGTTCGAGAAGAGGCCCGCGGAGCTGTGGCCGATGGAGATCGAGCGAGTGAACATGCCGAACCGTACGGCGCCGTTCGACGCGTGGCTGGCCAAGTCCGACCGCGTCGACTACTGAGATCCCGGTTCACCGCGCACCGGCGTCGAGTGAACCGAACCAACCGGACGGCTGTGGATCCCGGCACCGTGCGGCACCGCGGTAGAAGGTGAACCTCGTCGTCACAACGGCGCAGCTGCCGGGCCCGGGCCGCGGCCCGCGCCCCACTCGTAAAAGCCCCAGGACTCACTTTCCGTGACCTGGGGCTTTCGGTTTTCCATGCCCTGCGCCCCGGTGCTGCGCGTGCCGAAAGGGTGCCCCGCATGTGTGCGTTCGCACGAGCGCGGGGCACCCCTTGCCGATCCGGGCAGAGAGTCAGTCGACCTCGGTTTCGAAGGTGCGCAGCAGATCGGCCGCGACGCTCACGGCGATCGTCGCGGGTTCCTTGCCGGTGACGTCGGCCAGCCCGATCGGGGTCTTGATCCGGTCGATCGTGGCGTCGTCGTGGCCGCCCTCGGTGTGGAGGCGCTTGCGGAACCGTACCCACTTGGCCGCCGACCCGATCAGCCCGATGGAGCCGAGGTGGGTGGTGCGCAGGGCGGCGTCGCACAGAGCGGCGTCCTCGGCGTGATCATGGGTCATGATCAGGATGTGGGTGCCGCGCGGCAGCTCCTCCAGAACCTCTTCCGGCAGCAGCGGCGTGTGATGCACATGCACCTGCGCCACCGCGTCCGCCAGCGCGTCGAGACGTTCCTCGGCGAGCATGTCGGCGCGGGTGTCGATCAGATGGAGGTCGAGGTCCTGACGTGCCAGGATGCGCGCCAGTTCCAGCCCGACGTGGCCCACGCCGAAGACCGCCACCGCCCGTACCACCGGCAGGGGTTCGAGCAGCACCGAGACCGTGCCGCCGCAGCACTGCACGCCGTGCTGGTTGGTCACTTTGTCGTTCAGGGCGAAATCCATCAGCTCCGGCTCAGGCTTGGACGCGGCGATCATCTCCCGGGCCCGATCGATCGCGACGGCCTCGACATTGCCGCCACCGATCGAACCCCATGCCTCGCTCTGCCCCACCACCAGCTTCGCACCGGCGTCGCGCGGGGCATGGCCGCGCACGGTCGCGACGGTCACCAGCACGCCGGACTCCCGGCGTGCCCGCAACCGTGCGACCGCGGCGACCCACGTCATGTCAGGCACCGCTCAACGCTGCTGCGTCGGCGAGGACCTCGCCGTTGGAGGCGTGGCCGTTTCCGGTGTGGCCGCCCGCGGCGAATCCGTTGCGGGCGTGACCGTTCCGGGAGGCATCGCCCTGGCGAGCCGCCTCGATCGCCCAGTACACCGCCTCCGGAGTCGCGGGCGAGGCCAGCTCGACGCTTACCCCGCTCGGCCCGAATTCAGCGGCGGCCTGCCGCAGTGCTTCGCGCACCGAGAACGCCAGCATCAGCGGAGGCTCACCCACCGCCTTGGACCCGTACACCGCGCCTTCCTCGGTGGCGTTCTCCAGAAGCGTGACGTTGAACTCCTCGGGCATCTCCGAGAAGCTCGGCAGCTTGTAGGTGCTCGCGGCCTGCGTCAGCAGCCGGCCGCGGTTGGGCCCGTCAGTGGCGTCCCAGCGCATGTCCTCTAGCGTCAGCCAGCCCGCGCCCTGCACGAAGCCACCCTCGACCTGACCGATGTCGATCATCGGGGACAGGCTGTCGCCGACATCGTGCACGATGTCCACCCGCCGGATGCGGTACGCACCGGTGAAGCCGTCCACCTCCACCTCGGCAGCGGCGGCGCCGTGGGAGAAGTACTTGAACGGCGAGCCCCGGAACGCCTTCGCGTCCCAGTGCAGTCCCTCGGTCCGGTAGTAACCGGCCGCCGACAACTGAACGCGCTGGAAGTACGCGGTGCGCACCAGGTCGTCCCAGGCCAGCTCCTTGTCGCTGCCGAGGCTGCGCGCGACGCCCTCGACGATGCGTACGTCCGAGGCGCTCGACCCCAGCTGGGTGGCGGCCACCTGCGTCAGCCGCTCGCGCAGCTGCTCGCAGGCGTTCTTGATCGCCCCACCGTTGAGGTCCGCCCCGGCACTTGCGGCGGTCGCGGAGGTGTTGGGCACCTTGTCGGTACGCGTCGGGGCGAGGCGCACCTTGTGCAGCGGGATGCCCAGCGTGGTCGCGGCCACCTGCATCATCTTGGTGTGCAGGCCCTGGCCCATCTCGGTGCCGCCGTGGTTGATCAGGACGGAGCCGTCCTTGTAGATCAGTACCAGCGCGCCGCCCTGGTTGAAGGCGGTGAGGTTGAACGAGATGCCGAACTTGATGCCGGTGATCGCGAGAGCCCGCTTGGTGTGCGGGTGGGCGGCGTTGAAGGCGGCGATCTCGCGCTTGCGATCGGCGACGCCGCCGTTCTCCTGGACCTTGTCCCAGACGGCGGAGATCCGTTCGGACTGGGTGACCGGCTGGCCGTACGGCGTCGTCTGACCCTCCCCGTAGAAGTTGCGCTCCCGCAACTCCATCGGGTCCAGGCCGAGCAGCGGCGCGCACCGCCCCAGGATGTCCTCGATGACCAGCATGCCCTGCGGTCCGCCGAAGCCGCGGAACGCGGTGTTGGAGACCTTGTTGGTCTTGGCGATACGGCCGTTGATGTGGGCGTTGGGGATCCAGTACGTGTTGTCGATGTGGCACAGCGCACGCGCCAGGACCGGCTCGGAGAGGTCCAGGCTCCAGCCGCCGTCCGCGGTCAGGGTGGCATCCAGGGCCCGGATGCGGCCGTCGGCGTCGAAGCCGATCTTCCACGTGGCGTTGAACCCGTGCCGCTTGCCGGACATGGTCAGGTCCTGTGTCCGGTTGAGCCGCAGCCGGACCGGCCGGCCGGTCAGCTTGGCGCCGAGCGCGGCGACGGCCGCGAAGCCGTGCGGCTGCATCTCCTTGCCGCCGAAGCCGCCACCCATCCGCAGACACTGCACGGTCACCTCGTGACTGTGCAGACCGAGGACGTGCGCGACGATCTCCTGGGTCTCCGACGGATGCTGAGAGCTGCTCTGGATGAACACCTGCTCGTTCTCGTCGATGAGAGCCAGCGCCGCGTGCGTCTCGAGATAGAAGTGCTCCTGGTCGGAGAACTGGAACTCGCCGGTGAACACGTGCGCGGAATCGGCGAAGCCGGCGTCGACGTCGCCGGTCACCATCAGGGGCCGGGCGCCGTGGAAGCTCTCGGCCGCGATGGCGTCCTGCAGCGTGATCAGGGAGGGCTTCTCGTCGAGTTCCACCTCGACGGCCGCCGCACCGAGCCGGGCCGCCTCCAGGGTCTCGCCGAGCACCCAGGCGACCGCGTGGCCGTAGAACATGACCTCGTCGGGGAACAGCGGCTCGTCGTGCTTCATCCCGGCATCGTTGACGCCCGGTACGTCGGCGCCGGTCAGCACACGGACCACACCGGGCACAGCGAGCGCGGGCTCGGTGCGCAGCGCGGTGATCCTGCCGCAGGCCTTCATGACCTGGACGGGGTACGCGTGCAGTACGTCCTTGGTGCGCTGGACCAGGTCGTCGGTGTAGAGCGCGGTGCCGGTGACGTGCTGGAAGGCACTCTCGTGCGGCATCGAGACGCCGACGACAGGCTTTTCGGGGCGTTCGGAAAGATGACTCATGACGACACCGCCTCAGTGTTTGTCGCGGTCTGCGCGTGCAGCTTCAGCAGGCTCTGGCCCAGCATCGCGGAACGGTAGAGGGCGCTGGCGCGATGATCGCTCATCGGTGTGCCCTCGCCCCGCAGCTCCCGCGCCGCGGCCTCGACGGTCTCCGTCGACCAGGGCTTGCCCTCCAGGGCCGCCTCGGTGGCGAGGGAGCGGATCGGCGTGGCCGCCACGCCGCCCAGGCCGATCCGTGCCTTGCGGACGATCCCGTCCTCGATGTCGAGCGCGAAAGCGACCGCAACGCTGGAGATGTCGTCGAAGCGACGCTTGGCGATCTTGTGGAACGCCACGACCGGCGACAGCGGCAACGGGACGCGTACCGAACGGATCAACTCCCCGGGACGCCGCACGCTCTGCCGGTAGCCGGTGAAGTAGTCGGCCAGCGGGACCTCGCGCTCACCGTCGGCGTCGGCGAGCACCACCGACGCTTCCAGGGCGAGCAGCACCGGCGGGCTGTCACCGATGGGAGAGCCGGTGCCCAGGTTGCCGCCGATGGTCGCACCGTTGCGGATGAGCCGTGACGCGAACTGCGGGAACAGTTCGGCCAGCAGCGGGACTTCGCCGTCGAGGCGGCGTTCGATCTCGGTGAGCGTCAGCGCCGCCCCGATCTCGATGAAGTCGGATTCGACTCGCAGTTCCCGCAGTTCGGACAGCCGGTCGATGCCGATGACGCAATCCGCCCGGCGGGAACGGATGTTCACTTCGACGCCCCAGTCGGTGGAGCCTGCGACCACCACGGCGTCGGGCCGCTCGCGCAGCAACTGGAGCGTTTCCGCAAGGGTGTTCTTCCGCAGGAAGACGCTGTCGCCCTGGGTGTACTCGGTGGCGACCGGTGCGGGCGGGGACTGCTCGCGACGCTGCGCGAGCGGGTCGTCGTCCGCGGGCGCACCAACGGCGTACGCGGCATCGCGAATTGGGCGGTAGCCGGTGCACCGGCACAGGTTGCCGCTCAGCGCGTGCAGGTCGAAGCCGTTCGGACCGTGCTCGGCGTCGGTGCTGTCGGCCGAGTCCGCGCCGTCGCCCGAATCGGCGTGCGCGCAGCGGTCGGGACGGTAGTACTCGGAGGCCATGCTGCAGACGAATCCCGGGGTGCAGTAGCCGCACTGGGAGCCGCCGCGGACCGCCATCTCCTCCTGCACCGGGTGCAGGGTGGCCGGCGTGCCGGGCGCGCCGGCGGTGGCGAGGCCCTCGGAGGTAATGATCTCCTGACCGTCGAGCGCCGCGGCCGGGACCAGGCAGGCGTTGACCGCCACCCAGTCGGTGGGCTTGTTCACCCCGGGACGGGCCACCAGGACCGAGCAGGCGCCGCATTCACCCTCGGCGCAGCCCTCCTTGGTTCCGGTGAGGCCACGCTCGCGCAGGAAATCCAGTGCTGTGGTGTGGGGCGCAGCCGGTGAAATCGGCGCTTCTGTCCCATTGACCGTGATTCGCGCCGCTACCATGACAGGCCCTCGATTCCGTGCGAGATCTGTCGATTCATCATGTTCGCCAATTTCAGGCAGCTTTCTGTGTTCAGACGCGCCACGTGAGAGGAGTGGGCGCAGAAAGGCACGCAACAGCGACGTGCCGGAAGATGTTCAGGGGAAACCTGGAATGTGCCACGAACGGGCACATCAGAACGGCGCGATCAGCAGCCGTGCGCGATCCGACCCGGAACCCAGACAGTGCACTGGGCGAGGCGACCAAGATCAGAGCTGGTGTACATCCGCTGGTCGCCTCCTTCCGGAAGTTTTGGGTCGGCGATTACCGCAAACTAGTGGCTCGGGCCACAGAGGTCAAGGGTTAGGATCCTGCCTCGTCACCGCGTGATCCGGCAGAGGTCCGCTGGGGGTACCGAACCGTGGGGGGTTCCACGTCATGTCCGTTCCGCAACTGCGTTCGCCGGCAGGGCTCTCGTACGCTGCCGTGGCCCTGCTGGGTCTGTGCGCGCTGACCGACGTCCTTGAGGTCCTGCTCGCCCTCTCCGCGACGGCGCAGTCCGGCCTCGTCGTGGATCCTGGCCGTTTCGACACGCGCTACGCGTTGCTCGTGGGGATCCAGGGGCTCGCCTACGTCGCCTGCGGAATCGTCTTCTGTGCCTGGTTGTGGCGGGTCCGGGTCAATGCCGAGGTCTTCCGTCCCGACGGCCACAAGCACAGCCGCCCCTGGATCTGGTGCGCCTGGTACGTCCCGTTCGTCAATTTCTGGTATCCGCGCCGCATCGTCGTGGACATCTGGCGAGCCGGCACGACCGAGCGGTCCGGCCCCTCGGGAACGGGGCTCATCAATCTCTGGTGGGGATTCTGGCTTCTGGCCCAGACCGTGATGCTGGCAGCCCCCGAGATGGCTGAGAAGGACATGGGGACCCCCGCCTTCGACACTGCCGTCGCGTTCGCGATCGCTTACTCGCTCCTGGACCTGATTGCCGCGTGCCTGGCCGCCGCGATGGTCCGCAGGATGACCTCGATGCAGCACGAGAAGGCCATGGCGGGCCCATCACTCAGCCCTGAGCCCGCGCCCTGAGCCCGCATAGACGCGGTCCGCAGCACTCCGCCGCCTCACGCGACGTTCAGCCGAGCGGCGGCTCGTACGGCAGCAGGTCCGCACGCTTCGGCGGTCGTCCGTCGCCGGAGGACCGGCCGGTCAGGCGCCGCCCGATCCACGGTGCCAGATGCTGCCGGGCGAACCGGACGTCGTCGACCCGGCGCACCGCCCAGCGCGGCAGCACCGTCGCGGGCATCGGTGTACGCCAGTCCTGCTCGGCCGGCAGCCCCAGCGCCTGCCACACAGCCTCGGCCACCCGGGAGTGCCCCTCCGCGGTGAGATGGAGCCTGTCCACATCCCACATCCGGGGGTCGCCCAGCGACTCCGCACCGTACAGATCGACCACCAGCGCACCGTGCCGGTCCGCCAGCTCGTCGATCAGGGCGAACAGCTCCTCCATCCGCGGACGGAAGCGCTGCATCACCGGGCCGTTGCGCCCGGGGCTGCGCATCAGCACGAGCTGTCCGCACGAGGGCGCGAGGCGTTCGACCGCTTCCTCCAGCCGGGCCCGCACCATGCCCATGTCGCACTTCGGCCGCAGCGTGTCGTTGAGGCCGCCCACGAGTGTGACCACGTCCGCCTTCATGGCCGCGGCGACGTCCACCTGCTCGTCGACGATCTGGCCGATCAGCTTCCCGCGCACGGCGAGATTGGCGTACCGGAATCCGGGGCTGCGGGCCGCGAGCCGGGTGGCCAGGACGTCGGCCCAGCCCCGGTACGAGCCGTCGGGGAGCAGGTCCGACATGCCCTCGGTGAAGGAGTCGCCGACCGCGACAAGACTGGTGTAGGAAGCATTCATTTCCATGGCCCAGCGATTCTACCGTGCGGTAACCCGCTGCTCCCAGGACTCAGCGCCCCTGGGAACGTCCCACCAGCTCACGCAGCACGTCCTCCATCGTGACGAGCCCGGCCAGCCGGTCGTCCTCGTCGACGACGGCCGCCAGGTGCGTGCGACTGCGCCGCAGCGCGGTCAGTGCGTCGTCGAGCGGTGTCGACGCCCGCACCCGGGCGATCGGCCGCATCGCCGTCACCGGGAACGGGACATCGCGCGGTGTCGCGTCCAGCGCGTCCTTCACATGGAGGTAGCCGAGGATCCGCTCCTCGCTGTCCATGACGGGGAAGCGCGAGAATCCGGTCTCCGAGGAGAGCCGCTCCAGATCCTCGGGCGTCGTTCCGACCCGGGTGGACACCACCTGGTCCACCGGCAGGACGACATCGCGGACCGGGCGCCGGCCCAGCTCCAGCGCGTGCCGGAGCCGTTCGGCCGAACGGTCGTCGACGAGACCGGCGTCGCCCGCGTCCTTCACCAGCCGGGCCAGCTCGGCGTCGGAGAAGGTCGCGGACACCTCGTCCTTCGTCTCCACCCGCAACAGCTTGAGCAGCGCGTTCGCGAAGGCGTTGATCGTGAAGATCACCGGGCGCAGGCCCCGGGCCACCGCCACCAGCGGGGGACCGAGCAGCAGTGCGCTGCGGGCCGGCTCGGCGAGCGCGACGTTCTTGGGCACCATCTCGCCCAGGAGCATGTGCAGATACGTCGCCACGGACAGGGCGATCACGAACGACAGCGGATGCACCAGGCCGTGCGGCACACCGACCGCGTCGAAGACGGGCTCCAGCAGATGCGCGATGGCGGGCTCGGCGACGATACCCAGCACCAGCGTGCACAGCGTGATGCCGAGCTGCGCAGCCGCGAGAAGCGCCGACACGTGTTCGAGGCCCCAGATGACACTGTGCGCACGCTGGTTCCCGGCCTCGGCCTCGGGCTCGATCTGGCTGCGGCGTACGGAGATCATCGCGAACTCCGCGCCGACGAAGAAGGCGTTGACCACCAGGGTCAGCAGGCCGATGAGGAGCTGGACGGCGATCATCGTTCGTTCTCCGTCAGCTCGTGGGAACCGGCAAGCGGCGCGTGCAGGAGCGCACGTGCGGCGCGGCGCCCGGATGCGTCCACCACATCGATGCGCCAACCGGTCAGTTCGACGGTGTCACCCACCACCGGGATGCGTCCGACCTCGGCGGCGATGAGCCCGGCGAGTGTTTCGTACGGCCCGTCCGGTACCCGCAGCCCGATCCTCATGAGCTGGTCGGTGCGGGCCGCGCCGTCCGCGGACCAGAGTGTGCGTCCGTCGGCGTCCTCACCGGCCGGAGCGAGGTCCGGCGTCTCGTGCGGATCGTGTTCGTCGCGTACCTCGCCGACGACCTCTTCGACGATGTCCTCCAGTGTCACGACGCCGGCCGTGCCGCCGTACTCGTCGATGACGACAGCCATGGCCAGCTTTCCGGACAGCCGGTCGAGCAGCCGGTCCACGGTGAGCGTCTCCGGTACGAGCAGCGGCTCCCGCAGCATGTCCGAGACTCTTTTGCGGGGCCTCTCGTCGGCCGGGATCGCCAGCACGTCCTTGATGTGGGCGACTCCGACGACGGAATCCAGGTTGCCCCGGTAGACGGGGAAGCGGGACAGCCCGGTCGCGCGCGTCGCGTTCGCGACGTCCTCGGCGGTGGCCTGCAGTTCGAGCGCGGTCACCTGCACGCGCGGGGTCATCACGTTCTCGGCGGTCAGCTCGGCCAGGTTGAGGGTGCGTACGAAGAGCTCGGCGGTGTCCGCCTCCAGCGCGCCCTCCTTCGCGGAGTGCCGTGCCAGCGCCACCAGCTCCTGGGGGCTGCGGGCGGAGGCCAGCTCCTCGGTCGGTTCGAGGCCGAAACGGCGCACCATGCGGTTCGCGGTGCTGTTGAGGTGGCTGATGAACGGACGGAAGACGGCGGTGAACGCCCGCTGAGGAGTGGCCACCGCCTTCGCCACGGCCAGCGGTGACGAGATCGCCCAGTTCTTCGGGACGAGTTCACCGACCACCATCAGGACCACGGTGGACAGGGCGGTGCCGAGCACCAGCGCCACCGAGGACGCCACACCGGGGGAGGCGCCCAGTGCTTCGAGGGGGCCGCGGATGAGCTTCGCGATGGATGGTTCGGCGAGCATGCCGACGACCAGATTGGTGACGGTGATGCCGAGCTGGGCGCCGGAGAGCTGGAAGGTGAGGCTCCGTACGGCCTTGAGGGCGCTCGCGGCGCCCCGCTCCCCCCGTTCGACGGCCCGTTCGAGCTCGCCGCGCTCGACCGTGGTCAGAGAGAACTCCGCCGCGACGAAGGCCCCGCACGCGAGCGAGAGCAGTACCGCCACGAGAAGCAGGAGCACTTCGGTCATCGGTTCACCTCCGTCCCATGATCGTGCAGGGGCAGGAGGATCGCGCGATGGACGCGATGTCGGCTACTGGGAGGCTCGCCCATGGGCGGACGCTCACACCTTTCGAGGGGGTCGGACGGATGACAGGACATCGTAAGGGCCGCCGGGGCAGTCCGTGCGCCGTGCGTGTGCGGCGACGCCCCGCCCATGGTCTCAGCCGTTGAGGGGCTTCACCCAGCGGCTCCATTGAGGCTGAGGCGCGTACCCGGCGGCGCTCCAGGCATGCCGTGCCAGGTCATTGTGGTCGAGGACCATGGCGTCGCCCCGTCGCCCGCCGAGCGCGGTGAACCGTTCCTCTGCCGCTGCCAGCAGTGCCGCGCCGATGCCACGACGGCGCCGGCCGGGATGGACCGCGAGCCGGTACAGATGGCACCGCCAGCCGTCGAAGCCCGCGATGACGGTGCCGGCCAGGACGCCGTCGCGCTCCGCGAGGATCAGGGCGCCGGGGTCGCGGTCGACCAGCCGCCGGATGCCGTCCTGGTCGTCGCTGATGCTGGTGCCCTCGGCCGCCACCTTCCAGAAGGCGAGAACCTCGTCCAGGTCGGTGGCTTCGGCAGCACGTATCGCAAGATCATTCATGTCGGCCATCCCATCACCGGGCGGACGGGGCCGTCGACCCGATTCCGGCATGCGAGCAGGCCCTGCCGAACCATGTGTACGGGGCACGGCACGGCTCCCCTTGCTGGTGCTAGCAAACGCGCGCTAGCGTGATGGGGTGCCCAAGACTCAGTTGAACGTACGAGTGGACGAGGCCACCGCCGAGGCCGCGCGACAGCGTGCGCTGCAGAGGGGGATGAGCGTGAACCGCTATATCGAGGAGCTCGTGAAGCAGGACGCGGGCGAAGTCGGACACACCTTCGTCGAGGCCGCGGCCGACTTCATGAAGCAGTACGAGTCGGTTTTCGCGGAGGAGTTCGGTGCGGAGGGCGAAGGAGCCCGTTGAACCTGAAGATCGACCTTTCCTGGCTGCTGATGGTCGCCGAACACAAGACGCCCGGTGATCCGCAGGTCGTCGACTGGGGTGCGCTGGTCGCCGCGGTCAGCCGGCACGAGGCGGAGATCTTCGGCAGCCCCGTCTACAGCGACCCGCACAGCCGGGCCGCCGCCCTGCTGCAACTCCTGCTCCACGTGCCCGCGCTCGAACACTCCAACGCGATGTTCGCATCGGCCGTGGCCTACGGCTATCTCGTGGCCTCCGGACTGAAGGTCATCACCTCGCCCGAGCAGGTGCGCGACCTGGCCAGGCTGGTCAAGGAGGGCAAGGCGGACCTCCGGGCCATCGCCGACGAACTACGGCAGTGGAGCGTGTGACTCCGTATCCCGCCTCCCGGAACACCCTCTTCCGTGCCCGCGCGTGGCTAACGTCGCGAGCATGACACGCATAGCGCGCCTGCGAAGCTTGGGACGAACCAGACGGATGACGATCACCCTGGTCGGCACGACGGCCGCGGTGATCCTCGGTGTGAGCGGCGCTATCGCCGCCGGCGCCCCGGACGACGGGAGTACGGACACCTCGGGCGGTACGACGGTGGGTGTGACCGGCGGGTCGGGCGGCGACCCGACTCCCGTACCCCCGGACCCATCCGGCGGAGCGGACACCGGTACGGCCAGCGGGTCCGGCGGTACGGACGCCGGATCGGACGCCGGAACAAGCACCGGAGCGGACAGCGGCGGCACCGACGGCGGTTCGGGCAGCGTAGGCGGAGGGGAACCGACCGGATCCCCAAGCCCCACCCCCACGTCCCCCGCCGATCTCGCCGAACTGTCCGAACGCATCGGCGAACTCGAAGCAAAAGTAGACCAGTTGCCGACCAAGCAGGAACTGGCCGACGCCCTGCGGGCCTTCGCCGACCAGCTCGACAGCGGCGGGGAGGACGACGACTGACACGACTGACGCGTCAGTCGTCCGAGAACGGCCGGCGGGCCACGCCCAGGACGCAGGGGGAGGAGGGGAGTTGTATCCCCTTCTCCGGAATCCGCAGCCTGCGGTACGTACCCATCTCGAAGCCGGCCGCCTCGATCGCGGCAATCGTGTCCCGTGCCGTGTGACAACCGCCGAAGAGCAGCGGCCAGACCGTACGGTCCGCCATCCGCTGCGTCGTCGCCAGCGCACGGCCCGGGGCCAGCCCGTGCTCGAAGAAGCGCAGCTCGCCACCGGGCCGCAGCACCCGCCTGATCTCGGCCAGCGCGCGCGGCAGATTCCGTACGGTGCACAGGACCAGGGAGGCCACGGCCGCGTCGAACGCCTCGCTCTTCACCGGCAGCGCCTCGGCCGTGCCGGGCACCACGTCCACCGGGACCTCCGCCCGCAGCGCGGCGCCGGCCGCCAGCTGCCGCAGGCTCCGTTCCGGCTCGATCGCCACCACCTCGGAGACGGCCGCCGGGTAGTGCGCGAAGTTCAGACCGTTGCCCGCGCCGATCTCGATCGCCCGGCCGGACAGGCCGGCCAGCAGCTCCGCGCGAAAAGCGGCCACGCCGCCCCGATCGTCGGCGGCCACACTCATCCGGGCGTAGAACCGGGCGAAGACGGGGTGGTGCACCGCGTCCCGCGGGATCTTCGTACTGCGCAGCTGCATGGCGGCCTCCTCGAGGAACACGTACGGCTTCTTCGATTCTCCCCCGTACGGGCCCGCTCAGCCGGTCGTCAAGGCATTCGGTGCCCGCCGAGCTCCGCGGTCAGCCAACTCGCCGCCCGCGCACGGAAGTCCCGCGGCGCCAGTGATCCCGCACCGGCGGGTACCGCGCCCAGCAGCGGTGCGCCCGCCGCGACCGGCAGATCGTCGATATTGCACAGGGACGCCAGATCCGGTTCGGCCGGCATGCTGCCCACCACCACACCCAGGCACTCCAGACCACGGGTCCGCAGAGCCTCCGAGGTCAGCGCGGTGGAATTGAGCGTTCCGAGCCCCGCCGGAGCCACCACCAGAACTGGAGCGGCCAGCAGCCCGGCCACGTCCGCGAGCGTGGAGCCCTCGTCGTCGAACCGTACGAGCAGACCGCCCGCCCCCTCGATGAGGACGAGATCGTGATCGGTCGCCAGTTTCCCGGCCGCCTCGGCCACCTCGTACGGACGCACCGGTGTCAGACCGGACCTGCGCGCGGCGGTCGCGGGTGCCAGCGGCTCGGGGAACCGGGCCAGTTCGACCGGAGTGACATGACCGCCCGCGAGCCGTACCACCTCGGCCGCGTCCCCGGGCTCGCCCGGGGCCAGCCCCGTCTGGGCCGGCTTGAGCACGGCGACCCTGAGGTCCCGCGCCGCCGCGGCGACGGCCGCGGTCACCACGGTCTTGCCGATCTCGGTGCCCGTACCTGTCACCACCAGAATCGTCATCTCAGCCCTCCCGCGCCGCAGCGCACACCGCGCGGCAGATCATCGCCACATCGTCATCCCCGGTCACATAGGGCGGCATGGTGTAGACGAGGCCGCGGAACGGCCGCAGCCAGACCCCTTCCCGTACCGCCGCCCTGGTCGCGGCCTCCATGTCCACCTCATGATCCAGCTGTACGACGCCGATGGCGCCCAGCACCCGGACGTCCCGGACCCCGGGCAGCCCGGCGGCCTCCGCCAGACCGGCCTGCAGCCCCGCGCCGATCCGCTTGACCTCCTGCTCCCAGTCCTGGCCAAGCAGCAGATCCACGGACGCGCAGGCCACCGCCGCGGCGAGCGGATTCCCCATGAACGTCGGGCCGTGCGCGAGCACGGGCACCTCGCCGCTGGAGATGCCCTCCGCCACCCGCGAGGTGCACAGCGTCGCCGCCATCGTCAGATAACCGCCGGTCAGCGCCTTGCCGACACACATGACGTCCGGCGAGACGCCGGCATGTCCGGCCGCGAACAGCTTGCCCGTGCGCCCGAAACCCGTCGCGATCTCGTCGAACACCAGCAGCACGTCATGCGCGTCGCACGCCTCGCGCAGCACCCGCAGATACGCGGGCGAGTGGAACCGCATGCCGCCGGCGCCCTGCACCACGGGCTCCACGATCACCGCGGCCAGCTCATCGGCATGGTCCGCGATCATGTTCCGCAGATGCTGTACGTAGGCGTCGTCCGGTTCCGCGTCGAAGCCGTCCGGCGGCGCGTCCGCGAAGACCTGCCGGGGCAGCGCGCCCGACCACAGCTCGTGCATCCCGCCCTCGGGATCGCACACCGACATCGGCTGCCAGGTGTCCCCGTGGTAGCCGCCCCGCCAGGTCAGCAGCCGCTGCTTGCCCGGCCGTCCGGCCGAGCGCCAGTACTGCAGGCACATCTTCACCGCGACCTCGACCGACACCGAACCCGAGTCGGCGAGGAAGACGTGCTGCAGGGGCTCCGGGGTGATCTCCACCAGCCGGGTAGCCAGCCGCACGGCGGGCTCGTGCGTGAGCCCGCCGAACATCACATGACTCATCCGGTCCAGTTGACCGCGTGCCGCCTCGTTGAGTACCGGGTGGTTGTAGCCGTGCACCGCCGACCACCAGGACGACATGCCGTCGACCAACTCGCGCCGGCCGTAAGCCTCTTCGGCGAGCCGGAGCCGTACCCCGGACGCGGACTCCACGACCAGCGGTTCCTGGCGGCCCGGCATCGGGCCGTAGGGATGCCAGACGTGAGCCCGGTCCAGGGCACGCAGCTCGGCAGGGGAGAGCGGCTCAGGCATTGGGCGCGAGGTCCGTACCGGCACCGCGGCGGCGGACCGCCACCAGGTCCGTGCGCGCGGCCGGCACCTCGGGGGCGTCGGCGGCGGGCTCGGCGGCAGGCTCGTCGGTGGGTTCGCCGCAGGGCGCGCAGCCTCCTTCGTGCGAGCCGCAGCCGCCGCCGGCCTGCGCACGGTGCTGGGGGAGCGTCGTCGTACCCGCGCCCTCCACCTCGAAACCGGCATCCGCGATCATGTCCAGGTCGGTCTGGCCGGCCTGTCCCTCGCTGGTCAGGTAGTCACCCAGGAAGATCGAGTTGACCAGGTTCAGGGCGAGCGGCTGCATCGAGCGCAGATGGACCTCGCGACCGCCCGCGAGCCGCACCTCGACGTCCGGGCAGACGAACCGGACCATCGCGAGAATGCGCAGGCAGCGCTGCGGGGTGAGGTTCCACTCCTTCGCGAGCGGGGTGCCCTCGAACGGGATCAGGAAGTTCACCGGAACCGAGTCCGGGTCCAGCTCACGCAGCGCGAAGACGACATCGACCAGGTCCGCGTCGCTCTCGCCCATGCCCGCGATCAGCCCCGAGCAGGCGGAAAGACCGGCGGCCTGCGCGTGCTGCACGGTCTCCACCCGGTCCGCGTAGGTGTGCGTGGTGGTGATCTCCCCGTACGTCCCCTCGGACGTATTGAGATTGTGGTTGTACGCGTCGGCGCCCGCGGAGCGCAGCCGCTCGGCCTGCCCGTCGGAGAGCAGACCGAGACAGGCGCAGACCTCGACGCCCTCGTTCTGGTCCTTGATCGCCTCGATGGTCTGCGACACCCGGTCGACGTCGCGGTCCGTGGGACCACGGCCGCTCGCCACCAGGCACACGCGCTTCGCGCCGCCCGCCACCCCGGCGGCTGCCGCCTTGGACGCCTCGTCCGGTTTCAGCCAGGTGTACTTGAGGATCTCCGCCTTGGAGCCGAGCCGCTGCGAACAGTACGAGCAGTCCTCGGGGCAGAGCCCGGACTTCAGGTTGACCAGATAGTTCAGTTTCACGCGCCGCCCGAACCACTGGCGGCGTACCCGGCCCGCGGCGGCCACCACGTCGAGCAGTTCGTCGTCTGAGGTCGCCAGCACGGCGAGCGCTTCTTCGCGGGTCGGCAGTTCGCGCCGCAACCCCTTGTCCACCAGCGTGTTCAGCAGGTCCATGGCGATGATCCTGACGTACGGCACGCCCTTCGGCCAAGGAGGAACCAGACAGAACAGGCGGCGAAGGGTGTGGGTATTGCCACACCCTGACCCGCTGCGCCCGCGGCTAGGGTCTGTGAGCTGCCTACAAAAGGGACCACCTCATGTCCTTCGCCCCGTTCGACTGGATCGACGACGAGGCCCGCCGCCGTGCCGCGGCCGGGCTCGTCCGCACGCTTCGCCCGCGACCGGCCGAAACGGAACTGCTGGACCTCGCCAGCAACGACTATCTGGGCCTCACCCGGCACCCCGAGGTCACTACCGCCGCCGCCGACGCGGCGCTGCGATGGGGTGCGGGCGCCACCGGATCGCGACTCGTCACCGGTTCCACCGCCCTGCACGCCGCGCTCGAACAAGAACTGGCCGCGTTCTGCGGGTTCGAGGCGGCCCTGGTGTTCTCCTCCGGGTACGCGGCCAACCTCGCCGCCCTCACCGCGCTTTCCGGCCACGGCTCGCTGATCGTCTCCGACGCGGGCAACCACGCCTCGATCGTCGACGGATGCAGGCTCTCGCGGGCGGCGACGGCCGTGGTGCCGCACGCGGAGCCCGACGCGGTGCGCAAGGCCCTGCACGCGCACGACGGGCGAGCACTGGCCGTGACGGACTCGGTCTTCTCGGTGGACGGAGACGCCGCTCCGCTGGCCGCGCTCGCCGAGGCGTGCCGGGCCGAGGGCGCCGCCCTGCTGGTCGACGACGCGCATGGTCTCGGCGTTCTCGGGGAAGGTGGGCGCGGCGCGCTCGCCGCCGGGCTCGCGGGCGGCGAGGGGATCGTCGCCACGCTCACCCTGTCCAAGTCCCTGGGCAGCCAGGGTGGAGCGGTCCTCGGACCGGCCCGTGTCATCGACCACCTGGTCAACACGGCGCGCACGTTCATCTTCGACACCGGACTCGCCCCCGCGGCGGCCGGTGGCGCCCTGGGCGCCCTGAACCTGCTGAAGCGGGAACCGGAGCGGGCGGGCAGGGCCCGCGCCGTGGCCACGGCGCTGTACGAACGGCTGACCGCGGCCGGACTCACGGCGGCCCGCCCCGACGCCGCGGTGGTGGCTGTCCGGGCACCGTCGGCGGACACGGCCGTGCGCTGGGCGGCCGACTGCCGGGCTGCCGGAGTCGTGGTGGGCTGCTTCCGGCCGCCGTCGGTGCCGGACGGGATCTCCCGGCTGCGGCTGACGGCACGCGCCGATCTGACGGAGGACCAGATCGCGATCGCGGTGGCGACGATCGTACGTACCGCTCCCGACGGGGCGTCGGCTCCGGTCAGCTGAGCGGGAGGCCGTGCCGGCCGCCCAGCCCGTCCAGCCCGGAGACGAAGGAGGTCCAGGCCGTCGCGGAGAAGCGCAGCGGCGGCCTGTCCACGTCCTTGGAGTCCCGCACGGCGAGCTGCTCACCGCCGAGCGGTGCGGCTTCCACGCAGTTGTTCATTCCGGTACTGCGGCTGCTGCGGCGCCACATCGGTCCGGGAGCCGACACGGGCGGTGCGAGGCGGTCGGACATGGTGCCCCCTCGGGGAGTCAGGCGGTCCGGTCGCCGCGGAGGATCGCGGCGATCAGGTCCAACGAACGCTCCGGCGACAGCGCGTGCGCCTGCAGGGTGCGGAAGGCCGAGCTGTACGCCTCCAGGTCTTCTTTCCGCTCCAGATAGAGGCTACTCGTCAAGTGGTCAAGAACGACCACATCCAGATCAGAAATGGTCGGAAACGAGAAGATAACGAAAGGCCCGGTGAGTCCGACGTGGCCACCGACGCTGAACGGCAGTAACTGAAGCCGCACATGGGGCAGTTGGGCCACCCGTGACAGATGACGCAGCTGCGCGTCCATGACCCGGGGACCGCCGACCTCGCGCCGCAGCACCGCTTCGTCGAGCACGGCGCTCAGCCTCACGGGCGGATCCGCGCGCAGCACTCCCTGCCGGGCGAGGCGCACTTCGACCAGGGAGTCGAGCTGTCCGGCCGGCAGCCCGTCCAGCGAGGCCGTCGTCACCGCACGCGCGTAGTCGGCGGTCTGGAGCAGGCCGGGCACCACGGAGGTCTCCAGCGTGCGCACGGTCCCGGCCTGGGACTCCAGACTGATGAAGTCGCGGTACTGGGGCGGGATGAGACCGCGGTACGCGTGCCACCACCCCGTACCGCCGCCGCCCGCAGAGCCGGCGAGCGCTTCGAGGAGCGAGCGCAGCTGCCTGTCGTGCACGCCGTAGGCGTCCAGCAGCCGGGTCACATCGGCCGGTGTCACACCGCTGGTGCCCGTTTCGATCCGGCTCACCTTCGACTGGTGCCAGCCGAGCAGCCGTGCGGCCTCCCGGCTCGTCAGTCCGGTCGTGTGGCGCAGACTCCGCAGCTCCTCACCGAGCTTGCGCCGTCGCACCGCGGGGCCGTGCCGCATCGCCGGTCTCCCTCCTCCGTCAAGGGCGCCAGTGTGCCGTCCAAATACAGTCTTCCGTGGCAGAGTTCACCACTTTGGGCGACAGATATATGCATATCTTGGTGGATCGCCGTTACAGAGGGCGGCATCAGTGGCAATCTGGCGCGAAGCACAACCCGGCCGACCTCGGGTCGGCCGGGCCGGGAAGGGACGGCGTCGCCATGGCAGACCATCAAGAAGCATCCGTCACTCTGCCGAGCGATCCGGTCTCGGTCTCCTCGGCGCGCAGATACGTGGCCCGGGTACTCACCGAATGGGGCCTCCCGGACGACACCGAGATCGCCGACAGCATCCGCCTGATCGTCTCCGAACTGGCCACCAACGCGGTGCAGCACACGCTCGGACAGTCGCCCACCTTCACCGTGGACCTCCGGCTGGACCGGGACGAGGAACTTCACCTGGGGGTGACGGACAGTCACCCCCGCTGGCCCAGGCGGCTGCCCGCGGCCGTTCAGCAGGACAACGGGCGCGGCATGGTCATCATCCGCTGTCTGGCCAAGGAGTGCGGCGGGCGGCTCACCGTCAGTCCCACGGCCGAGGGCGGCAAGACGGTCTGGATCGCGCTCCCGTGGACCGTCCCCGTCCAGACCTGATCCCGGGGTGACCGCCGGTCAGCCGACCGTGGCCGCACGGCCGAAACCACTGCGCAGCAGCGCCGTGAGCGTCGCGGCTGCCGCGGTCGAGCGGTCACCGCGGTGCACCACCGAAATGGTCCGCCGGAAGGCGGCCGGGTCGAGCCGCCGCACGGCCAGCGGCGCCTGCGACATCGCGGCGACCATCTCCGGCACGACGGCCGCCCCGAGCCCCGCGCTGACCAGAGCGCACACCAGCCCGTAGCCCGGGGACTCGCACACCACGGCCGGCGTCGCCCCCGCGTCGGCCAGGGCGCTCTCCACGCCGCGCCGGGGCGGATGCGTCGGCGCGCTGCTGATCAGCGGCCGGCCTGCGAGCTCGGTCACCGGCAGCCGCCCCGTGCCCTCCGACAGGATCTGCCCGACGGCGGTGATGAGGACCAGTTCCTCGACCAGCAGCGGCTCGACGACAACACCCGCGGGCAGTGGATCGGCGACCGCCGGCTCGTACGCGTGCGTCAACGCGAGGTCCACCTCGCCCGAGGCCACGGCGGCGACCCCGCCCGGCGGCTCGAAATCGGTGACGGTCAGCTCTACATCCGGGTGGGCCCGCCGGAAGGCGCTCAGAACCGGCGGCAGCAGATGGATGCCCGCCGTCGTGAAGGTGGCGACCCTCAGCCGCCCGCCGGACAGCCCGGCCAGCCGCGCCAGCTCGTGGCGGGCCTGGTCCATCTCGTCCAGGACCCGCCTGGCCCGCCCCGCCAGCAGCTCACCGGCCGCCGTCAGCCGTGCGCCACGATGGTGGCGTACCAGCAGCACGGCCCCGGCCTCCCGCTCCAGTTTGGCCAGCTGCTGGGAGAGCGCGGGGGCCGTGTAGCCCAGTCGGGTCGCCGCGCGCGTGATCGAACCTGCCTCGGCGACCGCCACCAGCGCCGCGAGGCGCGTCGGGTCGTACATTAAGCGTTCCTTTTGGCAGACCCAGAAGATTGCAAGTACATGCTAAAGGCCCCACCGGTCCATGGTGTACCCATGGACGCACAACTGCTGGCCTTCACCGGAGTCGCCGCGGGCATGGTCGCGCTGCCGGGCGCCGACTTCACCGTCGTCGTACGCAATGCCCTGGCCTCGCGCCGCGCAGGGGTGGCCGCGGCGCTCGGAGTCGCCGGGGGCCTGCTGGTGCACACCGCGCTCGCCGTGGCGGGCCTCGCCGCCGTGCTGGTGACGATGCCCGTGCTCTTCCGCACCGTCCAGCTGCTCGGCGGCGCGTACGTGCTCTACCTCGGACTGAGCGCGCTGTACGCGATACGGCGGCGCCCGGCGACGGCCGGGACGGACCATGACACGGCGCCGGGACAGGACACCGAACAGGGGCAGGCGCCCGAAGTGCTCGGGCGGTCGCTGCGGCAGGGGTTCCTGACCAACGCCCTGAACCCCAAGGCGCCCGTGCTCTTCCTCAGCCTGCTGCCCCAGTTCGTACCGGACGGCCAGGCGCCCCTGCCGAGAACGCTGCTGCTCGCGGCCGTCGTCGTGCTGCTCGCGCTCGTGTGGTTCCCGGCCGTGGCCCTGCTCGTGGACCGGCTCGGCCGGTGGCTGCGCCGGCCGCGTACCGCCAGGGCGATCGAGGGCGGCAGCGGCGCGGCACTCACCGCGCTGGGGCTCGTGCTGGTGGGCGGGCCCCTGCTGCACTAGGGCCTCTCCGGCGGATCAGGGCCCAGGCAGCGGGGGCGCCGGTCAGCGCACCCGGCCGTACCAGACGCTCTTGGACCAGATCCGTTCCAGGCGCACGACGGACCCGGACTTCGGGGAGTGCCAGATCCGCCCGTGGCCGGCGTAGATGCCCACGTGGTAGACGCTGCGGCCCGCATGGAAGAAGACCAGATCGCCGCGCTGTCGCTGCGACGAGGAGATGTGCCGGGTCTTGTTGTACTGCTGCTGCGCCGTGCGGGGGAGCTTCTTGCCCACCCTCTTGAACGAGTACAGCGTCAGCCCCGAACAGTCGAACCTTCGGGGGCCCACGGCTCCGTACTTGTACGGAGAACCCTTCTTGGAGGCGGCGATCTTCAGCGCCTTCGTCGCATGGGTGGCGGCCTCGGCATCGTTCACGATGCCCGGCGCCAGCATGGTGGTGCCGATGGCGAGGGTGAGTACCGAGGCCGTACCGGCCCGGGCGAGAAGTGACGGGACATGAACCTGCGCAGACATGCGCAACCCTTCGTCAGCCGCCTGTGAAGGATGACCTGTCGGGTTCGGGCTGGCGAAGTTGCCCGGCCGCACTTGGCGGCTTCACCCCGAGGGACGGCCGGTCACCCGGTCGACCCGTTGTGCTCGGGTCCTCCACTCCTGCCGATCCACTCCTGTCGACCAGTCATCCGGACGGCGGCAGGACTCGGCGTCCGCCCGGACCGCCCCGCCGCGGTGGCGGGGGCTTGTCGTCCCAGGGATCTTGACTCACCGACTGCCGGATTTCCGAGCTGAAACGGTGTTATGTGAGGCTCGTCACGACTGATCCATTCGGGTGGACAGGGCGGATTTGGTTCAGGAGCGCGGCCGGCCGACCGGCCTCGTACCAGCGGCGGAGCGCTGGATTCCGCTCACAGTCCACGCGTATTGCGCAAATTGAGCCGTCCCCCGGGAGGGGGACGGCCTACGCCGAACGAGCGAGGAAATTCGGTCCGGGCATCGGGCGTGTCGGGGAGTCGCGCCGGAAAGGTGAGCCGGGGAAGCGGTTGATCAACTCGTGCCGACGGGGGGCACGGTGACCCGCTCCGCGCGCCGCTCCCCGTCGAGCACCCGCAACGCCCGCGCCAGGGTGCCCGTGTGGATCTGCGTCTCGCCCCGCTCGTGCATCGAGACGAGGGCGTCGCGCAGCGCTCCGGCCCGGGAGGCCAGCGCCTGCGCGGCCCGGAGTGCGCTGTAGGTGTCGCTGCCGCGTGCCGGGTTGATCCTGCCCAGTTGGTCGAGCACTTCCAGATAGCAGTCGATGAACTCCCCCTCGGCACGGGTCAGTGCGGGGAGCGGCGGGAACTCCGGTGACAGCATCAGCGGTTCACCTCGCGGTGTGCGGCGGCTGGGACGGGCTGCGGTTCTCCATGACGTGGTCCACCACCCCGTACGCCTTGGCGGCCGCGGCGTCGAGGATCGTGTCCCGCTCGATGTCGGCGGTCACTTGCTCGGCGGACCGGCCGGTGTGCCGGACCAGCATTCCCGTGAGCATCTCGCGCACACGCATCAACTCGCGTGCCTCGATCTCCAGATCGGATGGCTGGCCCCGCACGGCTTCGGGCAGAGCGGGCTGCTGAATGACTACCCGGGCACCGGGCAGGGCATGTCGCCGGCCCGGTGCCCCGGCCGCGAGCAGTACGGCGGCGGAGGAGCCGGCCTGGCCGAGACAGAAGGTCTCCACCTCGCAGGTGAGGAACTGCATCGTGTCGTAGATCGCGGCCATGGCGGTGAACGAGCCGCCGGGGGAGTTGATGTACAGCGAGATGGGCCGGTCCGGGTCCGCGTACTCCAGGTACATGAACTGAGCGATGAGGTCGGTCGTCGCGGTGTCGTCCACGGGTGTGCCCAGGAAGATGATCCGCTCGGAGAGCAGCTTCGAGTACGGGTCGAGGGTCCGGGTTCCGGTCGCGGTGCGCTCGTGGAACTCCGGCAGTACGTAACGGGCGGCGGGGCGGATCATGGCTCGGTCCTCCTTGTAAAAAATGTACAGGACGTACACAAGGTTATGATGGGGACTATGGCCTACGAGATTCCGGTGACGCAAGCCCGGGCGGAGCTCGCCGAACTGATCAACCGCGTCGTCTACGGCGGCGAACGCGTGGTCGTGACGCGGCACGGCAAGCCGCTCGTCGCGCTCGTTTCCGCCGCTGACCTGCAGCGACTTGAGGACGAGGAGGCGGCGCCCGAGGAGCAGGTGATCCGCTCGGTGTCCTCCATCCACTCCGTGACGTCCGCTCCGGGCGAACGGCGCAGCTTCGGTATCGCCGCCGAGCACCGCGGTCACCACAACCGGGACGACTGACCCCCGTACGCATACGCGCGAAAAAGGCCGTGCACCCCCGTCCGCTAAGGAGGGGATGCACGGCGGGGATGCACGGCGGTTCGAGGGCTCAGCGGGCCAGGGCGTTTTCCCGGGTTTCGGCTGCCGGACTCGGCGGGGTGGCCTCGGCCCTGCGCCGGCCGCCGAGCGTCACGACGGCCAGGCCGGCCGCTGCCCACAGCGCGAGCGTCCAAGCCGCGCCGCCGGCCGCACTGCCGTCGAAGAAGCCGACCGACCGCAGCAGTGTTCCGCCCGCGCCCGGCGGCAGCCACTGGCCGATCATGCCGACCGGCTCGGGAAGCATTTCGGGTGCGCTGGTGACACCCGAGAAGGAGTTGCCGAACAGCACCATCACCAGTGCGCCCAGGCCGATGCCCTTCGGTCCGAGGAGCCTGGCGAGCCCGGCCACGGTCGCGCCGATGGCCAGCACGGTCAGCGCGAGGGCGCCTGCCTCGGTCCACCAGTCACCGGCCAGCACTCCGAGCCAGCTGTGCGCGATCGCTGCGGCGGTGATGCCGACCAGCGCCGCGGCGCCGGTCAGCGCGACAGCGGCGCGTGCTCCGCGCAGCCCCATCATGGTCACGACGGCTCCCGATGCGACTCCCGCGAGTGCCAGCGGCAGGGCGCTCGCGCCGAGGGCGCTGCCGCGCGGATCACTGTCGGGGGCCTTCACGACATCGGTGACCGGGACCTCGGTGCCCGCGGGCGCCGATGCGGCGACGGCCTCGCGCAGCAGGTTCGCTACGACGGGGCCGGCCGCGGTGGCGGTGAGCAGCTGGGGGCCGGTGGGGGTGGCGACGACGGCGCCGTATACGACCCGGTCCTCGATGGCGGCGCGGGCGTCGGCCTCGTCGTCGTAACGGTGGATCTCGAAGGCGCCGTCGTTCTGTTCGAGCCGGGTCTCCAGCTGAGCTGCCGCGGGTGCGGCGCCGGCGACGCCGACGGGGAGGTCGCGCGGAGCGATTCGCGCGGCGGGCCAGGCGAAGGCCCACAGGGCGAGGGCCACCACTACGGGGATCAGGACGATCACCGCCACCATGCGGCGGTTCTGGGTGACGGACATGGGAGGGGCCTCGATTCCAGGAGGGGCGAATTTAAGAGAATGAGCGTTCGTTTTGAATAGAGCACCACTGTCGCCCCGGCGGGGGAGCTTGTCAAGAAGGAACGTTCGTTTTAAGTTTGTGTCATGGCTCGTGTATCCCAGGAACACCTCGACGCCCGCCGCCGGCAGATCGTCGCCGGCGCGGCGCGCTGCTTCGCCCGCAACGGCTTCCACGGCACCTCGATGCAGGACGTGCTCAAGGAGGTCGGCCTGTCCGCCGGAGCGGTCTACCGCTACTTCAGCGGCAAGGAGGACCTGATCGCGGCCATCACCGACGAGGCGTTCCGGGTGATTCGCGGAGCCTTCGAGGAGGCCGCCCGAACCACCCCGCCGCCCACTCCCGATCTGCTCCTCGGCAGGGTCATCGGCGGGCTGTTCGCGGGAGAGCTGTACGGCTTGGAGCGCAGGGGCTTCGCCTCGCTGATCGTGCAGGTCTGGGCCGAGACCATGCGCAACGAACGCCTGGCGGCCATGCTCGACGAGGGGTACACCGGAATGCGCGCCATCTGGGTGACACTCGTCGAGGCCTACCGCGAAGCCGGCATCCTGCACTCCGATGTGCCCGCCGACGACATCGCCCGCACGCTGATCGCCACCGCCCAGGGGTTCATCGCCCAAGAGGCGCTCTTCGGGGGCGTGAAGCCCCAGGCGCCGGAGAACGGCCTGCGGGGCCTGATGTCCATGGATGTGCAAAGGGCCAGTTAACGCGCCGGAAAAACTTCCGCCCTAACGTGCAATACCTCGCCGCAGGACCTGTCCGGAAGATCAACAAGTCGTTGAAGCCGGATAAGGTCCCGCTGCGTCCAGGGCAGGTACTGGGCGGAAGACAAAGAGGTGGAAGCGTGCAACTGACCCCGCACGAGCAGGAACGCCTGCTCATCCATGTGGCCGCCGACGTGGCGGAGAAGCGCCGGGCACGCGGGCTGCTGCTCAATCACCCGGAAGCCGTCGCCCTGATCACCGCGCACCTGCTGGAAGGCGCGCGCGACGGCCGTACGGTCTCCGAACTGATGGCGTCCGGACGCAAGTTGCTCACCCGTGACGACGTCATGGAGGGCATCCCCGAGATGATCCACGACGTCCAGGTCGAGGCCACCTTCCTGGACGGCACCAAGCTCGTCACCGTCCATGACCCGATCGTCTGACGGGGGCGCGCCGCGATGATTCCCGGAGAGATCCTGTACGGGGACGGGCCCGTGCCGCTCAACGAGGGCCGTGCCGTCACCCGTATCGCCGTCCTCAACGCCGCCGACAGGCCCGTCCAGGTCGGCTCGCACTACCACTTCGCCGAGGCCAATCCCGGCCTGGACTTCGACCGCGCCGCGGCCCACGGGCAGCGGCTCAACATCGCCGCCGGCACCGCCGTCCGCTTCGAGCCCGGCATCCCGGTCGACGTCGAACTCGTCCCGCTCGCAGGTCTGCGCATCGTCCACGGGCTGCGCGGCGAAACCGGAGGTGCCCTCGATGGCTGAGCTCCACCGCGCGGTCTACGCCGACCTGTTCGGCCCCACCACCGGCGACCGCATCCGGCTGGCCGACACCGATCTGTTCGCCGAGATCGAGGAGGACCGCTCCGGCGGCCCCGGAATCGCCGGTGACGAAGCCGTGTTCGGCGGCGGAAAAGTGATCCGCGAGTCGATGGGGCAGGCGTGCACCAGCCGCGCCGAAGGCGCCCCCGACACGGTGATCACCGGCGCCGTCGTCATCGACCACTGGGGCATCGTCAAGGCCGACATCGGCATCCGGGACGGCCGGATCACCGGCATCGGCAAGGCCGGCAACCCCGACACCATGGACGGGGTGCACCCCGATCTGGTCATCGGTCCCGAAACCGAGATCATCGCGGGCAACGGCAAGGTGCTGACGGCGGGCGCCGTCGACGCGCACGTCCACTTCATCTCGCCGACCATCGTCGACCAGGCGCTGTCCTCCGGTGTCACCACGCTCGTGGGCGGCGGCACGGGACCGGCCGAAGGCACCAAGGCGACCACCGTCACCCCCGGGTCCTGGCACCTTGCCCGGATGTTCGAGTCGCTGGAGGCCTACCCGGTCAACATCGGGCTCCTCGGCAAGGGGAACACGATGTCCGGCGACGCGATGCGCGCCCAACTCCGCGGCGGAGCACTCGGGTTCAAGATCCATGAGGACTGGGGTGCCACGCCCGCCGTCATCGACGCCTGCCTGAAGGTGTGCGAGGAGAGCGGCGCCCAGCTCGCCATCCACACGGACACCCTCAACGAGGCCGGCTTCGTCGGCGACACCCTCGCCGCCATCGCCGGGCGCACGATCCACGCCTACCACACCGAAGGTGCGGGCGGCGGGCACGCTCCCGACATCATCACCGTGGTCTCGGAGCCGTACATCCTGCCGAGCTCCACCAACCCGACCCGGCCGCACACCGTCAACACCATCGAGGAACACCTCGACATGCTGATGGTCTGTCACCACCTCAATCCGGCCGTGCCGGAGGACCTGGCCTTCGCCGAGTCGCGTATCCGGCCCTCGACGATCGCGGCCGAGGACATCCTCCACGACCTCGGGGCGATCTCGATCATCTCCTCCGACGCCCAGGCGATGGGCCGCGTCGGCGAAGTGATCATGCGCACCTGGCAGACGGCGCACGTGATGAAGAGGCGGCGCGGCGCGCTGCCGGGCGACGGGCGGGCCGACAACCACCGCATCCGTCGCTATGTCGCCAAATACACGATCAACCCGGCGGTGGCCCAGGGCCTGGACCGGGAGATCGGCTCCGTCGAGACGGGCAAGCTCGCCGACCTCGTGCTCTGGGACCCGGCGTTCTTCGGTGTCAAACCGCAGACCGTCATCAAGGGCGGCCAGATCGCGTACGCCCAGATGGGCGACGCCAATGCCTCCATCCCCACCCCGCAACCGGTCATGCCCCGGCCCATGTTCGGCGCGCACGGCCGCGCACCCGCAGCCAACTCGTTCAACTTCGTGTCGGGCGTCGCCATCGAGGACGGCCTGCCGGAACGCCTCGGCCTCGGCAAACGGTTCGTGCCGATCACCAGCACCCGCGGAGTCACCAAGGCGGACATGCGCGAGAACGACGCGCTGCCCCGGGTCGAGGTCGACCCCGACAGCTTCGCCGTCACCATCGACGGTGAACCGGTCGTACCCGCACCGGCCGCCGAACTCCCGCTGGCCCAGCGCTACTTCCTCTTCTGACTGCTCTGACCTGCTCTGACTGTTCTGAACGGACGTCACTCCATGACGCGCGCAGCGCTGCTCGTCCTCGCCGACGGCCGGTTCCCCGCCGGTGGTCACGCCCACTCCGGTGGAGCCGAACCGGCCGTCAAGGCAGGACGTATCCGTAACGCCGACGACCTCGCCGCATTCTGCCGTGGCCGCCTCCACACCACGGGACTCACCTCCGCCGCGCTCGCCGCGGCGGCCACCCACGGCCTCGACCCGCTCGCGCTCGACGAGGCCGCCGACGCCCGTACCCCCTCACCCGCCCTGCGGGCCGTCGCGCGCAAGCTCGGCCGCCAGCTGATGCGGGCCGCCACGGCCACCTGGCCCAGCCCCGAGCTGGCCGCGCTCGCCGCCGCCCGGCCACGCGGCGCCCACCAGCCCGTGGTCCTCGGCCTCACCGCCCGGTCCGCGGGACTCGAACCCGAGGACGCCGCGCACTGCGTCGCGTACGAGACCGTCAGCGGACCGGCCGGCGCGGTCGTCCGGCTGCTCTCCCTCGACCCCTTCGAGGCCACCGCCGTCCTCGCCCGCCTCGCCCCCGAGCTCGACCGGGTCGCAGCCCAGGCAGCCGCCGCGGCCCGCCAGGGCATCGACGCACTGCCCGCCGCCTCGGCGCCCCTGCTCGACATCACCGCCGAAGCGCACGCCGCCTGGCCGGTCCGCCTCTTCGCCTCGTAACCGCACATCAGGAGCCGCCCCATGCACCTCGACCACATCCACGAAGGACCGGCCGCCGTGAGCGCCGACGCCGCACGGCCCGACGGCACCCGCCGCGCCCTGCGCATCGGGCTCGGCGGCCCGGTCGGCTCCGGCAAGACCGCTACCGTCGCCGCCCTCTGCCGCACCCTGCGCGACCAGCTGTCCATCGCCGTCGTCACCAACGACATCTACACCCGCGAGGACGCGGCCTTCCTGCTCCGCAACGCCGTCCTGCCGCCCGAGCGCATCCAGGCCGTCGAGACCGGCGCCTGCCCGCACACCGCGATCCGCGACGACATCTCCGCCAACCTCGAAGCCGTCGAGGACCTGGAGGACGCGGTGGGTCCGCTCGACCTCATCCTGGTCGAGTCCGGCGGCGACAACCTCACCGCCACGTTCTCCAGGGGACTCGTCGACGCACAGGTCTTCGTCATCGATGTGGCGGGCGGCGACGACATCCCCCGCAAGGGCGGCCCCGGTGTCACCACCGCCGACCTCCTCGTCGTCAACAAGACCGACCTCGCCCCGTACGTCGGCTCCGATCTCGGCCGGATGGCCCGCGACGCCGCCGAGCAGCGCGGCGAACTGCCCGTCGTCTTCACCTCCCTGACGTCCGGCGAAGGCGTCGCACCCGTCGCCGACTGGGTGCGCGCACAGCTCGCCGCCTGGACCGCATGAGCGTCCAGGCCACGGCCCGCATCACCGCCGTCCCGGACGGCCGGGGCGCCACCTCGCTCCCCGTGCTGGAGAGCAGCGGACCGCTCGCCCTGCGCCGCACCCGGTCCCCCCACGCCCCGTACGCCCGCGTCACCGTCGTCGGCGCCATGACCGCGCCGCTCGGCGGCGACCGCCTCGCCGTCGAGGCGGACGTCCGGGACGGGGCGCGGCTGACCGTCGACTCGGCGGCTGCCACGGTCGCCCTGCCCGGAGCATCGCCGGAGGCCGGACCCGCGACCTACGACGTACGGCTGACCGTGGGGGAGGGGGCCGAGCTGCGCTGGCTCCCGGAACAGCTCGTCTCCGCGTACGGCAGCGAGCTGCGCATGACCACCCGGGTCGAACTGGCCGCCTCGGCACGCCTGGTGCTGCGCGAGGAACAGATCCTCGGCCGGCACGGCGAGACCACCGGAACCCTCACCACCCGCCTCACCGTGCACCGCGCCGGCCGGCCGCTGCTGGACCAGCAACTCGCCTACGGGCCGGGAGCACCCGGCGGCTGGGACGGTGCCGCGGTGCTCGGCGGACACCGGGCTGTCGGGCAACTGCTGATCGTCGAACCGGGCTTCGAGGACAAGATCCCCGAAGCCCGGCTTATCGGACCGGCCGCCGTACTCACCCCGCTCGCCGGTCCCGCCCTGCTGGTGACCGCCGTCGCCGCCGACGCGCGGCTGCTCCGCGGAGTGCTGGACGACGCCCTGAGCGAGCTGAGCGGCAGCGGCTGAGGGGGAGTTCGCTCAGCGGGACCGGGGTCACCGGTTATTGGTTCGGTAAAGAAACACGTGTACGCCCTGTTCTCAGGAACCCCACAGGCGAAAGGATCTGCGAGAAGTCCCGATGAACTGCGCCGCCACCGGCGGCGCATCGGATATGGGGGAGGTTCCACTTGAGACGCACAGCAGTGCTCGGTTCGGCCGGCGCTCTGATCGCGGGCACGCTCATAGCGGGCGCGATAGCCGCACCGGCGGCCAGCGCCGACGGGCGTCAGCAGGGCGGCTCCGAGGCGTACGGCGTCAAGCTCGCCGCCGCACGGGCCGCGCAGGCCGGTATCGACTGGCAGGACTGTCCCGCGGACTGGGCGCTCTCCAAGCCCATCCAGTGCGGCTGGGTGACCGTCCCGCTCGACTACGCCAAGCCCAACGGCAAGAAGATCAAGCTGGCCGTGGACCGGGCGGTAGCCACGGGAACGGCGGCGGAGCGCCAAGGCGCACTCGTCTACAACCCTGGCGGCCCCGGCGGTTCGGGGCTCAGGTTCCCGAACCGGGTCGTCACGAAGAACCCGCTCTGGGTGAAGACCTCGAAGGCGTACGACTTCGTCGGCTTCGACCCGCGCGGTGTAGGCCACTCGGCGCCGATCTCCTGCGTCGACCCGCAGGAGTTCGTCAAGGCCCCGAAGGCCGACCCGGTCCCCGACAGCGAGGCGGACAAGAGGGCCCAGCGCAAGCTGGCCGCCGAGTACGCCGACGGCTGCGCGGAGCGCAGCGGCGACATGCTGCCGCACATGACCACGCCCAACACCGCTCGCGACCTGGACGTCATCCGCGCCGCGCTCGGTGAGAAGAAGCTCAACTTCCTGGGCGTCTCCTACGGCACGTACCTGGGCGCCGTCTACGGCACGCTCTTCCCGACGCATGTGCGCCGCATGGTCGTCGACAGCGTGGTCAACCCGTCGAAGGACAGCATCTGGTACGAGGCCAACCTCAACCAGGACATCGCCTTCCAGATGCGCTGGAACGACTGGAAGGCGTGGGTCGCCAAGAACGACGCCGTCTACCACATCGGTGACACCCCGGAGAAGGTCGAGCAGGCGTGGCTGGAGCTGCGCGCCGCGGCCAAGAAGGACCCGATCGGTGGAGTCGTCGGCCCCGCCGAGCTCATCGGCTTCTTCCAGAGCGCTCCGTACTACGACTCCAGCTGGGCGCCCGTCGCCCGGGTCTGGAGCGCCTACCGGGGCGGCGACACCCAGGCACTGGTCGACGCCGCGGGCCCCGACATGTCGGACCTCGCGGGCAACGCGTCCGCGGAGAACGGCAACGCCGTGTACACGGCCGTCGAGTGCGCGGACGCCAAGTGGCCCACGAACTGGCAGCGGTGGGACCGGGACAACACCCGGCTCCACAAGGACTACCCGTTCATGACCTGGGCCAACGCCTGGATGAACCTGCCCTGTTCGACGTGGTCCGCCAAGCAGCAGACCCCGCTGGAGGTCAAGACCGGCAAGGGTCTGCCGACCGTGCTGATCGTGCAGGCCACGCGTGACGCCGCCACCCCGTACGAGGGCGCCGTCGAGCTGCACAAGCGCTTCAAGGGCTCGCGTCTCATCACCGAGAAGGACGCCGGTTCGCACGGCGTCACGGGCGTGCTCAACCCCTGCGTCAACGAGCGGGTGGACACCTACCTGCTCACCGGGGAGACCGACCGGCACGACGTGACGTGCGCCCCGCACGCCACACCGAAGCCGTAAGCACATCCGTTACGGGCAAGGGGCGGCCGGATACCCATCCGGCCGCCCCTTCGCTCTGTCCCGGTGCCTCACAGGCCGCGGTCGTACGCCTCCAGCCAGGCGTCCTCCGCCGCGTAGTCGAAGATGTCGCCGTAGTTCCGGGCCATCTTCGGGAACGCGTCCGTCCAGTCCCGGCCGCCCAGCTGCTCGGCGAGCCACGCCACGGTCGCCGGCAGGGATTCCGCGTAGCCGGTCACCGGCCGGTAGCCGAGCTCCCGCTCCGCCGCCGCCATGTCGTACACGATGGAGTGCGGGGCGCTCCACGGGGTCTCGCCTACGCCGCCCGGGGCCGGGGCGCCCGGCAGCAGCACGGTCTCGGCCTTTCTGCCGAGCACCTCGTCGACGGCCGTCCCGATCTCCGCGACCGTCGGGGCCTCGGGGTCCGCCGCGTTCAGCACACGGGCACCGGGGCGCAGTGCGGCGAGCCGGACCAGCTCGGCCACGTTGGACACATGGACGGGATGGAAGCGGCTGGCGCCCCCGTAGGCGAGCACCCGGCGCTCCCGGCCGTCCAGGGCACGCTTCACGAAGTACAGCTCGCGCGGAGTGCGGCAGAACGGCCCGTGGACGGCTCCGGCCCGCAGCAGCGTCACCGGGAGGGATTCCGCGGCGGCCAGCAGATCGCGCTCCAGGCGGATCTTGCGCGTCCCGTACGTCGCGTCGCCCGGTGCCACGGTGGCGAGCGACTCCGGGATCGGAAGCGGGTACCGTGGGCTGCCGTCCGGCCGGTCCTGGGTGTCGAAGCTGCGTCCCTGATCGTCCTCGTACACCGCGCCGCTGGAGATGACCACCGCCGAGCCGATCCGGTCCGCGAGACCCGTCAGCTGCCGGGCGTGGGCCCCGTCGTACGCCACCATGTCGACCAGGACGTCGCAGCCCTCGCCCAGCGCCGCCGCGAGTGCCCCGTCCTCGTCCCGGTCGAGGCGGACGCCGCGCACCCCGTCCGCCCAGGTGCCGTCCCTGCCGCCGCCGTGCGAGGCCGCGGTCACCTCCCAGCCGTCCTCGACGAGGGCCGTGACGGTGACCCGCCCGATCTGTCCTGTCGCGCCGAGCACGAATGCGTTTCCTCTGCTCATGGGGGAGACGCTAGGGGGCGGGCTCTCACCTGGCCATGAACCTTCGCTGAGCGCAGATTCGCGGTCAGCGTCGCAGGCGCGGGAACTTCTTCGGCTGCTCGGCCTCCGCGGCCTTCACCTTGGCCGCGTACTCGTCGACGTACTCCTGGCCCGACAGCCCGAGGATCGCGTACATGATCTCGTCGGTGACGGCACGGATCGCCGCCTTCTGGTCCTCCATACCGGCGTACCGGGAGAACTCCAGCGGCTCACCGAAGCGGATCGTGACCTGCTTGATCCGGGGGACGACCTTGCCGGGCGGCTGGATCTCGAACGTGCCGACCATCGCGCACGGGACCACCGGCACCCCGGCCTTGATCGCCATCACCGCGACCCCGACCTTGCCCTTGTACAGCCGCCCGTCGTGCGAGCGGGTGCCCTCCGGGTAGATCCCCAGCAGCTCGTCCTTGGCCAGTACCCCGAGCCCCTCGCGGATCGCGGCCTGGCCTGCGTTCTTGCCGGAACGGTCCACCGGGATCTGCCCCGCGCTGCGGAAGAAGGCGGCGGTCAGCCGGCCCTTGACACCGGGCCCGGTGAAGTACTCCGCCTTCGCGAGAAAGGTGATGCGCCGCTTGATGATCGCGGGCATCAGGAAGTGGTCGGAGAACGACAGATGGTTCCCGGCGACGATGGCAGCCCCGTCGTCGGGAACGTGTTCCAGACCCTCGATCCGCGGCCGGAACAACAGGCGCAACACCGGCCCCAGCACAACGTATTTCAGGACGTAATAGAACACGGAGGGTGCACCTCGCTCTGCCGGTCGGCTCAGGGCTGTGTCGTGCCAGGTCATCGTGGTGCCGGGGAAACCGTCAGTCTAGGTGGCCCGTCGCGAGGGCGGGACCGTACTGATCAGTCACCACGCCGGTGCCAGGCTTCGACCCGGTGCCCGCGCCGCTCCGCCGGAGCGGGTCAGTTCTCCTGTGTGGCCGCCGTTCCCAGCGTCGCCAGGCCCAGCACGACCCAGCCGAACCAGAGCCAGCCGTTGCTGCCCAGCGCCACCGTGTATGCCGTGATGGCAACCAGTGTCCCGAGGGTGAGCACTCCCATGGTCTTCACGGATCCGGACATGCGCGCACGCTCCTCACCGGCCGCGCGGCCGTTGAGCCCATGGTCGCCCCGGGAGTGCGCTCCGCGCTACTGTCCGCGCGCCTGCAAAGAGGCGAGATACGCGTTGTACGCCGCGAGCTCCTTGTCGCCGTCCCGGTCGGCAGCGCGGTCCGAGCGCTTCGCCGTGCGCTGCTCGGAGCGGTACCACTGGAACACCAGTGCGACCAGCACGAGCACCGAGGGGATCTCGCTGAACGCCCAGGCGATACCGCCCGCCCAGTTCTGGTCACTCAGCGCGTCGATGCCGAGCGAGGCCGGGGGATTCTCGTACGTCTTCACCATCGGCTGGCTCGCCATCATCAGCGCGATCCCGAAGAACGCGTGGAACGGCATGCCCGCGAAGAGCTCCAGCATCCGCATCACATAGCCGGGCCGGTGCGGACCCGGGTCGATCCCCATGATCGGCCAGAAGAAGATCAGGCCCACGGCGAGGAAGTGCAGCATCATCGCCAGATGGCCGGGCGTCGATCCCATCAGGAAGTCGAAGATCGGGGTGAAGTAGAGCGCGTACAGACTGGCGATGAAGAGCGGGATCGTGAACGCCGGATGCGTAATGATCTTCAGATAGCGGCTGTGCAGCAGCATGAGGAGCACTTCGCGCGGCCCGGTCCTGCCCCGTCCCGCGACCGGCAGTGCCCGCAGCGTCAGCGTCACCGGCGCGCCGAGCAGCAGCAGGATCGGCGACACCATGCTGATCACCATGTGCTGCACCATGTGCACGCTGAACATGACCATGCCGTAGTCGTTCAGCCTGGTGCACATCACCAGGGCGATCGACAGCACGCCGAGGACGAAGAAGACGGTCCGGTTGACCGGCCAGCCGTCACCGCGCCTGCGCAGCCGCAGCACGGCGTAGCCGTACAGCGCGAGCGCCAGGACGCAGCCGGCCAGGAAGAACGGGTCCGCGGAGAATGCCAGCCCGCGTCCCAGCGTGAACGGCGGCAGATCCATGTTCATGCCGTGCCCGCTGTGGTCCATCTGTTCACTCCCGCTGGGGACGTCCCCGATTCGTGCCGCTTGTCCGGGTCCAGAGTAGAACTGCCCCCGGCCGCAGCTGCGGCCGGGGGCAGTTCGTCACCACGAGCGGGTCAGAGCACGCACTCGGCCTCGGCGTAACGCTCCGCCGGAACCGTCTTCAGGGTCTCCACGGCCGCCGCCAGCGGAACCATCATGATGTCCGTGCCGCGCAGCGCCGTCATCATGCCGAACTCGCCGCGGTGCGCCGCCTCCACCGCGTGCCAGCCGAAGCGGGTCGCGAGGACCCGGTCGTACGCGGTCGGGGTGCCGCCGCGCTGGACATGGCCGAGGATCACCGGGCGGGCCTCCTTGCCGAGGCGGTGCTCCAGCTCGATGGAGAGCTGCGTGGCCACTCCGGCGAACCGCTCGTGCCCGTAGATGTCCTTGGTGCCCTGGGCGAACTCCATGGAGCCCGCCCGCGGCTTCGCGCCCTCGGCGACCACGACGATCGCGAACTTCTTGCCGGCCGAGAAACGCTGCCCGACGAGCGTGGTCAGCTCGTCGATGTCGAAGGGGCGCTCCGGGACGACGATGGCGTGCGCACCGGCCGCCATGCCCGAGTGCAGGGCGATCCAGCCGGTGTGCCGGCCCATGACCTCGACGATCAGCACGCGCTGGTGCGACTCGGCCGTGGTCTTCAGCCGGTCCAGCGCCTCGGTGGCGACACCGACGGCGGTGTCGAAACCGAAGGTCACGTCGGTGGAGGCGATGTCGTTGTCGATGGTCTTCGGTACACCGACGATCGGCAGACCAGCCTCGGAGAGCAGATTGGCCGCCTTCAGCGTGCCCTCGCCGCCGATCGGGATGATCGCGTCGAGGCCGAGCTCGGCGACATGGCCCCTGGCCTTCTCCACACCGTCACGCAGATGGGCCGGCTGGACGCGGGACGAGCCGAGGATCGTGCCGCCGCGGGCGAGGATGCCGCCGACCGCGTCGAGGTCGAGCTTGCGGTAGTCGCACTCGAGAAGGCCCCTCCAGCCGTCGTGGAAGCCGATGACCTCGTCGCCGTGGTCCACCACCGCGCGGTGCACGACGGAACGGATGACGGCATTGAGGCCGGGGCAGTCGCCGCCGGAGGTGAGCACACCAATTCGCATTGCCCGGGAAACCTTTGCAACGTGGGGCCGACGACCGGACCACGTCGTCCGGTTTGATCCCCGCCACCCTACCGGCGCAGGGTGGCGGGACCGAACCGGGCGTCCGCCTGCTGGACTCCGCTCAGTTGAGCCGAAACGGCCTCATCAGGCGGGCTGCGTCGCAGCGGCGATGCGCTCGGAGCGCAGCGCCTCGTACCAGCGGTCGTCGGTGGGCGGCAGAGCGTTCACGTCGAGCGCCAGCTTCAGCAGCAGATCCGCGATCAGCGGGTTGCGTGCCATCACGGGGCCGTGCATGTACGTACCGAACACCGTGTCGTTGTACGCGCCTTCGGTGCCGTCCCCGGTCCCGTTGCCCCGGCCGAACTGCACCCGGGCGAACGGCCGTGCCGACGGGCCGAGATGGGTGACGCCCTGGTGGTTCTCGAAACCGGTCAGGGGCGGCAGACCCAGGTTCGGGTCGATGTCCGCGAGTACGTCGCCGACGCACCGCGCACCCTCGCCGCGCGTGGAGACCACGTCGAGCAGACCGAGACCCGGCTCGCGCTCCCCGAGGTCGTTGATGAACTCGTGCCCCAGGATCTGGTAGCCCGCGCACACCGAGAAGATGATCGCGCCATTCGACGCGGCCCGGCTCAGACCGCCGTCACGGCGCAGCCGCTCGGCGGCGAGCCGCTGCGGCCGGTCCTCACCCCCGCCGATCAGGTAGATGTCACCGGAGGTGGGAATCGGCTGGTCGCTGCGCACGTCGACGCGCTGCACGTCGAGACCGCGCTGCCGGGCCCGGCGCTCCACCACGAGGGCGTTGCCCTGGTCGCCGTAGGTGCTGAGGAGGTCGGGGTAGACCCACACCAGCCGCAGGCTGTTGTTGCTCATGCTTCGTCCTCTCCGGAGGGGGCCGGGGCCGGGGTCAGTTGCCGACACGACGGCGCAGATCCTGGAAGGCGGTGTAGTTGGCAATGACCTCGATACGGCCGGGCGGCGCCAGCTGGACGGCCTCGTCCAGCGTCTCGCAGACCCGGAAGTCGAGACCGGCCACCTCGAGGCGGACCGCGAGGTCCAGCTTGCGGTCACCGAGCACGAAGATCGGGTGGCCGTACAGCTGGGTGTAGTCGACGTCCCAGAGCCAGGAGGTGTCCGTGCCGTCCGCGCCACGGGCATTGACGGAGAGGATCACCGGCGTGGGCGGCGGGTCGATCAGGGAAAACGTTTCGAGCCAGCCCGCCGGGTTCTTCGCCAGCAGGAGCCGCAGCTCACGGCCGAGGAAGGTGACGACGTCGTAGCGGCCCGCCACGGCCTGCACCTGGTACATGCGCTCCAGGGCGACCTGCGGCGGCACACCGAAGACGGCGGCGACCGCGGCCGAACTGGTGGCGTTCGCCTTGTTCGCGCGCCCCGGCAGCTGGAGGTGGATCGGCCAGGCCGAGCCGTGCGGGTCGAGGACGTAGTCGCCGTTCAGCGCCCAGCTCGGGGCGGGGCGGCGGAAACCGCACTCGCCGCAGAACCAGTCGTCGCCGGGGCGCTGCATCACGCCACCGCACGCGGGGCACGACCAGGCGTCGTCCTTCCAGGCCTGTCCTGCCGCCACCCACACCACATTGGGGGAGGAGGAAGCGGCCCAGACGATCAGCGGGTCGTCGGCGTTGGCCACGATCACGGCCTTCGAGCCGGACAGGCCCTCACGCCACTTCTCGGCCAGCATCCGGGTCTCCGCGGCGCGGTCGAGCTGGTCGCGCGAGAGGTTCAGCAGCGCGATCACCTTGGGCGTCGTGTCGCGGGCGACCCCTGCGAGGTACTTCTCGTCGACCTCGATCACGCCGTACTTCGCGTCGGAGCCACCGGCCAGCGCGGAGGTGATCCCCGCCGGCATGTTGGCACCGAGCGCGTTCGACACGACGGGGCCAGCGGCCCCCAGTGCCTCCGCGATCAGCCTGGTGGTGGTCGTCTTGCCGTTCGTCGCCGACACGAGGATCACGTCCAGGTGCTGCGCCAGCCGCCCCAGCAGGTCGGGGTCGAGCTTGAGCGCCACCCGGCCGCCGATCACCGATCCGCTGCCGCGCCCCGCAGCGCGCGACACCGCCGCCGCGGCCTTGCCCGCCGTCACGGCGAGCTTGGCCCGCGGCGACAACGGCTCCGTGTTGCCTGCCATCGTCCTAGATCCTCCTTGCATCGGTCCGCGCCCAGCCTATCGATGTCCGGTGCCACGACCGCACCGCGGCACCACGGGAAGGCGCGGGCCGCGGCGGAACGTACGCTTGCCGCCATGCGAAACCGCCCGATCCCCGGCAGTTCCGGACTCATTCGCGCCATGAGTCTCTTCGGCGACCCCGTCCTCCACAGCCCCTGCGAGGACGTCACCGACTTCGGTCCTGCCCTCGGCCGACTGGTCGAGGACATGTTCGCCACGATGTACGCGGCGCAGGGTGTCGGGCTCGCCGCGAATCAGATCGGCGTTCCGCTGAAGGTGTTCGTGTACGACTGCCCGGATGACGATGATGTTCGTCACCTGGGACATCTGGTCAATCCGAAACTCGTCGAGGTGGACGGCATCACCGTACGCGGACCGGAAGGGTGCCTTTCACTTCCGGGTCTCGAGGCGGGCACCGAACGCTTCGACCACGCCGTCGTCGAAGGGGTGGACGTCGACGGCGTACCCGTCCGGATCACCGGCACCGGCTGGTTCGCCCGGTGCCTCCAGCACGAGTGCGATCACCTCGATGGCACCGTCTACACGGACCGGCTCACCGGACTGCGCCGCACCAGGGCGCTGCGCGCGGCCCGGCGGGCGCCATGGGGGCAGACCGGCTGAGCGCGGTCAGAATCCGGGCGCGCCCGGCCGGTCGCCGGCCTCGGCGAGCCTGCCCCAGAGCAGATCGGCGAGGCTGCGCACCAACTGGGCGCGGGAGCACGGGCGGTCGCCCAGCCACCAGTCGCCCGCCGCGTGCATCATGCCGACGATTCCGTGACCCCAGATGCGGGCCATCTGGTCGTGGTCCGGACCGAGATCGACCCGTTCGGCGATCACCTTGCCCAGTTCCTCGCCGAGCCGGCGCAGCAGCGGGGCCGAGTGCCGGCCGACGTCGAAGCCCTGCTCGGGCGAGGGGGCCGCGTCGTCGGACGGGTGCATCAGGAAGCGGTAGACCTGGGGGCGTGCCTCGATCGCCGCGAGATAGGTGTCGAGCGTCGCCTCGACCCTTTCCCGGCGGTCGGCGGGGGCGTCGAGTGCCGCGCGCAGGGCACTCAGCAGGGCGTCGGTGTGGCGTTTGGCGAGCGCGCGGTAGAGCCCGCCCTTGTCGCCGAAGTGCCGGTAGAGGATGGGCTTGGTGATCCCGGCCTCCGCGGCGATCGCGTTCATCGACGCCTTGGGTCCGTCCCTGAGCACCACTCGGTCCGCGGCCTCGAGCAGTTCGCGGCGGCGGCGCTCGGCCGCGCTCCGCTGACGCTCGGCGCCTCGTGCGGTCTCCATGTCGTGTCTCCCCACCCCTGGCCATGCCTTTTGTTCACGCCTGCGCAACGTAACACCCTGCCCAGTGGTGACGTGGATCGGAGTTCTGGCGGTTGACAGTACCTACTTGCCGGTAACAGACTGCAGTTACCGCAAGTAACGTACGTTTTTCAGCAGTGCATGGAGGGGAATATGGCCGAGTTCACGCTCGATCTCAACGAGGACCAGAAGCAGGTCCGTGACTGGCTCCACGGCTTCGCGGCGGATGTCATCCGGCCGGCGGCTTCGGAGTGGGACGAGCGTGAGGAGACTCCCTGGCCCGTCATCCAGGAGGCCGCCAAGGTCGGCATCTACTCCCTGGACTTCTACGCCCAGCAGTTCTTCGACCCCACGGGCCTCGGCATCCCGATGGCCATGGAGGAGCTCTTCTGGGGCGACGCGGGCATCGCCCTGTCCATCGTCGGTACGGGCCTGGCGGCCGTGGGCGTCCTCGCGAACGGCACCGAGGAGCAGATCGGCACCTGGATTCCGCAGATGTACGGCGACGCGAACGACGTGAAGGTCGCCGCCTTCTGCTCGTCCGAGCCGGACGCGGGTTCCGACGTGGGCGCGATGCGCACCCGCGCGGTCTACGACGAGGCCAAGGACGAATGGGTCCTCAACGGTACGAAGACCTGGGCGACCAACGGAGGGATCGCCAACGTCCACGTCGTCGTCGCGGTCGTCGACGCGGAGCTCGGCTCCAAGGGGCACGCCTCGTTCATCGTGCCGCCGGACACCGCCGGACTTTCCCAGGGACAGAAGTTCAAGAAGCACGGCATCCGTGCCTCGCACACCGCCGAGGTCGTCCTCGAGGACGTGCGGGTGCCGGGCAGCTGCCTGCTGGGCGGCAAGGAGAAGCTCGACGAGCGAATGGCCCGCGCCCGTGAGAGGGCCAGGTCCGGCGGTGGTGAGAGGGTCAAGAACGCCGCGATGGCCACCTTCGAGGCGTCCCGCCCCGCCGTCGGCGCCATGGCCGTCGGCACGGCCCGCGCCGCGTACGAGGTCGCGCTCGACTACGCGAAGACCCGTACGCAGTTCGGCCGCCCGATCATCGACAACCAGGGCATCGCCTTCCAGCTCGCCGACATGCGTACGCAGATCGACGCGGCCCGGCTGCTGGTCTGGCGCGCCTCCTGGATGGCGACCACGGGCAAGCCGTTCGACTCGGCGGAGGGCTCGATGTCGAAGCTCTACGCGAGCGAGACGGCCAAGAAGGTCACCGCACAGGCCATCCAGATTCTCGGCGGCAACGGCTTCACCCGTGAGTACCCGGTGGAGCGGATGCACCGGGACGCCGCGATCTACACCATCTTCGAGGGCACCAGCGAGATCCAGCGCCTCGTGATCGCGCGCACGCTCTCGGGCATGCCGATCCGCTAGCGCGTCGTCCGAGCGCCGGACGGGCTCGGCCCTCAAGCCCGTCCGGCCCGGTGCGTCAGGCCGGCAGCTGGGCCTCGATGGCCGCGATGACCTCGGTGGCCTCCGGCTCGGTGCGGGGACGGATGCGGGCGACCGGCTCGCCCGCCGGGGAGATCAGGAACTTCTCGAAGTTCCACTGGACGTCACCGGCCGCGCCGTCCGCGTCCGCGAGCTTCGTCAGCTCCGTGTACAGCGGGTGCCGGGCGTCACCGTTGACGTCGAGCTTCGCCAGGAGCGGGAAGCTGACGCCGTACGTGGCGGAGCAGAAGCTCTGGATCTCCTCGGCACTGCCCGGCTCCTGGCCCGCGAACTGGTTGCAGGGGACACCGAGGACGGTGAAGCCGCGGTCGCCGTACTGCTTCTGGAGCCGCTCCAGGCCCTCGTACTGCGGGGTCAGTCCGCACTTGGAGGCCACGTTCACCACCAGGATCGCCTTGCCCTGGTGGGCTGCCAGCGTGGTGGGCTCGCCGGTGAGCGTGTGGAGCGGGATGTCGTACAGCGTCATGGAGCTACTCCTCGGTGGGGTGGCGTTCTGTCTTCATTGTGCTGCCCGGGACGCCTCGGGCGAACCCGGTGTCCTGTAGTAGAAGGTGGTCGGCCTGAGCTCGCCCGCAGGGTTGCCCGCGTAATCCGGAATGGACCCGCACTCCGTCCAGCCCGCCGAGCGGTAGAGCTGTTCGGCGGGGCTGCCCGACTCGGTGTCCAGGATCAGCAGGGTCACACCCGACCTGGCCGCCGCCTCTTCCGCGGCGGCGAGCAGACGCCGGCCGAGTCCCTGTCCCCGGGCCGAGGGGCGGACCATCAGCTTCGCCACCTCCGCACGGTGGCGGGCGTTCGGGAGGGGCGCCCGGTGCAGGCCGATGGTGCCCGCCACCCGTTCCCCGTCGCGGGCGAGCCACACCAGATGGTGGCCCGCATCGACGGACGCGGCCCGCTCGCGCCACCATGCGGCGGCCTCGGCGCGGTCGAGCGGAGCGAGGAAGCCCACCGAGGACCCGCCGTTGACGGTCTCCACCAGGAGGGCCGCCAACTCATCGGCGTACGTGACCAGTTCGGGGCCGGTCACGGGGACGATCTCGGTCATGTCGCGGGTGCCTTTCTGGGGCGGGGCGGGGCGGAGTGGGGGCGGAGTGGGGCAGGGTCAGGGGAGGACGATCAGCAGGGCGTAACGGACCGCGTCGGGACCCGGGCAGTGGAAGCGGGAGGGGCCGCGCAGCCGGAAGCGCAGACAGTCGCCGGTGCGCACCGTGTGGACGCTTCCCTGCACGGTGATCTCCAGCGTGCCCTCCAGGACCCAGAGGTGCTGTTCCAGGCCGGGCACGGGCGGATCCTCGTACGAGACGACGGCCCCCGCGTCGAGCCTGCCCTCGATCACCTCGCCGCGCAGTCCGGCGTGCGGCGGGGAGACCGAGCGGCGGACGAAGCCCGAGACCTCGTCGCGCCACACGGGCTGCCGTTCGGCGGGCACCAGCAGCGGAGGCTCCGTCTCCACCTCCATCAGCAGGCGCGACATGGTCCGTTCGTACACCGTGCACAGCCGCCCCAGCAGTGCGGCGGTCGGGCTCAGCTCGCCGCGCTCCAGGCGCGACAGCGTCGAGCGGCTCACCCCGCTGCGCCGGGACAGCGCGTCGAGCGACCAGCCGTGCTCGGTGCGCAGCTCGCCCAGCCGGGCGGCCAGGCGGGCATCGACCGAGCCGGGTTCCGGGATCTCGCTCTCTCTCACATCGGAGAGGATATCCCGAATGTGGGACGCCGGGCGTCGGGGCGGCGCGTCAGCGGGCAGGCAGCTCGCTTGGCCAGCTGCCGATCGCGCGCAGTACGCCCATGAACGCCCGCTCGGCCGGGGACAGCAGCCGGTCCCTGCGCCGCACCAGATTGACCGGGCGCGAGCGCGGCCGGGGACTCACATCGAGCACGGCAAGCGACCCCGCCCGTACGTCGTCGACCACCGCGTGCTCGGAGATCAGCGAGAGACCGAGGTCCGCCGCCACGCACTGCTTGACCGCCTCCGGCCCCCAGATGTCGCTGCGGGACACCTCCGTCAGCCCCCACTCCGCGAGAACGGACTCCTGGAGCTCGCGGGTCTGCGAACCGGGCTCACGCAACAGGAAGCGGGAAGCGGCGAGCGCCGCGGGCTCGACCTCACGGGCCCCGGCCAGCGGATGGGACGGCGCGGCGACCAGGACCAGCCGTTCGTCGAGGACGGTCTCCATGACCAGTTGCGCCGCCGTGGGGGTGCCCGCGACAACGGCGACCCCGATGCCTCCGCCCAGCAGCCGTTCGAGCACGGCCTCGTTGTTGCCGACGAAGATGTCGCACTCGATGCCCGGGTGCTGCTCGGCGAACCGGGCGATCAGGGGCGGCAGCAGATAGGTGCCCACCGTGGTCGTGCCGCCCACCAGCAACCGCCCCGAGGTGAGACCGCTGACCTGCTGGACGGCGGCCACCGCCTCGTCGGCCAGCAGGAAGACCCGCTTGCCGTACTCGGCGAGGACCTCGCCCTCGGCCGTGGGCCGGATCCGGGCGCCGGAACGGTCGATGAGGGTGACGCGCAGGGACTGTTCCAGCCGGCGCACCTGGTTGGAGACCGAGGGCTGACTCATGTAGAGGCGTTGAGCCGCCGCGGAGAATCCGTGGTGCTCGACCACCTGCATGAAGATCCACAGCCGGTGCAGGTTGAGTTCCACGCGCCTCCTGACGTTGATCGACAATCGACCGCGCGGTGAGCGTATCCGCGATCGGCGCTGCTGGGGAGGGGTGCGGACGGGCGATCACGAGGTGCGTACGGCTATGGGCGCTATAGCGATTCCGGAGGTTCTGCACCGGCGGTGACGGGTGCTACCCATGAAATACGGAGCGGGAGTTGCCGCTCCGAGACTTCGACCTCAGGGGTGGATCCGTACATGAAGGAATCTGTTGCCGAGCAGCTCGACGTGAACGGCCGCACCTACGCCTGGCCCGCACGACCCGTCGTCGTGGTCTGCATCGACGGCAGCGAGGACGCCTACCACGAGCGTGCCGTCGCCGACGGCCGCATGCCCTTCCTGGAACGCATGCTGGAACGGGGCAGCGACCTGCGGGCCGACTGCACCATGCCGTCCTTCACCAACCCCAACAACCTCTCGATCGCCACGGGCGTGCCGCCGGCCGTCCACGGGATCTGCGGCAACTACTTCTACGACACCGAATCCGGCACCGAGATCATGATGAACGACCCGGCGCTGCTCAGGGTGCCGACGCTCTTCGCGGCGTTCTCGGCGGCCGGCGCCAGGGTCGCGGTCATCACCGCCAAGGACAAGCTCCGCCGACTGCTCGGCCGCGATCTGGTCGACGGCGTGTGCTTCTCTGCCGAGAAGGCCGACCAGGTCACCGAGGAGGAGAACGGCATCAGCAAGGTGCTGGAACGGGTGGGGCGCGAACTGCCTTCCGTCTACAGCGCCGAACTCAGCGAGCTGGTCATGGCAGCCGGTACCGACGTACTGGAGAACGACAGGCCGGACCTGATGTACCTCTCCCTGACCGACTACATCCAGCACAAGCACGCCCCCGGGTCACCGGTCGCCAACGACTTCTACGCCATGCTCGACGGGTACTTCGAGCGGATCGACGCCCTCGGCGCGATCCTCGTCGTCACGGCCGACCACGGCATGAACGCCAAGAGCGACGCCGACGGGGTGGCCAACGTCGTCTTCCTCCAGGACTGGCTGGACGTCCGGCTCGGGGACGCCGCGGCCCGCGTCATCCTGCCCATCACCGACCCGTACACCGTCCACCACGGGGCGCTCGGCTCGTACGCCACCGTCCATCTGCCCGCGGGAGCCGACGAGGCCGCACTCGTCGCCGGACTCGACGGACTCGACGGTGTGCAGACGGTGCTGACGCGCTCCCAGGCGTGCGAGCGCTTCGAGCTGCCCGCCGACCGCATCGGTGACCTCGTGGTCATCGCCGAACGCAACACGGCGCTCGGCACCACCCCGGCCCGGCACGACATCTCGGGGTTCAAGGAACCCCTGCGCTCCCACGGCGGCCTGACCGAACAGCGGGTCCCGTTCCTGGTCAACGCCCCGACCGGGCAACTGCCCGAGGGACACCGGCTGCGGAACTTCGACGCCTACTGGGTCGGCCACGCGCTGGCCGCCGGACGCCCCCTGACCGACTGAACCGGAACCACTCCGAAAGGCCCACCCCACAGACCCGGCCCCGGCGCGCTGCCGAGGCG